>JAJYLE010000060.1 GCA_021788025.1 Nitrospirota bacterium
AAGCAATCTCCGCGTTTCCGAGGTCGCCGATATACCTTATAAAGAGCCTGTTTCTGTAAACCTTCTTTTGCGCGGCAGCCATCTTCAGTGTCTTTTCTATCACGGCCTTGCCTTCCAGTATCATCTTGCGGCCATGCTCCATGGTCATCTCGTCAAGAGAGGGGGCAATATCCTGCTCTGAAAACATCACTATATTGGACCCCTCGGCAAGCATTTCAAGGCCGTGGTCCATAAGCGAGTGCAGATGCAGCATCTCCATGTAAGCGGCATTTGCCACGCCGTGCTTTTCCTGGCTGGATGCCTGTGCCGGGCCAGCTGCCAGAACAAGCGCCAGCGACATAAATGCGGTTAAAAGTTTTGCGCCGTTTTTCATATTAATACCTGAATCAGCTTCACGAAGGCTATTCTACTCCCATTTAAAGTCAAATTACAATTATTAGACTTTGTATGGGCTTTTGCCTGGCCAGGCAAAAACTCTGCCCAATTTGGCCGCGGGCCGTTTGCTGTGTTAAATTAATCTGTATCGCCTTTTTTTCCGGCGTCCGAAATCTTCACGAAAGGGTAAGGAAACGGCTCTTTATATATGGGAAAAAATATTGTTGAAAAGATAATAGAGGCCCACCTGGCAAGCGGCCAGGCGCAGGCCGGGCAGCGCATAGGGATTAAGGCGGACCAGGTCTATACCCAGGACGCCACGGGCACGATGGCCTGGCTCCAGTTCGAGGCCATAGGGGTAAGCAGGGTAAAAGTGCCGCTCGCGGTCTCTTATGTGGACCACAACATGCTCCAGTCCGATTTCATGAACGCCGATGACCATGAGTTCCTTCGCACATCCGCCTCTAAATTCGGCGCGTGGTTTTCCAGGCCCGGAAACGGCATATCCCATCAAATACATCTGGAAAGGTTTTCGGCCCCCGGTAAAATAGCGCTTGGAACGGACAGCCATACCCCCACAGGAGGCGGCATCGGCATGATCGCAATAGGTGTGGGCGGGCTGGACGCGGCCGCGATGATGGCTGGCGCACCATTCGAGCTTAAGATGCCCGATGTTGTGCGGGTAAACCTTAAAGGCAAGCTCAGGAGGCCGTGGGTGGCCTCCATGGACATAATACTGGAGCTTTTAAGGCGGCTTACCGTGAAGGGGGGGGTAGGGCGCATATTCGAGTATGCCGGGCCTGGCGTAAAGGAACTTAGCGTGCCGGAGAGGGCCACCATAACAAATATGGGAGCGGAGCTTGGGGCAACCACCTCGGTTTTCCCCAGCGATGAAAGAACACTGCACTTCCTTAAATCCCAGAACAGGGAGCAGGACTGGGTGGAGCTTTCAGCGGACCCCGATGCTGTATACGCCGAAACTATTGATATAAACCTCTCCAGGCTGGAACCCCTCATCGCCATGCCCCACAGCCCGGACAACGTGAAGCCCGTGCGCGAGCTGGCCGGCACAAAGGTAAACCAGGTGTGCATAGGAAGCTGCACCAACTCCTCCTACATGGCGCTTAAAGAGGTTGCGTCTGTGCTGAAGGGCAGGCAGATAGCCCCAGGGGTGAGCCTGCTTCTGAACCCCGGCTCCAGGCAGGTTGCGGCGATGCTTGCCAGGGACGGCATAGTGAAAGACCTGCTGGCGGCCGGTGTTAGGCTGCTGGAGTCCTCCTGCGGGCCATGCATCGGTATGGGCGGCGCCCCGGGCTCCGGGCATGTGTCCATACGGTCGTATAACCGCAACTTCAAGGGCAGAAGCGGGACCAAGGACGCGCAGGTTTACCTGGCAAACCCGCTTCTGTGCGCCTTGTTTGCCGTAAAAGGCGAGATAATAGACCCCAAAACATCCGGAATAAAGGTAAGCCGCGCCAAGGAGCCTGCCGAATATCCGGTAAACAACAATATGTTCATTCCTCCGGCTGAAGAGTCCACCGGGAAGGCAGAGATAGTGAAGGGGCCGAATATCAAGAGCGTGCCCGTGAAAGAGAAGCCTGGAGACGTGCTTGAGGCCGAGGTTCTCCTTGTGACAGGTGACAACATAACCACGGACGACATTATGCCCGCCGGCTCCAAGATCCTGCCGCTGCGTTCCAACATACCGGCCATATCGGAATTCGTGTACAGCGGGCTGGACCCGGAGTTCAGCAAGCGCGCGCTTGCGGTATCCGCCAATGGCGGCGGTGTTGTTATAGGCGGAGAAAACTACGGGCAGGGCTCCTCCAGGGAGCACGCCGCGCTGGCCCCGATGTATCTTGGGGTCAAGGCTGTTATCGCCAAATCCTTTGCCCGGATACACAGGGCCAACCTGATAAACTTCGGCATCCTGCCGCTTGTGTTTGAAAACCCGGAGGACTATAAGAAAATAGGCAAGGGTGACAGGCTGAAGGCGGCGGGCCTTAGAGAGGCCGTGCGGGAGAACCGGGCCTTCATGGTGGAAAATCTTACGCAGGGGACTTCCTTCATGGCAGTGCCGAACTTGTCAGGCCGTGAGGCGGATTTGATACTTGAGGGCGGGCTGCTGCCGTACATAAAGACAAAGTTTAAAGATTAAAAAGTCTTTTCATACTCTGCCAACCCTCCCCTTCAAAGTGGAGGGTTTAATTTTGGTGCGGCCTTTTCCGTTATTTGCCTGTTTCTGCTAGAATAAGCGCATGAAAAGCTGGGCCGTGTATATCATAGTGGCGCTGGTGGTTGTGGGGGTGCTTTATGCCCTGTCCGGCAAGAAGTTCCCGCAGATACCGCTGGACGCCGCGCATCAGGGGCTTACCGCCGCTACCGTCACCGATACAAACGCGGCCTGCATGGGATGTCACGGGCCGGGCAAGCCAAACGCCCTGAAGCCAAATCATCCGCCCAAGTTCTCCTGCTTCAAATGCCATAAGCCTAAAAAGAGACTTGCTTAGATTTTTTAATGCGGCTGCCGGGTATGTAATTGCGCTCCTGCTACCCGAACAGTTTTACCCAGGAATCGAAAACCGCCAGTTTCTCCTGGCCGTAACGGCTGATTAATTTCCGGGCCTCGTCCAGGGCCAGTTCCTTATACGGGTTGCTTTTGGTGAAGAACTTGTCGGCGAAGGCCACAATCTTTTCCTCAAGGGTCTGCGGGGTCATATCGGCTTCGGGCAGGGGAAGACGTTGTTCGCGCACGTCCAGGGCGGTAAGCCCCGTGCCTATATGCCTTTCCGCCACCAGCGCGTGCCGGTGATAACCGAGTTTTTCAAGTAGTTTCCTGCCCAGGTGGCCGTGGCATATATACGGTTTTTCTCCGAAGCAGCCGATTTTTGGCGCGTGCGTAAGATATATGCCTATGTCGTGCAGCATGGCGGATTCGTAAACGAAATCCAGGTCCGGCTGACCGGACGCCCTTCGGGCTATCTCCAGGGCCTTGCCAGCAACGTTTTCCGAATGGACAAGCAGTGTTTCCCGCGCCGGAGAGCCGGGGGCATAATATATATTGAAGATTTCCAGGGGATCCATAAAACTTAATTATAAACGCTTAAATTAATAATATCGTAAGCGGGTGAAAAATAATTGTTTTTTGGCCTGTGTTTAAGTTATTCTATGAGAGTCAGGGGTGCTATTGCACCCGTGTGCATCTTGTAAATCAACGGAGGTTCGCTTACCAATGTTCAGCATCACAGATAACGCGGCCCTGAAAGCGCTGGAGCTTTTGAAGGGCGAGGGAAAAGAAGGCCACGGCCTCAGGATCTATACGGTACAGGGCGGCGGCTGAGGGTGTGGCCCTTCCTATGGAATAGGAATAGAAGAAAAAGCCGGCCAGAACGATCAGACCATAGAGAAAAACGGTCTTAAAGTCTATATGGACGCACAGACCCTTAATAACCTGAAAGACACCGAGATGGATTTTGTGGAAGAGGGCGGGGGCTCCGGCTTCGTTCTCAAAAACACTTCCCCTAATTATTCCGCGCCGGATTGCGGAAGCTGCGGAAGCCACGGCAGCCATTGATGTTCCCTTTGCAAAGGCCAAGGAGGCTCAGGAAGAACGAGGTCATCCGGGAGATGCTCCGGGAGACCAGGCTTGTTCCTTCTGATTTCATTTACCCGTTGTTTGTTGTTGAAGGCAAAGGGGTAAGGAAAGATATATCTTCCATGCCCGGCTGCTACCAGGAGTCCGTGGACGAGACCGTAAAAAACGTGAAAGAGGCTTTTTCGCTTGGCATACGTTCGGTCATCCTGTTTGGCATACCGGATGTTAAGGACGAGAAAGGCTCCGGAGCATACGACGGCAACGGCATAGTACAGCGGGCAATCAGGGCGATTAAGGACTCCGTCCCGGACATGTACGTGATAACTGACGTATGTCTGTGCGAGTACACCAGCCACGGGCATTGCGGCGTAGTGGAGCATGGGGAGGTTTTAAACGACCCCACGGTAGAGCTTCTTGTCCGCGAGGCCTTGTCCCATGCGAAAGCCGGGGCGGACATGGTGGCCCCTTCGGACATGATGGACGGCAGGGTGGGCGCGATACGCGAGGCCCTGGACGAAGAAGGCCATTCCAATATACCTGTGATGAGCTATGCGGCCAAGTATGCCTCCGCCTTTTACGGGCCTTTCCGTGAGGCGGCGGAATCCACGCCGCAGTTTGGCGACAGGCGCTCCTACCAGATGGATCCGCCCAACAGACGCGAGGCCATCAGGGAAGTGGCCCTGGATATAGAGGAGGGGGCGGACATCGTAATGGTGAAACCGGCCCTCGCCTATCTGGACATAATCTCCGACATAAAGGGCGCCTTCGACCTGCCTGTTGCCGCGTATAACGTAAGCGGGGAATACAGCATGGTGAAGGCGGCCGGCCGGCTTGGCTGGATAGATGAAGAGCGCGTGATGATGGAGAGCCTGGTGTCCATCAAGCGGGCCGGCGCGGACCTTATTCTTACTTACTTCGCCAAAGACGCAGCCAAAGTCCTCAATAGGTAAAAAACCCTCTACTTTATCTGTCCCCTGATCTCCCCGTTCGGGTGGGCCGCCGTGTGCACGTTTATGTAGGTGTTGCCGCCTTTGATCTCTTTTATCAGATCGTTAATGGTCTTGCCCTGCATCGGCCCTGTCAGGTCCTTATCGGTTATCGTTCCTTTGGCAAGCGTGCCGCTGAACTTGCCTTTCTTTTCAGGGCCTGTGTAGAGGTTTGCCACGGGAGGGCCTTCCTGCCCCTTGGGTGCAAGGTGTATGTGAGCCATGGTAACGCCCTCAATATTTCTTACCTTGAGGACATATGTGAGCTTCGTGTCGTGAGCTATGCGCCTGATGTAGGCTACGCCAGTTGCCTTTGTTGAAACTGCGGGTGTTTCCTGCTTTCCGGACAATTTGACCGCATACCTGCTCTTCAGCTTGAACGCCCCCGCGGACGCGCCTGCAAATACAATGGCCAGCGCCGTCACGAGGATAAGCAATCTCCTTGGTGCTTTCATCCCGATTTCTCCTTTCAAGATTTGCAAAGTGGCAGGGAAAATCTTCTGCTTTTTAAATCATAACAACGGCTGGCAGAATGTAAAGAGGGCAGAGGCATTCCGGCTTCCAAATAAGGGAAATAAGAGCGAAAAAGAGTTGGGATTTAGCCGTATCGAACCTGTGGCCGCGGCGTTGGCCGTTTGCTGTATTCATGTGAGCCGCGCGACGCAGACCTTGAATTTACCGAAACGAGACGGGGCCGACTGGAGGCGAAAACCGCCCCGCTAAAAAAGAAAAAACTTGTAAATAAGAATTCAGGCATACCGGCGAACGCCGCCGCAGAGGCGGGTTAAATAATCAATTTCGCCCAGGCCATCTGCCTGTTGGCCGCAACCGCCGGGCCGGACCTGCTTATGGCTATCACCCCAACCGGGATGTTCTTGGGGAACCTGGAAATTTCTTCCGCGCAGGCCTTTTCAAGCCCTGGCCCTGAAGCCGCCTTGTCATAAACAGTTTTTGCCAGCATCCTTTTTATGATCTCTTCGCCTATTCCGGTTGAAGCAATGGCGCCTTCCGGGCCGGCGTAAAATCCGCAGCCTATCATCGGGGTGTCCCCCACCCTGCCCAGAAGCATCGCGGAAGCCCCGCCCGTTGAACTTGCCACGGCAAACTTTCCCTTGCTATCCAGCGCCACTGCGCCCACTGTATCGCAAGCGTTTAATGCCCGGCCAATGGAGGCCTGGAAATTCCAGAAATCCTCAATCCGCTTCCCTTTCCAGAGCGGCAATTTCCCGCTCATTAACGCCTCTGTATTTTTTTTGTGCCTTGCACGGGCCGCTTCGGTTATGCGCCTGTAATAAGAAAACCCTTTAGCCCGCGCAAAACGTATGGCCCCTTCGCCCGCAAGCATCGCATGTGGTGAGCGGTAAACCTCCTTTGCAACAAGCACGGGGTTTTTTACGCCCCTTATCGCGGCCACCGTGCCGATGCCGCCACCGGAATCCATAACGGATGCATCCATCTCAATCGTCTTGCCGTCCAGTCTCAATACGGAGCCGCGGCCCGCGTTGAACCTTCCGTCATCCTCCATTGCTTTTACCGCGGCCACAACCGCGTCAAGCGCGCTGCCCCGTTTTTCAAGGATCTCGAAGCCCACCTCGCATGCCTGTTGGCATCCGTCATAAAGCCCCGGCGGGGAACCAACACCACCGTGAACCACTATACCGCAGGAGAGCATAAGAAATGATAGCAGAGGTAAGGAGAGCCCTGAAATTTAAGGGGTAAACAGGTTCTAATCGTCGCCGCTGCGCCTGAAGAACCCGGATTTCTTTCTGGGCTCATTCTGGGCGGACTCCAGTTTCTCAAGAGTGGTGAGAATATCCCCCTGTGACATCTTTAACTCCCGGAGCAATCTGAGTGTGTCCTTGAATGCGCCGGGCGGCAAGGTGTCTTTGAATATGTCTTTAAGGCGTACATCGATTGCCGCTTCCAGCTTTGCGCTCAGGGCGGAGATATCCACCTCCGCGGCATCGCCGGTTCCATTGTTCGTTTCGCTGCCATTTACGTTAAGCCCGTCTACTTTTGCCGAAAGATCGGAGACCGCATTTTTGAGCGAAACGATGGCCGCAGTTATATCCGAAAGCTGCAATTCCAGCATCTCTGTCCTCAAGTGTATTTCCTCTCTGATATCTTCCCTGGATATGGCGGGTGGAGGCGCTCCGGCAGCTACGCGTACAGTTTTTTCTTTGCCTGGCTTTTCAGCAGGCGCGGCAATATCCGCCGTTTCTCCGGCCTTTTCCGTTGCTGCCGGTTTTGTCACGATTTCTTGTTTTGGCCTGGCTGCCGTTTCCGGTATTGTTTCCGGTATTGTTTCCGTTTCCGGTTTTCCGGCATCTTCAGCAATGGCAGGCGGCACATCTTCTATCTCCACGGCTTCCGCTTCCATAATATCGATTGATTCCGGAAGGCCGCCAATGACATCGGCTTCCGTTATTTCCGTTTCGGACTGGAAGGACCAGTCTGTCTGGAACTCGAAACCGGCCAGGACAGCTTCGGGCGTGGATGTTTCCGTCTCTTCGGGGGCCGGGCTTACAGGCTCCGCCGGCTTTGGCCGCGCCGGTTTCCTGTTTTTACCGGCAGGGGCTTCAGGCGTGCCGCGCCATTCCGAGTATTGCTCCGAACCGTGCAGAATTTCAGGCGCCGGGGCCTCTTTTTTTGGAGTTGGCATCTTGGCGGCGGGGCCGCGTTTGATCTTTTGGTTGAAGTCTGCAAGCAGCACCCTGACCGTGGCCTGAAACGTCTCTTCAACGCCCGTTCCGTGTATGGCCTCTGCCATGAAAACCTGGACGCCTTTGGGGTTTAACGCCTTGTTGAGCGCGTCTATGGAGGCGGCGTTGCCCAGGTCGCGCTTGTTATATTGAAGCACAACCGGGATATCGCCGGGGTCCAGGGAGTTTTCCCTGAGATTGTCCATCATGTTGGCGTAGCTCTCTATATTGGCCTCCATCATCTCGGTCTGCGAATCGGCCACGAACACCACGGCGTCCGCCCCTCTCAGCACAAGCTTGCGGGTGGCGTTATAGCGCACCTGCCCAGGGACGGTGTAGAGCTGGATTTTGACGGTAAAGTCCTTTATCTTGCCCAGCTCCACAGGCAGGAAGTCGAAAAAGAGCGTCCGGTCGGACTCCGTGGCCAGCGAAAGGAGCTTGCCTTTTTTTGCCGCCGGTATCTTTGAATGCAGGTATTGCAGGTTAGTGGTTTTGCCGGAGAGCCCCGGACCGTAATAGACGATCTTCAGGGTCAATTCATTTGTTGCGTAATTAACCAGCGACATATGTTCCCTTTATTCCGCGGTATGGTTTGGGGCCGGCTCCGCTATGGCGTAAACGCCGTTTCTGGTGCGGTGCTTCACCTTGTACATGGCCTCGTCCGCCAGCCTGATCAGTTCCTCCCTGCTGCCGGCGCTTTCGGGGTAGGAAGCCACTCCGAAGCTGGCCGTGACCTTCAGATTGTAGCCTTCCTTTTTCAGGAAGACGTGCTGTTCCAGGGAGCGCCTCAGCCTTTCTGCCGTCTGCACGGCCTTTTGAGGGTTGGTCTGCGGCAGTATTATCACGAATTCGTCCCCGCCGTATCTGGCAACCACATCCAGCTCTCTGAGATTTTTAAGCATAAACTGGCCCATCTCCACCAGCAGCTTGCTGCCGATAAGGTGCCCGTAATTGTCGTTTACTTCCTTGAAGTAATCTATGTCCATAAATATCAGGCTTACGGAGTTGCCGTAGCGTTTGCTTCTGAGGACCTCGGTCTCTATGCTCCTTATCATGTATCTGGTGTTAAAGAGTTTTGTAAGATCATCCGTGATAACAAGCTCCTGCATTTTTTCATACAGCACGGCCCTCTCCACCGCGAGCGAAATGTAGTCGGTAAAGCGGAGGATATCGGCTAAATCCTTCCTAGTGAACTCGCCGCCTTTTTTGTTGATAAGCTCTATCGCGCCAAGGCCTTTGCCGCGGCTTTTCATCGGCAGGCATATGTAGGACTTGGTCTTGTGCCTTATTCCGCGCTCCAGTTTATGCCCTATGCGGGAATCCCCGGAGTTTATGAGCGTGGGCTTTAAGGAGCGCACCACCTCCGCCTGCACGCTCTCGCCCGTTACCGGCATGTTGCCGCGAGGCGCGGCCGCCCACACCGGCCCGGCCTTGTCTTCCATGCAAAGCTGGCCAGTTTCGGTGTTCAGAAGGTATATGGCACAGTTTTCGGCCCCGGTGCGCTCCATGAATTTCCTTATTAAAAACGAGAGCACGGCGCCCTGGTCCGCGGCGGAGTTCAGCACCTTGTTGAGGTCGTCTAAAAACCTGAGATCGCTTTCAAGCCCCGTATTGCGCTCTTTAAGGGTTGCTATTTGCGCAACGGTGCCGGTGTCTTTTATCGAGCGCTTTATTACGGCGGCAAGCTCCTCCGGGCTTGGATCCTGAAGATGATAGGCAAGCGGCTCTCCCAGTACGGAACGCCTTGGCCTGCCGGAAAAAGACACATGAATCTTTGGCTTGCCCTTTGAGGCGGACTGGAGTTTTTTAAGCGATGCGTAATCTATGCCGTCAATAATGATGGCGCTGCAATTCGGGACCTCGGAGATGGCCTTTTCAATTGATGTGAAACTTCCGATTTTGTAGCCCCTGGATTCCAGGGGCTCGCGGAACGAATCAAGGCCAGGCCCGATAAGCAGCAGCATCAGCCGCTCACTCCGCAGCATTTTTTGTATTTCTTGCCGCTTCCGCATGGACAGGGGTCGTTTCTGCCGACTTTCTTGTCCTTTCTGACGGTCTGGTCCGTTCCGTCGCCTCTATTGTAAATGATATTCCTGTTTTTTTCCGTTCTCTGGACTTCCCTTTCGGTGCGCACCTGCACCTTGAAGATCCTGCTCAATGTTTCGCTGCTGATCCTCATGTACATCTGCTCGAAAAAGTCGAACGCCTCTTTCTTGTACTCAGTAAGGGGGTCCCTTTGGGCATAGCCCCGCAGGCCTATTCCTTCGCGCAGGTGGTCCATTGCCAGAAGGTGGTCCTTCCAGTGCGTGTCCACCACCTGAAGAAGAGTGGTCTTTTCGATAAAGCGCATTAGATCTGCGCCCAGCTCTGTTTCCCTTTCAAGGTAATGGGCCTTGAGGGCCTGAAGCGTCTTTTCAAACATCTCATCCCGCCCGGCCGGCTCTGTGTCCAGATGGAGGGAGAATGTGCCGTAAACCGCGTCCTTCAGGCCCTTCATGTCCCATTCGTCGGCGTGCTTGTCTTCCGGGCAATAGGCGTAAAGCAGCTCGTCCACGGCCTCTTCCAGCATCTGGTTTATGCGTTCCTGGAGGCTTTCGCCGCCGGTCAGTATCTCACGCCGGAAGGCGTAGATCTCGGTGCGCTGCTTGTTCATAACGTCGTCGTATTCAATAAGCTGTTTTCTTATATCGAAGTTGTGCGCTTCAACCTTCTTCTGCGCGTTTTCCACCGCCTTTGTAACCAGCCTGTTTTCAATGGGCACGTCCTCTTCCATGCCCAGGCGGTCCATTATGCCGTGCAGCTTGTCGGAGCCGAATATCCGCATCAGGTCGTCGCCAAGCGAAAGATAAAACCGGGATTCTCCGGGGTCGCCCTGCCTGCCGGAACGCCCGCGCAGCTGGTTGTCTATCCGGCGGGATTCGTGCCTTTCCGTGCCAAGTATGAACAGGCCGCCGGATTGCAGCACCTGTCCCTTGTCCGCGGCACAGGCGGCCTTTGCGCGTTCCTTGGCGGCCTGCACCTCTTCGGGCGCCGGGTCCTCCTTGCCTGCCAGCATGTCCCTGACAATGCCATCGGGGTTGCCGCCCAGCACGATATCGGTGCCTCTTCCGGCCATGTTGGTCGCTATGGTCACCGCGCCGCTTCGCCCGGCCTGGGCAACAATCTCCGCCTCGCGCTCATGGTATTTTGCGTTAAGCACGGCGTGCTTTATGCCTTTGCGCTTTAAAAGCCCGCTTATAAGTTCCGATTTTTCAATGGAAATTGTGCCAACCAGCACAGGCTGGCCTTTTTTGTGAAGTTCCTCTATCTGGTTTACGATGGCATTGAACTTGGCCTTCTCGTTTTTATATATGAGGTCCGAATTGTCCTTCCTCACCATTGGCCTGTGGGTGGGTATTACCATGACGTCCAGGTTATAGATCTTGGCAAACTCCTCCGCCTCCGTATCCGCCGTTCCCGTCATGCCAGAAAGCTTATTGTACATGCGAAAGTAGTTCTGGAATGTGATCGTGGCCAGGGTCTGGTTCTCGTTTTCAATCTTCACGTTCTCCTTGGCCTCTATCGCCTGGTGCAGCCCGTCGGACCAGCGGCGGCCCGGCATCAGCCTGCCCGTGAACTCGTCCACTATCATTACTTCGCCGTCCTTCACCACGTAATCCACGTCCCTTTTAAACATGTGGTGGGCCCTCAGGCCCTGCAAAACGTGATGGACAAGCTCTATGTTGGATGCGTCGTAAAGATTGCCCAGCCCCAGCATCCTTTCCACCTTGGAGTTGCCCTCGTCCGTGAGAATAACGTTTTTGTTCTTCTCCTCCAGGGTAAAATCCTCTTCGGGCTTCAGGCTGGGTATTATCCTGTTTATCTTGTAATATTTGTCAGTGGACTCCTCGGAAGGGCCGGATATTATAAGCGGCGTCCTGGCCTCGTCTATAAGTATGCTGTCCACCTCGTCCACTATGGCGTAGTTAAGCGGCCTCTGCACATACTGTTCGATGGCGTATTTCATGTTGTCCCTGAGATAGTCAAAACCGAACTCGTTATTGGTGCCGTAGGTAATGTCCGCCCCGTAGTTCTGCTGCCGCTGCTCGTCGGTGAGCCCGTGGACGATAACGCCAACCTTCATGCCCAGGAACTCGTAAACGGGGGACATCCAGTGGGCGTCCCTTCTGGCAAGGTAGTCGTTTACGGTTACAACGTGAACGCCCCTGCCGTCCAGCGCGTTTAAATATACGGGCAGGGTGGCCACAAGGGTTTTGCCTTCGCCCGTCTTCATTTCGGCTATCTTGCCGTGGTGCAAAACGGTCCCGCCGATGAGCTGAACGTCGAAATGCCGCATGCCCAGCGTTCTTTTTGCGGTTTCGCGGACGGCCGCAAAGGCCTCCGGCAATAAATCGTCCAGTGTTTCGCCGTTTTGGAGGCGCTTCCTGAATTCGTCCGTTTTTCCCCGCAACGCCTCATCCGAAAGCCCCGAAAAAGACGGTTCCAGCGCATTTATACGCTCAACAACGGGCAGAATGCGCTTGAGTTCCCGGTCGTTTTTTGTACCGAATATCTTGCTTAGAAATGATTGACCCATAGTGACTTATCATAACAAATGGGGATGGGCTGGGGCAAAAGGCGGGCGAGCGGTAAAAACCGGGGGAAAACAAGACATTAAAGGCGGGCGCCGGCATGCTTATTGTGTATTCTGATTTTCCGCCTGTAAAAGAGTTATCATTATAAATGGATCCGGGGTTCTTTCAGGATGCAGGTTTCCTCCAGAACCTGTTTGATGCTGTCCCTGCGTTCATGTTTATTGTGGACCCGGATGTCCGGATATACCACCTTAATGCCGCCGCGCTGTCGCTGCTGAATACGGGCAGGGACAACGTCTTGCTGAAGCGGGGCGGCGAAGCCCTGCACTGCATTCATTCCCATGATGTGCCGGAAGGGTGCGGCCGCGGCCAGCATTGCGGCAATTGCGTTGTCAGGAATTCCGTTGGGCGGGCTTTTAAGGGGGAACACGTAAACCGTGAAGAGGTAAAGATGGAACTGGCTTCGGGCGCCGCGGTGCAGGAGGTATATCTTTCAGTGACCGCAAGCCCGTTTAGTTACCTGGAAGATGTTTTTGCCTTGCTTGTTCTAGAAGACATTTCCGCCAGGAAGAGGTCCGAAATCGCCCTGAACGAATCACTTAAGGAAAAAGAGCTGCTGCTTATGGAGCTTTACCATCGCACAAAAAACAATATGAACAGCGTTTCAAGCCTGCTAAGCCTGCAGATGGGCTCGATTAAAGACCCGGGTACAAGACTTCTGTTTAAAGAGGCGCAGGGCAGGATACGCACAATGGCCATGGTGCACGAGATGCTCTATAAGACCAAAGGGCTCTCCCAACTGGATATGAAGGACTATCTGGAACAGCTTGCCCGCTCTGTTATCAGAGGGTATGAAGCTGCGGGGGTCATTCTGGACATGGACCTTGATCCGGTGCAGGTCTCCCTGGACGTTGCCATGCCATGCGGCCTTATTGTGAATGAATTGCTCTCCAATTCCATGAAGCACGCATTCACCGGCCGCACCCGCTGCAAGGCCGGCCTGTCACTGAAAGCGAACGGCACGGAAATAGAACTGGCCTGTTACGATAACGGCACGGGTTTTCCGGAGGATTTCCAGATAGAGCGGTCCGGGGCCCTCGGGCTCAGGCTGGTGGGCGAGCTTGCGAGACAGCTTGTGGGTGAGCTGGACATCCGGAACGAAAACGGGGCAAAAGTGACCGTCCGGTTCGATGCGTCAAGGGTTTAGGGGACGAAACCAGCGGATTTGATTCCCTGGGAAGAATTATCGTATGCGTGGCGTGCCTCTAAAAACATTTGCTTAAGGGGAAGTATATGTCGAAAGTCCCAACGTGGAAAATAAGAAGATACGCCACCATCACGTTAAAGAAGCCCCAAATGACATTAACAGTAGATGACGAAAGACCTTCACCGGGCGGCTTTGCGAAAGGGCTTTGAAAAGCACGCCCCATCATTCCGCTGACAATATGCGGAATGGCGTTGGCGAGAAAAACGCCGCCGAAAAAATAAGAAATATAGTTTGCCAAGTTCATGTTGAGTTCCTCCTAAATTGGTTATTCCTGTTCAGGACGAATAAAGGGGACGGTTCTATTTATCTCCGATTGCGAGCCTTTAATCATTTAAATAGAACCGTCCCCTTTTATTTCCGAGACTGCCTCTTTTATTCTTCTTTTTTTAGGATTCGCCTTCCTTTTCAGTTGTGTCGGTAAGGAGTAAAGAGGCTTCTGCTAAATACTTGGGGATATTTTTGCCTTTTTCACAAAGCTGCAAATCGGCTTTCATTCCAAATTTTTGTGAAAGATAGT
>JAJYLE010000061.1 GCA_021788025.1 Nitrospirota bacterium
AGTAGATGTTAAGCCGGGCGCGTCCTGACCGTGGGTTTACCCTTCTGGAAGTGCTGGTGGCGCTGGCCGTACTGGCCACCGGAGTGCTGATGATAAGCAGGTTGTTTTCCCATGATTTAAGATCGCTTTCCTACTCTGCGGACTATACCTACGCCGTTGCTGCCGCGCAGGACAAGATGCGGAAAGTGCTGGCAAAGAACACCCTTGCCGCGGGCAGTTCACGGATTGGCGGCAATGATTCCGGCGGATATGATTACGAAGTTTCGGTTTATCCGGTATTTGAGGACAAGACGGAAAGCCTTAACTGCAAACTCCTGGAAGTGGACCTGACCGTCCACTGGCAGGAAAGCGGCAGGCAGAAATCGCTCATTTTAAAAACCCTGAAGGAAGTTGAAAGCAAGCCTTGAATAATGGCATGGGCAAAAACGGCTTTACGCTTCTGGAACTGCTGATAGCCATGGCGCTTTCCATGCTGGTGCTGGTTGTAGTGGGCGAAGCGATGCGGCTTGGCACGGGGGCGGTGCGTTCCGGGCGGCGGAGCGCCGATGCATCGGAGAGGTTCCGCTCGGTAATTAAAATACTGGACACGCAGGTGCAGGACATGGCGGTGCTGTCGCCCAGGGGCGGGCAGGACTATACTTTTACGGGAGACTCCGGCTCCATGCAGTTTGCCAGCGTTTATTCGCTGTGGGGAAACCCTATGGGATGCGTATGGGTAACTTACACCGCCGAACCTCTTGAAAACGGGCAGCAGCAATTGCAGGAAGAGGAAACAATTATAGGAACTTCTATACAGAGGCAGACCGTGCTCCTGCCAGCTGCGGACTCCATCAGCTTTGAATACTACGTCCAGGATTTAAAGGGAGAGAAAGGGGAATGGGTGGACCATATCGACGCGGACCGCATCGGAAAAGAGGTCCCCTATGTCCGGATAAATTTCACTTACGGCAAAAAAGAAATCCACATGACGATACCCGTGAATGTGCAGGACTCGCTGAACAAAACCCAGGCTGTCATATGACAATGGCATGAGGAAACGGGCATGAGAAAGCGGACCGGTTCTGAAAGCGGCATAGTCCTTATGCTTGTAATATGGGTGATGGCCGTATTGCTGGTTATCGTCCTGTCGGTTTCGATGGCGGCCCGCAGCCAGACGATGTCCACTCTGGCATTCAAGGACCAGACCCAGGAAAAATTCCTGGCTGAAGCAGGCATACAAAGGGGCATAATGGAGATCAATTATGCAAATAAAACCGGAGGCGGGCTTGAACTTGCCGGCGAGGCATGGAAAGAAGACGGCACCCCTTACACCCGCCAACTTGGAAGCGGCCATTACAGCGTGAAGATTGTGGGAGAGACCGGCAAGCTGGACATCAATATGGTGCCGGACGTCCTGCTTAAAAACCTGATGAAGCAGCTTGGAATGCAAGATGAAGACGCGGACATCGTGGTGGACTCCATAATGGACTGGAAAGACCCGAGCGGCCTGTCCAGGCCAAACGGGGCCGGCGCCGACTATTACGAGACGCTCCCGAACCCCTACAAACCAAAGGGCGCGAATTTCGAGGAACTTGAGGAATTGCTGCTTGTAAGGGGTATAACCCCGCAGCTTCTATACGGGACGGGAAAAAGAAAAGGCCTGATAGATTTCCTGACGGTAAACTCAAAGAGCACGGCAGTAAACGTAAACTATGCCCCAAAGGAGGTCCTGCTCTCATTGCCCGGCATGGGGCCGGAGCTTGCAGACCAGATTATCACTTACAGGGAATCAAAAAACATATCCAGCCCCCAGGAATTACAAGCCCTTCTTGGCCCGGTATATGGGACGGTAAGCCCTTACATTACCCCGGCGGGCACAAATGTATTTACAATAGAATCAACTGGTTTTATAAACAAACAGGAAGAAGGTTATCCTATAAGGGCCACCGTTATGATGGATTTTACAAATAATTCTTACAAATATCTGTATTATAAAAGTCCAGCGTACAGGGAATAAATGGGGACAAACGGATTGGCCGTGCAGCTTATGGATTTCAAGCGGAGGGCCGCAATAGGCGTGGGAAAGGCGTTTTCTTTCCTGGCCTTAAGCGCCGCCGATCTGAAACTGCGCCCTCAAAAAATTATCGCGATATCCATCGAAAAAGGGGCCGTGGAAGTTGCCCTGGCAAGCGGTTCCCCTTTATACCGGAAGATAATAAAAGCAAAAAAGTTTGAAACCGGGGCAGGAATGTATCCAGGCCCGGCGGAACTGGCCACGGCAGCCAAAACCATGCTCCCCGGCGGGCAGTGGAACGCTTCGCTGGTAATACCGGAGGAATGGGTAATGCAGAGAAAGGCCGCATTCCCGGCCGCCATCAGGGAGGACATCCCCAAAGCGATATCGTACGACCTGGACCGGCTTGTACCCATCGGGGCTGGCAGGATGTTCTACGACTGGAGCATCGCCAGCGAAGACATCCAGAAAATAACGCTGGATATAAGCGCGGTCAAGCTGGAAAAAGTTGCCCTGTATATAGAGCAGTTGAAGGCAAACGGCATTGGCGTATCCAGGCTTGTTTATGCGGGCGGCAGCCAGCCGGCATCCATGGCCAGATGGGGGGCATTGGATGCCTTGCGGCTAAATCCTGACGCGCCAAACCTGCTGAAAAATGGCAAGAGGCAGGTCTACAGGTTTCCGGTTGCGGGCACCGCGGTAATCATCTGCGCGCTCATCGGAATATGGGCATATAAGATAACCACCCCGATAGGCATTGAGAAGCGAAAGATAGCCTCGCTCAATAGTCAGGTATCGCTTGAAAAAAACAAGGCATGGAGCGCGCAGCGGGAAGAGAAGGAAATCGGCGTGGTAAACGGCGATATAGCGGCCATACAAGGGTTCAACCAGCAAAGGCCACTTGCAATCCGCACCGTAAAAGAGCTGACCGCAATCATCCCGAAATCTGCCTGGCTCACCGGGCTAAAGTTCAGCGGGGCTTCCATTCAGATAGAGGGATACGCGGCATCGGCCACGGGGCTTATCCCCAGACTGGAGAGGTCCGGGTTCTTCAAAAAGGCCCAGTTTGCCACCCCCACGCTCAGAGACGCAAAAACCAGGATGGACCACTTTGTAATCAAGGCGCAACTGGATGAGGCCGCCTTCACCAGCCCTGCAAAACCTGGCAAACCGGCAGCGGGGAAGGAGAAAGCAAAAAAATGAGAAACAACCCTCTCCTGAAAATCCTGGTCCCGGCCGCGTTGCTGCTTGGAGCGCTTGTGTTTTACCAGGATGTTTATGTGAAGAGCGCGCGCAAGCTCTCGGATTTGAAGGACAGCGCGTCTGCCACGGCAACATCGCTTTCAAAATACCGGATGCTGGTCTCGTCCACTCCGGCGCTTAACAAGAGGCTTGCGCAGATGCGTGAGACCAGGGACAACCTGCAGGAGGACCTCTTTCAAGGGCAGAGCCTGTCGATCACAAGCGCATCCTTGCAGGAGGCCGTTAAAAAAATAATCACGGCTGGAGGCGGCGCGATATCGAGCGAAAAAATAGGCAGGGCCTCAATTACTGGCAAGTTCGCCGTTGTCACCGCCGGGTTTGAAGTGAACCTGCCAGACACCAATGCGCTCACAAATATCCTTTACCAATTGAAGGCCAACAAACCATCCATAGTGGTTAAGGAGCTGTACGTACGGTGTGCAGACACAAAAAATCCGAAGGCGCTTACCGCCAGCCTCACTGTGGCCGCGCTCACAGGCGTGCCCGGCAATGATGCAGGTACCGGCATGGACACAATCCCGATGGAAGCTGCCCCCATGGGCGCCGGCCCCCTGGCAGGCATTGCCGGAGGACGGTGACTGTAAGATGAAAAGCCTCTTTAAACAGGTAAATATCCTGAACCTGCTCCTTGTTACCGCCGTATTCTTTTCACTTACCCATGAGTTCCGGCTGGATGCGCCCGCCCGCAGGCAGGCCGCAATAACAGAACATGCCCGCGCCGGTTTGAAAAACGGGAATACCGCAAAAAGCATCTTAAATGGAATAGGCATCGCAAAGGCCGCCGGTAACACAGGCGATGCGGACCCGCTGAGTTCATATGCAATAATAGCCGGGCAGAACCTTTTCAATCCGGGCAGAACGATACCGGTTGACAAACCGGCCGCCGCAATCTATCAGCCCCCGCCAAAACCGGTGCTTGTGCTGCACGGCACGCTGATAACGGACTATTTCAAAGTTGCGTACATCGAAGTGCAAAAGACCGGCCAGGCGCCCTTTCAGCCCCAGCGGACGGGTTACCCTTACCGTACCAATTTTTATCCGCCACAGCACGTCCCGCAATCGCCATCCGGGGCAGCCAAGACAGGCACTTACAGGGAAGGGGACTCGATAGACGGGTTTGTCATTACAGGCATAGGGCCAGACAAGGTGGAACTGGCCAGGGGAAAAGAAACAATGGAGGTATATCTTTCCACTCCGCTAAAAGACATGACGGGCATCAATCAGGCGCCTGTCCGGCCAGCCTACATGCCCATGCCAGCAGGCCGTCCGCCCTTCCGCTAGAACTAATTTTTATTTTTAGAAGAGTCCGGCTTTGTATCGCCGGAGATGCCGGGAAGGGCCGCTTTAAAACTATTGTCCATACCTTTCAGCCTGTTTAAGTACTGGTCCGTAACTGCACCGGCTTCTTCCTGGTTTCTTATAACATGAGGGGTCAGAAGCACGATAATCTCGTCCTTGGATGTGGAATGATCGGTTGTGCCAAAGAGATAGCCAAGCACCGGAATATCGCTTAATAATGGGATGCCGCTTTTTGTTTTTTGCGTCTGCTGGCTTATAAGCCCGCCCAGCACTATGGTCTGGCCATCCTGGGCAACCAGATCGGTTGTTACTTGCTTTTTATCAATTACGAACTGTTCAGTGCCAAGAATAGCAGTCTGTACGGCTTCTGAATCCTCCGCGGTCACTTTGAGCGCCACCAGCCCGCTCTCGTTTATCTGCGGTGTCACCTTGAGGATCACTCCGGTGTCCTTATATTGTATTGTGGAAAGTATGCTGGTGCCCACGCCCGCGCCCGCGCCAACCTGGGTGGCCTGGGAGGTTGCGATAGGTATTTCCTGGCCGATCTGTATAGAGGCTTCACGGTTGTCAGCGGCAATTATGTGAGGAGACGCAAGCACGTTCACTTTGCCTTTCGATGCAAGCATCTGCAGGAGTGCCTTTACGTTTCCGGCTGAATCCACAGCCGTATAGGTGAATTCCCCGGATGGCGTACCTTGAGGAGGCTGCACTATAGCCGGCGCCGATATAGATGTTCCGTTTGTAATGCTTATAAGGCCCTGCCCGGCAATTCCGGTCAAACTGCCGGCGGCTATGTGCAATGCATGTGAAAGCACCCATTCCAGCCCGAACTGCAAATCATCTGTCAGGCTGACTTCCGCAACAAGCACGTCAATCATTACCTGGCGCGGGATAGTGTCCAGCTGGGTTATCGTCTTTTTTATGAATTTATAATCCTCGGGCGTGGCCAGTATAACAAGCGAATTCGTGATCTTGTCGGCAATCACCCGTGTGGACGGAGAAACCAGCGCCCTTGTGCCGCCTGCCTGCGCCATGGGCTGGGTAACTACTGCGCCGGGCGCTCCGCCGGGCGCGGCCCGGCCAGATGGCATCGCCGCGCCGGTGAATATCGATTGCAGTATCTGCGCCACATGGTCCGCCTTGCTGTTCTGGAGCGGATAGACGTAAACCTGCCGCGATGTTTCGGGGATGGCGTTTAGGGGCATGATCTTGTAAATTCCGTTTTCAACGGTAAAGCCCGCGCCGTTCTGCTTCAGCAGCATCTTCATCGTGGGCAGCACGCTTTCCTCGGAGATCGGGCTCACAATTCTGATGGTGACCCTTCCCTTTACCGAAGGGTCCACCGTGTAATTCACCTTAAGTATGTCCCCGAATATCGTATGTATCACGTCCAGGAGGTCTGCATCCTGGAAGTTAAGAACCACGTGGTCCGTTTTACTGGCTTGCGGGGCGCCTCCGGTCTGCTGCTTAAGCAAGGAGGCAGGCCGCGGAGTAGACTGCGGTTGTGCAGGCGGAGTTGACGGCCGAACTGGGGACGGAATCGGGGGCCTTGGGCCAGACTGCCCGCCTAATCCCCCTTGCGCCCATGCGGCGCGCGGTTGCAGGAAGATTGCAATTGAAAACAGCGCCATGCAGGCAGCGGCGCGAATAACCGGCTTCAAAAATGGCCCCTTT
Source organism: Nitrospirota bacterium (assembly GCA_021788025.1). GTDB lineage: Bacteria > Nitrospirota > Thermodesulfovibrionia > Thermodesulfovibrionales > JdFR-88 > JAKAKS01. Next base: position 6,230 of record JAJYLE010000061.1, read on the forward strand.
GGTTCCCTGATGTTCATAAGCTCTTTATGCCTACAAGGCCCATATACTTTACAAAAATCCTTACCCTTTAGCAATAATCGTTGAGCCGGCATTGCCGGCAAAAAAGGCGCTCGCGTTCCCAATTACGCAGCGCCGGCTGGCTCCGCGGCTGCCGGCTTCCGGCCAAGCCAGCCGGAAACGTGCTTGCCTAAACGCATCCCGGGTTTCTCTATCAGGCAATAGGAAACCCACGAAATACCTACCAGCAGGGCCCCCATCAGGGCCATTGTTGCAGAAACAAGGGCTGGACTTGCAGCCCTCATGAAATCTGGCAGAAGCACGCTGAAACAGATATAAAGCAACACGCCATGCAAAAGGTACATGCTGTAGCTTATCTCCCCCATAAGCACAACGGCGGGGAGCCTCAGCACTCCGAATATGGAATTCCCAAGGGCCACAATGATAAAAAAAGCCGCCATTAAAAGAAGCGGCGCCACACCATAAATTGAGTTGAAAAACGTGAAAAGCAGGCCAAGTGAAATAACAGCCACCCAGGACAAAACGCTTTTTTGGGCCATGTTCCTCAAAGCTTCATATCTATATAGAAAGGCAGAAAAAGCGCCAGTCACAAAATAAATGAACATATTGGTATCAAGTTCCAGATAGGGAATTTTGAAATTGTACGCCCGGACTGCAATAACGCATCCGGCCGCCAGCCACATGAGAACGGGCAGCCGCCTTGATTCCGTTATCAACACTGCCATAAGCGGGAGGCACAGATAAAAAACCCATTCGTATTTCAGGGTCCACAAGGACCCGGCCACTATTATATTTGTACCTCTGAAGCCGTTTATGTCAGGCGGCAATAACCTGGCAAATGACAACCAGGCCATCATCTGGCTGGCCAGGCGCATGGCAGAAACGTTCAGTTCCAAGCCGCCAACGCTGAAGACCAGAAAAACCACCAGGGCCACTACAAACCAATAAAGCGGCACAATCCTGAACACGCGGGACACATAGAGCTTAGTCCAATCCACCTTTCCGCCGGCCGAGAGTATCTTGTGCCAGAAAAGAAACCCGGTAATCATGAAAAAGAAGGCTATCCCCGCCCCTCCGGCAAGCTTGTAAAAAGACGACCGGGGGTCAGTCCAAAGCCCGGTCAGGCGGTAAGAATACGTAATCACATAATGGTGCAAAAACACGCCAAATGCCAGGAACCCGCGCAATCCATCAATGCAGCCCATCCTGCCGCCTGAAGCCTGCGGACGCGCGCCGGACAGCACAAGAGCCTGGGCCGACAGCACACAAACGCTAATGGCGGCGATGCCAGCCGCCACGCTTATTTGATACATCCTACTGCCCGCACTCCCGCGGAGGCAGCTTTATAATATTGAACCAGAAATTCTCTATGGCCCTTATCACGTTTGTGAATTCGTCGAAATCCACCGGCTTGGCGATATAACAGCCCGCCTGAAGCTTGTAAGCATTACAGATGTCTTCCTCCGCCTGGGATGTGGTAAGCACAACAACGGGCATGTGTTTAAGCCGGCTGTCCTCCTTAATCTCTTTCAGGACCTGCCGGCCGTCCTTGCCCGGAAGATTCAGGTCCAGCAGGATCAGTTCCGGCTGAGGAGCGTCCTTATATTCCCCTTCCCGCCTCAGAAAAGCCATCGCCTTATCGCCGTCCGGCACTGAGTGCATGCTGACATTCAGCATTGCGTCTTTCAGGGCTTCCCGCGCAAGCTTTACGTCCGCAGGATTGTCCTCTATCATCAGGATGTCATAAGCTCTACCCATCACTTATCCTCCATCGGAATTGTAAAACAAAAAACCGAGCCGCTTTCCGGCCCTGGCTCCACCCAGATGCGCCCTCCCCATTTCTGCACTATCTTCCTGCATATGGCCAGCCCCAGCCCCGTGCCAGGATAGTCGCCTTTGTCATGCAGCCGCTGGAACGCGTTAAAGATGCGCTCCGCCGCGCCGGGTGCTATGCCTATACCGTTGTCGCGCACAGTGAAACAAAACTCCCCGTTGCTTTTCGCGCATGACACATGCACGCGGGGGGGGGCGCTGCCGCGGAATTTTATCGCGTTGTCTATCAGGTTCTGGAAGAGCTGAGAGAGCCTGGTGTCGTTGCAGACCACCTCCGGCAGGGCATCGCTGGTGACAACAGCCCCGGACTCCGCTATCCTCACCTCAAGGTTCTTAAGCGCAATCGATAATGCCTGCCCGCTTTCTATCTGCGCCACTGGAAGCTCCATATCCAGGCGGGAGTATCTGAGCAGGTTGTCTATAAGCTCCGCCATCCTTTTGGACGAAGTGGAAGCGATATCGATATACTCCAGCCCCCTGGCATCAAGCAGTTCCCCGTAGCGTGACTGAAGGAGCCTCAGGTAATTGACAATTATCTGAAGGGGGGATTTGAGATCGTGGGCGGCTACGGCTGCAAATTCTTCCAGTTCGCGGTTCCTCTTCTGAAGATGATCGGCCAGTACCTTTAATTCCCTCAAGGTGAGGTCCAGTTCCCCGATAAGTCCTTCCCTCTCGTTTAGCAGTCTTTTGCGCTCCATTGCGTAATTTATAGAGCGCCAGAGGCTTTCGTCCGCTTTGCCTTTTACGATATAGTCCTGGGCCCCGCTTTTTATGGCCTGAATGGCCGTTTCCTCGTCATCCAGCCCGGTCAGAAGGACTATCGGCACATTCGGGACCTTTTCGCGTACCCTGAAAAAAGTGTCCATGCCGCGGCTTTCCGGCAACGAAAGGTCCAGCAGCACGATATCAGGCGGGTTCTCAAGGAGCTCCAGCCCGCCGGTAAGGCTTTGGGCAATCTCCAGGGTGGCCTCGCCGTTGCTTGCAAAAGAGAATATCTCTTTTATAAGGCGCGCATCGGAAGGGTTGTCTTCTATAAGCAGCGCTCTTAAATGCCTGTCCATGCCTATTCCGGGGCTCCCTTAGGGACGGTAAAGTAAAATACCGAGCCACGCCCCGGCCCGGGTTCCACCCATATCCTGCCGCCCCTGCTTTCAATAATCCTCTTGCATAGTGCAAGGCCGATGCCCGTGCCCGGGTATTTGTCCATTCCGTGCAGGCGCTGGAATATCTCGAAAATCCTGTCAGCCTGCTCCCTGGCTATGCCTATCCCGTTGTCGCTTACCGCAAAACACCAATGTCCGCCGGCCGCCTCCGCGCAGACATGTATGCGTGGCGGCTCGTCCCCATGGAATTTTATAGCGTTGCCGATAAGGTTCTGGAATATCTGAGCAAGCCTGTTTTCGTTGAAATAGACCTCCGGCAGCAGGCTGTGGGTAACACTGGCGCTGTTTTCCTCTATGGCGGCGCGAAGGTTTGCAAGCGCATTTTCAAGCGCAGCATTGCCCGATATCTTTTTAACAGGCGCTGCCGCAGCCACTCTGGAATAGGCCAGCAGGTCGTTTATCAGGTTGCTCATCCTGTTTGCTCCGTCCACAATAAACCCGATGTACTCGTCAGCATCGGCATCCAGCTTGCCTTTATAACGTCTTGAAAGGAGCTGGACAAAACCGGCTATAATGCGCAAGGGCTCCCTCAAATCGTGGGAGGCGGCATACGCAAACTGCTCCAGGTCTTTGTTGGAGCGCTCCAGTTCCGCCTTGGCCCTGGACAGCTCGGCGGTCCTCTCTTCCACGATTTCCTCCAGATGGGCCCGGTGCCTGTTCAGTTCGCTTTCGCTTTTCAGGCGCTCTGATGTAGCGCCCACCAACCCGGCAATTGCAAGATATATGTCCAGCAATTCCTTGGATACAGGGCTTTCCCCCTTATGTCCTATAAGCATTACCTTCTCCGGGTTGTTTTCCTCGTAAACCGGAAGGAATGCTGCCATGTACGGGCCTGGGGCATGGATGATGTCCGAAGCCAGAAATCCGCTTTCCAGCACATTTGCTATTATGTTCCGGATATCGCCGGAGAGGATGGCTTCCGTTAGGCTGGAACTTTGAGGAATGCAATGGGTGATAATTACATTTCCTTTATCGTCCGGCTTGACGAATGCAACCCAGTCCGCAGGGAAATGAACGGCTATGAATTTCCCCACGTGCTCCAGCATGTCCTGTTTTGACTTCAGGCGCACTATATACTGCGCCAGCTTGATGAACGCCTCAAACAGTTCCGGCCTGGGCGAAAGATTGTCTCCGGGTTTCAGTTTTTTCATGGATTGCCATCCGGTATGGGCCTGAGGTAAAGGCCGTCAAGAAAAAAGTCCTCAAATCGCGGCGCCCTGGAAAGGTTTACTATGCTGGCCCGTTTGCGTATCTGTTCCAGTTCTTGCGCCTTCCGGAGGGACAATAAAACGTCCTCGCACCCGGCAAGCGCCGTGTTGCCGCATATTTCAACTTTGCCAGGCATAACGTCCGGCAAAAGGCCGATACGCTGTGCGTTTGCCACGTTCAAATTCCGGCCGAAGTCGCCGCATATGCAAACCCGGTTCAGCCGTCCGGCATTTATTCCAGCCATCTCCAGCAGTATCCTTACGCCCGCGCCTGTTGCCGCCTTGGCCCTTTGGAACATGTCCACATCCGGCTTATAAAGGCAAATGGCCGGGTCCTTCTCCTGCACCGGATAACTTGTAATGCCGCCGGTGAATTTCCCATTGGCCGCCAGTTCGCCGGTTACGCAAAGGGACGCTATCAGGTCCACCAGGCCGGAGCCGCAAATCCCCCTGGCCCTAACGCCGCCGGTCACATGGAAATCCACCCCTCCGCCATCCAGCCTGCGGCTTGCCCGGAAGATGGCGCCGGGGCCTGCCGGCATGCCGCAGCGTATGCCGTAGCCCTCGAAGGCCGGCCCGCCAGCAGCGGAGGTAACCCAAAGTGTTGTGCCGTCCCATAGCGCTATCTCTGAATTGGTGCCAAAATCCATAAGAAGCGAGCCCGGCGCAGACATAAGCCCCGTGGCCAGGACCCCCGCCAGCAGGTCCGAGCCCACAAACCCGGCAAAAGGCAAAACGGCCTTAACGGACGCCTGCTGATGTATACCCAGGGCGGCGGCAAAAACGGGGGCATCGGCCGCTGCGCAATCAAAAGGGCGCGTCCATTGGTCCGGCCTTAACAATGCCGCCGGGGACGAGCACGTCAGCAAAGCAAGCATGGGGGTGTTCCCCACGAATCTGACATGCCGGATATCCGCCGGATGCATTCTGTTTTCAGCGCATCCGTCCGCCAATGCTCCATTTATCGCCTCAAGCGGAAGGCGGCCCATTATGCGGGCTTTCTCCGGCGATTCGCTTGCGGCGGTAAGCCGTGTGATAATATCCGAGCCGAAACGGGACTGCGGGTTCAGGCCGGCGCGGCCAAACACCCGCTTGCCTTGCGCCATGTCCCATACCGAAAAACTGATGTGCGTTGTCCCAAGGTCCACGGCAAGGCCGAATGTTTTGCCGGGGCTTGCCGTGCCCGTACCCTGCCCGGATTTGGCCGTAATTGGGCGGCCGCTTTCCTGCGGCAGCTCCCTCCAGGCCGATTTTGCGCCTTCATCGATTATTCTGATGCTGAGGTCCCCTTGGGGCGCCATCTGGCAGGCCATGCGGATGTGTTCATTTATCTGGCTGGCGGAAAGCAGCAGGCGCTCGTTTTTTGTGAGATTGCCGTCATTGCCCTTTTCTACCTTTACCAGGCAAAGGCCGCAGGCCCCGTTGCCTGTGCATCCCGAACGCACCAGGAGGCCCGCGCCTTCAAGGATTTTGCGCAGCGGCAGCCCGCCGGGAAAGGTAATCTTCCTCTCTGTGCCTCCGGTAATTACTGTAAGCTCAGGCATTGCTGAATTCGCGCGCCGCGCCGACCATCGCCATTATATTTTCAGGCCTGGATTCAAGCGGCACTTCGCACCCCGACGAAAGAATAAAACCTCTGCGCCCGAGGAAAGCAGCCATAAGGTCCATGGACTCTTTGCGGATGGCGTCCGGGCGGCCTTCAACAAATGCAAGCGGTTTTATATTGCCATCCACACAAGTGGCCGGAAGCCCTTTAATCGCCTGGGCGGCGCTTATGTAATAATCGAAATTTGCGATATGCACCCCGGCTGCGGGGTAAAAAGGGAGGATCGGGGCGGCCGGGCCGGCGATATGCAGCCAGTTGGCCATGGAGCCCGCCTGGTCAAATGAATTGCAAGTTTTTTTCAGACGGGGAAAAATAAATTCCCGGAAAAAATTGGGCGGGATTACGGCCGGAGAGGACGCCGGATCAAATACCAGCATGGCATGCGCCCCCGCCTTCAGCTGCGCCAGCCCGAAGCGGATAATAATATCCGCGGCAAAATCTATCAGGGCTTCAAGCCGTGCAGGATCGTCCACGGCCATGTAAAGCGCAGCTTCCAGGCCAATCAATTGTGTGGCCACGGAAAAAGGGCCAAGCACGCAGCCGAAGATCATCGTATTCATTCCAAGCTCTTTTCTCAGGATGGATAATGCCTTCAGCATCTCCGGCATGCGCCCCGCCTTTTCAGGGTGCGGCACAACCAGAGGACTCAATTGGCCGCCGGGCGAAAGCGCATACTTTGTTATTTCTGAATATCTTTCCTTATGGAATTCCAGGACGCACCCCGCAGCCTCGGCCTCCACATTGGCATCCATTACGGAGAAGACTGCGTCATGCCCGTAGTGTTTAAGCGCATTTAGCTGGCATTGCGCAAGCATTTCGCCGTTGCAGGTATAGTCTTCAACGGAAACGCCGGAAAGCACGGCCGCATGGCCAAACACCTGCGGGATTACCGGCACGCGCTCTGTCTTTTGTAGTTTGACTGTTGCGGCAACCAACTCCAGGCTGTTCATCTTATGCCTTTCCCTAAACCGGAAAGAAAGCGCAGGACATCGAAGGCCGATTCCGCAACAAAGTCCACATTCAGCATGCCGGGCGTGGACTGTTTCAGCGCCGCCCCTCCGGCAAAGACCTTCACATTGTCCAGCCCCCTTGCGGCCAGCGCTCCCTTTACCTGCCTGACCACTGGTATCACTGTGGTAATCAGGCCGCTAAGCCCCACGGCCAAGGGCCGTTCGGCGGCAGCCGCATCGGCAAGTTTTTGCAGTGGACAGTTCTTGCCGCAGTCCACAACATTATATCCCTTGCCGGTAAGCACCATCTTAAGTATGTTCTTGCCCAGGTCGTGAACGTCGCCTTCAAGCGCCGCGATAACCACTGTGCCCTTTGCGCTGTCCTTCACGGCGCCGGAAGGCCAGAACAACTTTGTCACTTCCATTACGGCGCGGCCGGCCAGCATTATCTCAAGGAGGTTGAAGTCCTCAAGAGTGCATTTGGTGTCCAGGGCGGACATTGCCGCCTCCACGCCTTCGATTATTATTTTTTCGGGTGAAAGCCCGGACGCATTGAGCTGCCTAGCCTTGGAAACGGCCATGGCGCTGTCGCCATCGAGTATGGCCGTGATGAGCTTATCCATTCTGGCGTAAGGCAAGGTAAACTTAAACTATCCGAAAACAACATTTAAAATCAAGTCAAAATGACTTATTTTTTAAGCAGTTTTTGCACCGTGGGGAAGAGGCCCATGTCCGTGTGCGGCAGAAAGAGCGAGGACATGTACTCGTCCATAAAACCGTGCGAGACCGAAAGCTCCACGTACGT
>JAJYLE010000062.1 GCA_021788025.1 Nitrospirota bacterium
ATTCCCCAGCCAGGATGCGCTCCAGCCTGTCTTTCAGCAGCGCTTTCTCCTCACCGGTTTCCAGGGTGCCGATGTTCCTGTAGATGAGTGAATCCAGCTCCATTCCGTGCAACTCACAGGCGCGCTTGTTGGCATTCAGGATATTGCCGTTGCCGTCAAGAAGCATTATGGCATCTGTTGCGCTCTCGAAAAGCGACCTGAACATGAGTTCCGATTTATTCAGCTCATTGGTACGCTTCTCGACCATTTTTGCCAGTCCTGATGAATATTCCGCAAGCTCTTCCCTTCCCCTGTCAAGATCATATTGAAGGCCGAGTGTTTTTCTGAGATTCCTCTGGTTCAAGGCCCTCCAGACCAGCGCTGTGATTATCGTGCAAAGCAGAAAGGCGTTATTTGAAATGAACTTGGGCATATCAGTGATCCTGTTAAACATCAGAATGGGGATCAGATAGGTGAGATAAATTACCGAAACGCAAAGCGCGGAGCCGGCCATATCCAAAGGGACGAACCCCAGCACAACAAAAACAATGAGATTCAAGCCCGCGTAATAGCCGGAGCGGTAGCCCCCCAGTTTCATGATCATGACCTCTATTACGAGTGCGGACAGAAAGGTGCCGGTCAAAATAAACGGGTATTTTAAATAAGGACTGCGCCTGACCGGATCGAATTTCTTTAACAGGTAAAACCAGAACAGCAGGAACAGGGCTATGCAAATCCTGAGCGCCAGGAACTCCTGGAAATGCCTATTGGCAATGAAATAATCCAGCCCTGACAGGAGAAGGAAAATAAAACTGCCCAAAAAGAGCGTGATCCCGACCCAGTAATGGGACAGGTCTGATATCCGCTGCTCGATATACCGGCTGCGCCCGTTTTCCATTTATACTCTGAGTAATAGTGTACCCGAAATTCTTTAATCATTCATCTTGCCTGTCTGTGCGCCCTCTAATCCTTTTTTACCCGGTAAAAGATAATTACGCCGGAGGCGTCCCTGGTGCGAGAGCACTTTTCCAGCGGAATGCCCGCCCTTTCAATTATGGTTGCGCTGTCTTCTTCGGTCCTCTGATAAAAGCCGGCCCAGTCCACCATCCAGTGGTATTCCGGGGTTTTATACCTGCGGCTGTCCTTGAATGCGGCGATGAAAGTGCCGCCTGGATTCAGCAGTTTGTATAAAGAGGCGAATATCCTGATAAGCAGGCCGTCAGCCAGATAATCGAAAAATCCTATGCTGTAGATAATGTCCTGCGGCCCGAACTCCTGCAGATTCCGCTCATGGTTGACTATTCGGAGCGCGTTATATTTCTTCATCTCTATATGCCCGGCAAGGCTGGCATCCAGAAGACGGCTGGCGGCGAAATTTAGCGCGTCTTCGTCGTGATCAACACATGTAAAAGTGGCGTTGGACCCGATGATCTCCGGCGCAAGTGAAAACAGCTCGCGGCAGGACCCGCAGGCTATATTCAGAACTCGCGGTGAAGTCCTGTTTAATAGCTCTTCCCGCAGAAACCCGGCCATGGCCGAAAGCCTGTGGCGGACGGCTATGGCAAGTGTTGTGTTTAAAGTAAGTATATCAAGCAGCCGGCCCAATCCTGCCGAAACAGGAATGTTCCTGTACATTGCCTCTATTATCTTGTAATCACCTGGATAGCCCTTAGGCCAGATGCGTGAATGGTTCATATAATGGCTTTTCGATATAATCGCATTTGTCCTCATCCGGAAATCATCTCTTAAATTGCGGAGCACGTCCGGATCGTCCCTGAAGTCCTTATCCACGGCGCTGCAAGCTTCGCAAGCATTATTTATGGCCGCGGAAGTCTGCTGAAGAAGTTCTTCAATTATTTCCGGGTTGTATCTTGATTCGATATCATGCAGTGACGAGTTGAATTTCCCGATGGCATCATCAAGCAGCCTGACGCTTTCGTTTGCTTCCGCAAGGGTTTTTATGAACCCGGTTTCAAGTTCTCCCGCATGGCCCGGCATAAGCCTGTTCTTCCTTGATTCTTTTGGCATGAGGATACCCCGTAATTTTTGAATAGTTGAATGCCGGATATGGCTATTCATAACCTGAACACTAGCAAGAGTTAAGGAAATATTTTGTTATCCAGATCACAAAAGCCGGAGTAAATCCGTTTTTAAACTTAAATCTTTAATTTTTGCATCGAAAAACCTTATAATAAACCGCATGATTGCAAACAAGAAGCCATATGTAATTGCCGGGAAAAAGGTCATCATGGATTATGCGCGTGTATACTGCGACACGCCGGAGAAACTTTTAAAAAGTCCGCTGTTTCTTGAGCTTGCGGACCGTTTCGTTGAAAAAATGGCGGCAAAGGGAAGCGCGCTTTTTGCCTTTTTGATGGACGCCCTGCCTCAGATGAAGAGAAATGATCTCTCCAGCTACCTTGTTAACCTTTTCAGGCTCCTTTCCAGCTATTCCGCAGAAGAGATAATTGCGATGAACCGCGATTATGAACCGGTACTCTCCCGCCGCGGGGAACTGCATGAGCTTGTTGAGGAGCTTTATAACTTCTGGAGGCGGTTCGAGCGCTTCCTGTACCTGGAAGCTCCGAAGCGGCATGAGGCCACAAACAGCGAGCTCCATGGTGTCCAATTCATAAAATCCAATGAGGACTTCAAGAACCTTGTGCTATATGTGTACAGGCGCGTTGCGGAGAATATAACAGGGGATACCCCCAGGGTTTACAGGCAGCTTCCGTCCGGTGCGAATATGGGAATGCTTATAGAGCATGTAGACTGGGTTTGCCCCGAAAGATATGCCGGACTTGCAAAGATACCGTTTATCAGGTTGTCGCTGGTAAATCCGCCCGTTATCCTGTACCCGCGCTCAAACAAGCGCAAGGGTGCGTTCGAGGAGATTGGTGACATATCCAATGACATGCTCCGGCTGGATCCGGCTGAGTGGTTCTGCTTCCCGGCCAAGGTTGGCGAACTGACCGCGTTTATCTACTTTCATCAGGATTTCATATCTCATGCGCTCTCGCTTTCAAACCTGTTTGAGATTGCAAGCTACAAGGACATCCACGAAAAGAAGCCGGACCTGATAATGGCGTTTGGCGTTCAGGGCGATGGCCTCAAATCCCACACTGTATTCTACGAGGACAGGGAAAACGATATCCTCACCGGTCTGGTTGGCTATTGCGAGGAGGTGGACTACTTCGGGTATTTCAAGAAGATGGCCCTAACCCTTCACAATATTGCCATGCTGAAGAGGGGGCGGCTGCCTATCCATGGCGCAATGGTGCACATAAAGCTTAAGGATGGCAACGAGGCCAATATTGTAATTGTGGGCGACAGCGGAGCGGGGAAATCTGAGACCATAGAGGCCTTCCGCACACTCACCTCCGAAGAGATATGCGATATGAAGATAATCTTTGACGATATGGGCTCCCTTGGGATTGACGGCAAGGGAAGGATATCCGGTTACGGCACGGAGATAGGGGCTTTTGTGAGGATAGACGACCTGGAGGCTGGTTACGCCTACGAGGAAATAGACAGATCCATCTTCATGAACCCGGACAAGACCAACGCAAGGCTTATCATCCCGGTTACCAGATATAACCACGTTGTGAAGGGCTACCCGGTACACTTTTTCCTTTACGCCAACAACTATGAGCAGATAGACGGCGACCATGCCGCTGTTGAGGTGCTCAATTCCTGCGAAGGTGCGCTCAATGTTTTTAGAAGTGCGGCACGGCTTGCCAAAGGAACAACCGACGAAAAAGGGCTGGTGCACACCTATTTCGCCAATCCTTTTGGCGCTCCGCAGCGCAGGCAGATGCACGAGAAAGAGGCCGAGTCCTACTTCAACCATATGTTCAGGACCGGCGTGAAGGTGGGACAGATACGCACAAGGCTTGGCATAGAAGGCTTTGAACAGATAGGCCCCAGGGCCGCCGCAACGGGCCTTTTAAAATTCATACGTCAAACCCAGCACTGATAAGACTGGGGCTGTTGACGAATCAGTCTCCGCCGGAATCCAATTAGATATATAATTATCTCATGCGCCTGGGGATACTGGTGACAAAGCGGGAGTACTCCAATTACTTTGTGCCCGTTATCGCCGCCGCCGTGAACAGGGGAGACAAGGTAACCGTCTTTTTCATGGACGACGGCTGCTTTGCCGCAACGGACCCGGCCCTGAAAGAGTATCTGGGAAAAATCACCGCAACCGTATGCGACCTTAACCGCCGGGAAAGAGATGTGCAGCTGCCTCCGGAGGTGCATACCGGCACCCAATATGACAATCTCAATATGATCCGCGAGAGCGAAAAGGTTCTGGTGTTTTGAGATGAAAAAGATAGCCGTGATAGTAAGAGACAGAACGGAGCAGGCCCTCCGCATGGCGCTGGGGCTTACGCTTATGGACGACCGGGTGGATGTTTACATGGCATGCGGTGGGCCGGAGAAAACCGATATGAACGCCATGAATCTGGAGATGCTGAAGGCCATGAAGACCGGTCTTTATAGTTTAAAGCAGATAAATGGTTTTAGAAACATAGAGTTTAACGATTTTGCTAAAGCAATACTTGAATATGACGAGATAATACCTTATTAAATATGAAAATTCTTTATATTTTGAAATCTAAACCTGACGAAATAGCCAGCAGGCTCATCGAGGCGCAACGTAAAGGTAATGACGTGACGGTGATGGAAATTTTTGCCGGTTTTTCCGCAGTGGAACTTTTAGAGTCGGTGGAAAAGGCCGATAAAGTTATTTGCTGGTAGATCCGTTCTGGTTCAATATTTCAACCAGCCTCGTCCAGTTGTACTCAATAAGGTTTACCGCCTGGGTGTTCCGCAGTCTTCCAACGGCCAGTATCTCATCCGTGTCCGGCCCAATACCGTAGAAGGGCAGGGTTGCCGCAAACGCATTGTGCGTGTATTCGCCGGAAGGCGGCGCCACGTCCTCACGGCGGGCAAAAAACGGGTCCTCGCCTGGGGCGCAAGGAGTTTCCAGCACATTGAAATGCCTGCACGCCATCGGCCTGATAACATGGATGGCGCAGGCTCCGTCAACCAGGAACGGGCAGGGCGGCCCTCCGGACCCTTTTTCTTTCCGGGTGGCTAAATTTTCCAGTATCTGCCTCCTGGCCAGTGCGTCTATTTTTTCGGCCATGTACCAATAGATTCCCGCCAGCTCTATTGGATACACTGGTATGTCCGTGTGCGCGCGGCAACAGTTGGAGCAGCCTTTTTTGCATGCAAGCTTTCTGCCCCGCTTCTTTTCTTTCTTCAGACGGGAGTGGACGCCTTTGTCCGTTATCCAGTACGCATTTAAAAGAAGCGGCAGCCAGAGGAACTTCTTTTCTTCTGCAAATGATGCCCTTGCGGGCGGCCCGGATGGTGCTTTCAATGCTACTCCGCGGCTTCGAATTCCTTAAGGGTAGGAAGCCCAGTCAGGTCTTTCAGCCCGAAGTGGGTGAGGAATTCCTGGGTGGTGCCGTACAGAAGCGGTTTCCCCGGCGCCTCTTTTCTGCCCACAATCTTGATGAGCCTCTTTTCAAGCAAGGTCTTTACCACGCCGTCAGAGTTTACCCCGCGCAGGGTATCAACTTCGGCCCTGGTTATTGGCTGCTTGTAAGCGATAACGGCCAGGGTCTCCAAGGCGGCCGGAGAAAATTTTGCGGGTGGCTCCGCCCGGAATTTCTTAGCCCATTCGCAATTATCCGGGTTGGTGTGCATCTGATACCCACCGGCTACCTCGGATATCAGGATGCCACCCCCTCGTTCGTGGTAGTCTGACCTGAGCTCATCCACGATATCCTTTATATCGCTTTCGGGCAGCCCGGTGATTTTCTTCAGGTCCGCGGCGGTAATGGGTTCTCCAGCGGCAAAGAGAAGAGCCTCAAGCATTGCTTTCCTGTTTTCTTCCATCAGAAAATATAACATTTAAGGAGATGTTTGAAAAAGTGCCAGGTTGTTTAATAGAAGGCCTCTGCAACCGGAAGCGGTTTTGAGACAGGTTTTGATTGACAGAGGGCAGGGTATATCCTAAATTTAATGAACAGGAGAGCCACTCATGCAAAAATGGAGATGCATAGTCTGCGATTACGTGTACGAGCCGGAAAACGGCGACCCGGACAGCGGCATAGTTCCCGGCACCCCCTTTGAAGAGCTGCCGCTGGACTGGATGTGCCCTATATGCGGGGCCGGGAAGGACCAGTTTGAGCCGGTCCCATAATATTGCGGAGGTGAGGCGATGAATATTTACGAAACAGCCATGAAAACGGAGACGGACGCGATAGATTTCTATGCGTCAGCCGCTCAAAAGACGCAAAACCCGATAGGCAAAAAGATGTTCCAGTCCATGGTGGAAGATGAGAAGCGCCATCTTGAGATAATGGAGTGCCTTTTGAAAAGGATGCACGTGCCGCATGGAAAAATAAGCCCGATCGAGCGCGTTAAAACCGTATTCGAGGAGAACAGGGGCCTTATGCTCCAGAGGGTCACCGCCACCTCCGATGACATAGAGGCCCTTGCTATTGCAATGAGGATGGAGCAGGAAAGCGTGGACTTTTACAGAAAGGCCGCAAAGGACGCCACTGACACAAGGGAAAAGGAAATTTTCGAGCGTCTGGTGGCCGAGGAAACCGAGCACTACACCATCTTCTCCAACACGCATAATTTCCTGGTGGACTCCGGTAACTGGTTCATGTGGAAGGAGTACAGCATAGTGGACGGCGGGACGGCAACTGCGTAAGGATTTTAACTCCTAGCATTACTAATGCAATAGGTATGCTGCATTATCGTAATTCCGGCTTGCCCGGAATATTTCTTTAGGTTGGCTATATCGGGTTTCCTGTAGATAGAAGCCTGGGTGCGGCGGACTGGCCTGTTCCTTTGTGGCATCCTCAGATCTGGAAGAAATTTCCTGAAGTTTTGTTTTTTAGCGCGGCGGTGTTCCGCTTCGATAGGGGGAATGGGATTTTTATTGTTCGCCTCACACAATAACCTCTGCCACATCGGCCACTATTTCAAAAACAAATCAAACGGCCAATAAAAACCCTGGTCTCATCTTTTATGGATCGTCCGGCCTGAAATAAGTGATTGCCTTACCCCAAATTTTAGTGTTATTATATCCAAATTTTATGGACATCAATTCCATCCCGATAGGCCTTACATTCGATGACGTCCTGCTTCAGCCTGGCAAGTCGGATATTTTGCCCAAAGATGCGGACATAAGCGCCCTTTTCAGCAGGAACATAAAGGTAAACATTCCCCTTTCCACATCGGCTATGGACACTGTTACCGAAAGCGCTATGGCGATAGCCATAGCCAGGGAAGGCGGCATTGGCATCGTACACAGGGCGATGACGCCGGAGCGCCAGGCCTCGGAGATAGAGAAGGTGAAGAAGTCCGAAAGCGGGATGATACTGGATCCGGTGACTATTTCCCCGGAGGAGCCGATATCGGACGCCCTTGCGCTTATGGCCAGGTTCAGAATATCCGGAGTTCCGGTAACCAGGAAAGGCAAGCTGATAGGTATACTGACCAACAGGGACCTCCGGTTTGAATCCGCGCTGGACCGCAAGGTAAGCGAGGTTATGACCAGGCGCGGCCTTATCACCGCCCGTGAAGGCACGGACCTTGACGAGGCCCGGGAGATACTGCACAAATATAAAATCGAAAAACTGCCTATCGTTGACGAAAACTTCATGTTGAAGGGCCTCATAACCATAAAAGACATCAAAAAGAGGAAGAAATATCCGTTTGCCTGCAAAGATGAAGTGGGCCGCCTGCGCGTGGGCGCGGCACTTGGCACATCCGATGAGGATGTTGAGAGGGCGGGGCTCCTTGTAAAGGCAGGCGTGGACGTGCTGGTTATAGATACGGCCCATGGCCACAGCGCTGGCGTGATACGGATGCTTAAAAAAATAAAAAAGAATTTCGGCGTTGATGTGGTGGCGGGCAACGTGGCCACAAAGGAAGGCACGGCGGATCTAATAGCCGCTGGGGCCGACGCCGTAAAGATCGGCATCGGGCCGGGATCCATCTGCACCACAAGAATAGTTGCAGGTGCTGGCGTCCCACAGATAACGGCCATAATGAATTGCCGCCAGGCGATTAAGAACAAGGGCGTGCCGCTGATAGCCGACGGTGGCATAAAGTACTCCGGTGACATCGTGAAGGCTCTTGCCGCCGGGGCAAATTCCGTGA
The DNA here is from genome assembly GCA_021788025.1 of Nitrospirota bacterium. Classification (GTDB taxonomy): domain Bacteria; phylum Nitrospirota; class Thermodesulfovibrionia; order Thermodesulfovibrionales; family JdFR-88; genus JAKAKS01. Next base: position 8,176 of record JAJYLE010000062.1, read on the forward strand.
TGATCGGCGGTCTTTTCGCGGGTACCGATGAGGCTCCCGGCGAGGTGATTCTTTATCAGGGCAGAAGCTACAAGCAGTATCGCGGGATGGGATCCATTGGCGCCATGGAGCAGGGCACCAAAGACAGGTACATGCAGGCTGGCGTGGAGGCTAAAAAACTTGTGCCGGAAGGCGTTGAAGGCAGAGTGCCTTATAAAGGGACGCTTGCGCAAAGCGTGCACCAGCTTATGGGCGGGCTCAGGTCCGGCATGGGGTACGTTGGTTCAAAGAACCTGGCGGAACTCCGGTCCAAGTCCAGATTCATAAGGATCACAGCGGCCGGCCTGAAGGAAAGCCACGTACACGATGTTATTGTAACCAAAGAGGCCCCCAATTACCGCACCGAACCGGAGTGGTAGTTACCATCGAAAGCTGCAATCCCCAGGGCGATCCCGAAAATCAAAAAAATTAGCTGAACTTATTCTGATCATGGGTGAGAATGGACTGATGCTTCTAATCAGCTATCTGCCGTGTGTCCTTTCCAGCTTGCTCAGCAGCCGGATAAAAATTCGCAGCTCCATTGTGGAAAGGCCGTTCCAGTTATACTGTTCAAGGGCCAGAGCGAATATTTTTCTTAATTTCTTTTCTTCGTTGTTCTTATCAGGCGTCTTTTGACTGGGCCCGGCCATGGGTTGCCCGCCTTTCTTTTAATAATTTCCCTACGGCCAACTAAAATCAGTATACAGGACTTGCGCAACTTTGAGTAGTGAAAATTACCCATTTAAGTTGTAGCGACGGAAGTAGCCAGGAAAGGGTGTAAACTATATGAATGCAGATTGTCCCGGGCCGCATTTACTTGTAAATTTAAGAACGGTTTGTGTTGACATAAAACCGGAGCGCCGATAAAATCAATTCACCTTGCGTATGTCATTAGCATCAAAATCCAATTCATTCAAAGATGGCTGGACACCCAGAAACCGCGCCCTGCTTGGGGTTTTGCTCCTTTTGATTTCAGATATTGCGGTAACGGCCGGGGTGTACGCGCTTGCCTTTTTTTTAAGGACAAGCGTACTGCCGCTGATCGTCAATACGCCCTATTTTTTGTCTGGCATCGGCAGATATGTATGGATATTGCCTATATGGCTGGCTACCCTGGCAATGGAGGGGGGGTATTCAAGGCGGTTCACCGTATGGGACGAGCTTAAATGCATCTGGAAATCCGTCTTCTTTGTAGCCATGATGGTCTTTGCACTTGTGTTTGTTGGGAAAGCGGGGGTAAAAATTTCCAGGGCTTTCATATTCGTGCTGTTTGTGCTGATTGCCATAGCATTCCCGGTGACAAGGCCGTTATGCAAGAGATTGCTCTACCGGGTGGGACTGCTTAAAAGAAAACTCCTGATAATTGGCACTGGCAGCACGGCCAAATCCGCGCTTTCCATCCTCCGCAGGGAGAAGAACCTTGGGTACGATATAGCAGGGCTGGTAGGCGAAAAACCTGAGGGCAAAAAACATATAGACGGCGCGAAGGTGCACGGATTTGTGGGCAGGGTGGAGAAGTACATTGAGAAATGCGGCGTGCAGGATGTGCTGATAGCGGACCCGTCCCTGGAAAAACAGGCGCTTGCAGACCTGGTAAACAGAATACAGCAAAAGGCCGAAAACGTACTTTACCTGCTGGATATTTCGGGAGTGGCCGTCCTGGGCACCGAATTGCGGCACTTCTTTGATGAAGAAAACCTGGTTATGGAAATAAAAAACAACCTGGCCAGGCCGCTTAATTATCTCACTAAAAAAACCCTGGATTTCGTCTTCGGGTTTGTCCTGCTGATAATCCTGGCGGTTCCCCTGCTTGTCATATCGCTGCTTGTCAAGGCCACTTCAAAAGGGCCTGTCATCTTCAGGCAGCCGAGGATAGGCAAGGACGGCAAGGTGTTTTCATGTTACAAGTTCAGGACGATGTACCTTGACGCCGAGAAGCGGCTGCATGAAATACTGGCGGCTGATCCCGCTGCCAGAAAGCAATGGGAGACATACTGGAAACTGGATAAAGACCCCCGCGTAACAAGTTTTGGCAGGTTCTTGCGGGAGTTCTCCCTGGATGAGCTGCCCCAGCTTTTTAACGTCCTCAAGGGCGAGATGAGCATCGTCGGGCCCAGGCCATATCTTCCGCGAGAACGTGGCCTTCTGCGGGAGTTTGAGGGCACTATCCTTAGCGTTACACCGGGAATAACAGGGTTCTGGCAGGTATCCGGCAGAAACGAAACTACCTTCAGGCAGAGGTTAGCCCTGGATAAATGGTACGTGAGGAACTGGAACCTCTGGCTGGACATCGTGATCCTTATCAAGACTTTAAAGGTGGTGGCAATACGCCAGGGGGCCAAATAGCCGTAAAACTGACCGCGTATTTAGTTTTTAATTCAATAAGCCTTTATAATATCTGAAGCTGCCTGTGACAATGGATAAAAAAATAATATCGACGGACAAGGCTTTATTCTGGAGCCTGTTGCTGTTTGCCTTTCTGGTGCCGATTGCAACTTCACCAGCTGTAATTGCGGGTGGAATTGCGATAGCAAGCTGGATATTTACGGGCACGTTCCGGAAAGACAGGGGCTGGCTTAAGCAGGAGTGGACCCTGCCGGTGCTGTTATTCATGCTTTTGCCGTGGGCTGGGCTCATATGGACCACCAACCTGCAAATGGGCCTTAAATTCGCGCAGAGGAGCTATTACTGGCTTTACGCATTTGCAGCATTCTCGGCAACCTCCGTTGATGGTGCTCATGGCAGATCCAAGGCCCTGGTAAACGCTTTTTTGGCCGGCCTTGCTATGAGCGTAATTATTTCAGTTCTTCAGCTTGTACATCTGCTTCCCATGGGCGAGGGGAATACACCTACCAGTTTTGTAAGCCACATAAGCTACACCCTTTTCCTCGCGTTCGGGATCGTTGCCGCTTCCTTTTATTTTAAAGATGCTGGCAGCGGCAGAGGTAAATTGCTTGCGGCCATGCTGATGGCGGCATTTTTTTTCAATCTGGTCATTGCAAGCGGGAGATCCGGCTACCTGGCATTTGTGCTCCTTGCGCCTATGGCCGCTTTGAATGTTTTTGGAAGAAAGCATGCCCTGAGGGCTGGTATTTCGCTTGTGGTGCTGACAGCAATTTTTCTTTCCGCCCCGATGGTGAGGCAGAGAATACGCCAGGCGGAAAGCGATTGGAACAACTCGTCCCCGGTTGCTTCAAATGCCATCGGCGCAAGGTTTTATATGTGGAAAGGGGCGCTGAAGATTTTTTGCAGCCATCCCATGCTTGGGGTGGGTTCTGGCGGGTATGGAGACGCAATGGAACAGTTCAGGACTAACCCGTCATGGCCCAGGGCCGTCCAGCCGCATAACAGTTTTCTCTACATGATGGTCTCTTTCGGGCTTCCGGGGCTTGCCAGCCTGTTATGGCTTTTATATGTGTTTCTTAAAAAAGGCTGGAAGGCGCGGTCTAATATTGTAGGCTATTCCGTGCTGGCATATGGCCTTGTGCTTATAATCGGGAGCCTTACGGATACGCAGGTGCTGTCCGTACAAACGGCGGAGTTATTTGCCGTGTTTATGGGGCTGAACGCACCGGAAGCATAATCACGCTTAAAGGAGTTTTTCCTATATAAAATGTGCAGGATTGCCGGGTTTGCAGACTTTGCCTTTAATGGCGGATACGATCTGGAAGATACGATGGCCGCCATGAGGGACACCATGCTCCACGGCGGCCCGGATGACGCCGGACTTTTCCTGGAAAAAGAAAAAGGCCTGGCCCTTGGGCACAGAAGGCTCTCCATTCTGGATTTGTCCCCGCTTGGGCATCAACCCCTGGCGTACGAAAATCTTGTGATGGTCTATAACGGCGAGGTCTACAATTTCCGGGAGATAAGGAAAGAACTTGAGGGAAAAGGTTACAGCTTCCAATCCGGCAGCGATACGGAAGTAATCCTTAAAGCGCTTCACGCATGGGGTTTTGAGGCCGTCCGGAAATTCCGGGGCATGTGGGCGTTTGCAGTGTGGGACAGGCAGACAAAATGCCTGACTTTGTGCAGGGACAGGGTGGGCGTAAAGCCGCTTTACTGGTATCACCTGGACGGGCTTTTCATGTTCTCCTCGGAGCTTAAGGCCTTTCACAGGCATCCTAAATTCCGCAAACAGATAGATGAAAAGGCATTGTCTCTTTTCCTTAAATACGGGTATATTACATCCCCGTATTCTATCTTCAGGGATGTTTTCAAGCTGGAGCCAGGGCACTTCCTGGTCCTTGACCAAAATGGGCAGATAAGGAAAGAAAAATACTGGGACATTGAGGATGTTTTCCTGCGCGGTGCCCAGGCGGCAAACGGTTTTTTAAAAAGGGCCGAACAAGAGATAGCGTTGGAACTGGAAGACGTTCTGGCCGAAAGTTTCAGACTGCGTCTTGTTTCCGACGTGCCGGTTGGAGTTTTCCTAAGCGGCGGTATAGACAGTTCCATCCTATGCGCCCTTTTGCAGAAGGAAAGTCCTCAGCCAATAAAGACCTTTTCAATCGGTTTCCATGAAAAGGGGTACGATGAAGCGCAGTTTGCAAAGAAAGTGGCCGCGTACCTTGGGACGGAGCATACGGAATTTTATTGCACCCCCAGGGAAGCGCTGGAACTTATACCGCGGCTGCCGGAGCTTTATGACGAGCCGTTTGGTGACTCCTCTGCAATCCCCACCCATCTTGTGTCCATACTGGCAAGAAGGCATGTGAAGGTATCGCTGTCGGCAGATGGAGGGGACGAGCAGTTTGCAGGTTATACGCGATACCAGATGGTAAACAGGATACACGGCTCAAGCCTCCTGAAGATAGCCGCGCCCTGCTTTGGCCTTATCAGTCCGGACGTGGCATTCTCACTTTACAGTTTTTTAAAACCGGCGCTTCCTAAGTGGGCAAATTTCAGGGACAGGTACTCGAAATTCCGGAATGTTTTAAAGGCCGGTGGCATTTTGTCCAGCTATGATGAGGCCAACAAATATTTTCTGGATGACGAAGTAAAAAGGCTGGGCATCGGCGCGGATGCCGGACATGGGTTCAAGATGGAGCACGCCGGCCAGATGGACCCCGTTTCGTTCATGATGCTTTACGACATGAAGACATATCTTCCGGATGACATACTGGTAAAAGTGGACAGGGCCACCATGGGAATAGCGCTTGAGGGCAGGGAGCCGTTTCTGGACCATAAGATACTTGAATATACTTCTACGCTGCCGCTACCGTTGAAAAACCGCAACGGTGCAAGCAAGTATATCCTGAAGGAGGTCCTTTACAAGTACGTTCCCCGCAGTCTCGTGGACAGGCCAAAGCAGGGCTTTGGCATTCCTGTTTATGAGTGGTTCAGGGCGGACATGAAGAAGCTTTACCTTGAATACCTGGAACCCGAACGGGTAAAACGCGAAGGCATTTTCAGCCCGGCCGGAACCGGGATACTGATGGATGATTACCTGGCCAACAGGGGCCTGAACCATCACAAGCTCTGGTTCCTGCTTGTCTTCCAGATGTGGTTTGAGAGGTGGATGTAGGCGGGCGGCGGGGCTGAAGTATATTTTTTTTGATTATCAAAT
>JAJYLE010000001.1 GCA_021788025.1 Nitrospirota bacterium
AAACTGGCGCTGCCAATGGTTACAATGGTTACATTACTTCCTGCCCGCCTGGGCGAACATGGCCTGTGCGCCCTCCTGCATCTCCTTGGGCGAAACGTCCTTCACATGGGTTGCTATCCACCAGTTATAACCGAAGGGGTCCTGAACGGTGCCCACCCGGTCCCCCCAGAACATCTCCTGCAGCGGCATCTGGCTTTTTGCGCCCGCCGCCACCGCCTTCTGAAACATCTGGTCCGCATTGTCCACGTAAATATAGAAGCTGACAGGGGAGCATCCCACAGACTCCGCGCTTTTGCAGGGCTGGTTCGGGTTTTCGTCCTGCAGCATGATAAGCGAGTTGCCGATCTGCATCTCGGCGTGCATTATCCCTTTGCCGTCGGGCCCTGGAACAGAATACTTCTCCGTGGCCCCGAATGCGCGCTTGTAGAATTCAATTGCCTTGCCCGCATTTTTTAATGTGAGCATCGGGGTTACGCTGTGAAATCCTTCCGGTATCGGTTTTGCCATTGGGTGCCTCCTTGTTTAGGGGGGAGATTGTTTGCGAGGATAATATCCCTTCTCAAAGGCTAGCAGATGCCGGAAGGATTGCAAGTTGAAGGATTCAGAACGATAAACACCAACTCAGGTTTTCCTGGATAAATATTTTTGTGATTGGTTGTTTGTTTTGCGGCGGCATTCGCCGGCATAGCTGAATATATAATCTTGGGTTTTTTCTTTTTGGCGGGACGGTATTCGTCTGAGCTGGGCCTCGTCTCGCTTTTATTAAATTACCGTTTTGGCCGCGCGGCTCACACGAATACGGCAAACGGCCAACGCCGCCGCGCCGCAGGTCCGGGATGGCTCGCCCGGCCACTCTACGAAACCGCCCCGCTTTCCCAGGATAAGGCAAAACCAAAGCCAAATACGGCGTAAGGCTCTTAGGATAGCCTTTTTGGCAGAGGACCAAAACGGATGGCAGAGATTTTAAAAAAACGAAGCTACTCTTGTTTCTTTCCCTTTTTGAGGTGCTGCTCTTTTACTGCCAGGGTCTGTTCCAGGCCAAGTATGAATTTGAGGTATTTAAAACCCAGCTTCATCATGGCCTCTTCGGATTCCGCAACGGCCTTCTGCTCCTCCGCGGGGACATCGAAGATATCGAAAAAGCGGCTGTCCAGGACGAACCTGCGGAATTTATCCAGATCGTAGCTGGCCATAAAGAACTGGAGGCGTTTCTTTTCGTCCAGGGCTGGCTGGTTTGGAAGATTGCGGCGCATAAGAAGCTCTTTCCACTCGCGGTTCATGGAATCGTACAGGGTTATCTCCTGGTCGTCCTTCCAGGTGGCAATGGTCCACTCATCGGGCTCGTCATAGCCTTTGCAGTGAGGTTCCTTTACAAAGAAATAGAACTCCTCGTGGATTATCTTGCCCGCGTCATCCCTCTTTTTTAACGTGCCCTGCCCAATTGGATAATACCGGCAGCTTACAGGCCTGTCGGCGTAAATAGTGCAGCCTTCGGGCACCTTGAGAAACGGGCACAGCTTGCCCTCGCTGTCCGTCATCTTCAGATAGGCATAGGGATGGGACGAGTTTTTATCGGCGCGGATAATCGTATACTTTTCTATGAACTCCTCGGAACTTATGCCCAGCCTTCTTTTAAGACGCAGCACGTCATAAGGAGTGAGCATTATGTCTATATTGGAACAGCACCGGGTGAAACAGGATACCCCCGGATGGCATTTAAACTTGAACCCCGATTCCAGATTGAGCTGGGTGGGCTGCACGGCCTTCATGTTAAACATTTCTTGTTCCTCTAAAAATTCGGTTTAAGCTCTGATTAAAGCCTGTTTATTCTAACATAGCACCGGCCCCCAAAGCCCCGCGGCCTTTATATGGCCAAAAGCATATGTGATATAATTGATTTCGCTTATGGGCATACTGGTTGTCGGCTCGGTAGCTCTGGATACCATAAAGACCCCCTTTGGCCAGGTTGAAGAGGCCTTGGGCGGGTCCGCCACCTATTTTTCCGTGTCCGCCAGCTATTTTACGGACGTGCGCGTGGTGGCGGTGGTTGGAGAGGATTTTCCGGAAAAACACGTCTCCATGCTCAAATCCAAGAAGGTATGCCTTAAAGGGCTGGAGCGCGCCCCCGGCAAGACCTTCCGCTGGGCCGGTTTTTACGATTACGACCTCAACACCGCCCATACGCTTAAAACCGAGCTTAACGTTTTTGAGAGCTTTGAGCCTAAGCTGCCGGAGGAATACGCGAACTCCGATATAGTGTTTCTTGCCAATATAGACCCGGTGCTCCAAAGACGCGTTTTAAGCCAGGTGAAGTCGCCCAGGCTGGTTGCCGCGGACACCATGAACTTCTGGATAGAAAACAAGCGGGACGAGCTTATTGAAACACTGAAACTGGTGGACATTCTTACCATAAACGAGTCTGAGGCCAGGGAGCTTTCCGGCGAGCCCAATCTGATAAAGGCGGCCAGGAAGGTGCTCTCATTCGGCCCGAAAACCCTCATAATAAAGAGGGGCGAATACGGCGTGCTGATGTTCAATGACGGCAATTTCTTTTCCGCGCCGGCCTATCCGCTGGAGGCGGTGTATGATCCAACCGGGGCCGGGGACACCTTTGCCGGCGGGTTCATGGGCTATATATCAAGCATAATGGACTGGGCGGACCCCAATCTGAGGAAAGCCCTTGTTATGGGCAGCGTTATGGCCTCCTATGCGGTGGAGGATTTCAGCCTTGGCGGCATAAAGGCGCTGGATTACAAAGAGATTGAAGGCAGGTTCAAGGAGTTTAAAAAGCTGTCCCACTTTGAAGACCTTTAAGCTGGTCTTCCAGGTGTGCTTTTTCCCGTAATAAATCTGCTTTCTTCCGGCGGTCGGCAGCTATTTCGTCTTTTTTCCTGTTAAAGATATCTTCAAGCTGCCCCTTCCTTATGAAGTTGGACTGGACCATGCTCTGTTCATCGGGAGAAAGATACTGCATGTATACCTGATTGGCCACAAGGGGGCTCTTGCCCGCCGCCATGGCTGCGTTTCTGCCCTTTTCAAAGAGGTTTTCTATCCTCAATCTCACCTGGTAATACTCGTCCTGCAGATCTTTATACTTGTCCAGCTTTACTTGCAGCCGCTGGAGCGCGCCGTCGTCTATTGCTATCTGGTTCTGAATCTGGCTTTCCCTGGCGCTTTGCCCTTTGCCGCCCGCATGCGGTTTCACAGTTTTTGGCGCGGGGGCGGAAGGCACGGCATGCTCGGGCACCAGTTTTTCACCCGCTCCGGGGGTATATTGCTCAATTTTCAGGACTTCGGAGTCGGGCACGCCTATCATGCCGCCATGATAGAGGAATTTTACCTGGCCGTCTTTCTTTTCGATGTTGGGCAGCCCGCTTATTACGGAGCCGTTTTTCAGGTATATCCTGTAAGCCCCAAAAGCGGGAATGGCGGAAAAAACAAACAGAAGGGCCAAAAGGATCGGGACAAGGCGGCCTTTGCACATAGCTTCATTCTATCACAATGCAAGCCCGGTTTTTTGACTAGAACTGTTTCTTGAATTCGTCGAATTCCCGCCTTAACTCTTCAAGCTGGTTTTTAAGTCTGTCAACCTCGTCTTTAAGCTCCGTTATGGCTGCGGAGGCCCCGGCCTTTTCGCCGGAGGCCATATCCGGCAACTCCGCCGTCTCCGGTGCCGTCTCCGGTATTGCATCAGCGCCTGCAAATAGGTGCATGTACCTTGATTCCTTTTTCCCCGCTTCGCGGGGCAGTTTCATAACAAGCGGCGGGCCGTATTCAATGAGGGAGCGGAGCGTTTCTTCCACCTCATTGAGACTGCCAAAAGGGGCCAGTCTGGCCGCATTGGAGCGCAACTCCCCCTGTGTTTGCGGACCGCGCAGCATCAGCTCACAAATCAATGCGGTCTCCTGCTTTGAAAGCTCGAACTTAGACAGCATCTCGTGCATGTATTTAGTAACGCGCTCCCCGGGGGGGGTTATGCCGGTTGCAAGGCCCTTTTGCCTGAGCCCTTCCAGCCCCTTTAGCACGGACTGCTCACCCATCACCAGCACCGGGTTTCTGTTAGATTTCTGGTTGCAGGCATTTGTAAGCGCGTTTAGTGAAAGCGGATAATACTCCGGGGTGGCCATCTCTTTTTCAATAAGGCAGCCAAGCACCCGTACCTCTATGCCGTCCAGGACTATATCCATTTTCAAATTGGTGTGCCGTAAACACCTTTATAATATCAGGCGGAAAGGGAAGTTGGAATGCGGTTGTGGCTGCCTTACCGGGCCGTAAGGGTCTTTAACAGAAGCGCGGTAGCCACAAATGGGTATTTCTCCAGATGAAGCGAGGGGCCAAGGATTGATGTATAAGCGAATTTATTGAGCAGGCGCTCGTCATACCGGGCCTGCGGGCATCGGCGGCGCAGTTCCTGGATCAAATAGCCGAAATTTGCTGCCCGCGTGGGTTTCAGCGCGGGGCCAAGCGAATCGTATAGCAGCCTGTTTTCCGGAAGGCAAACGGCTGGCAACCCATCGGAGTAAATGTTTGCAAACCCTTCCTGTTCCACGGTCTTTATCTCGTGGACGGTCTTTTCTTTTTTGGTCATGGATAACCCTTGAGTAATAAGGGTGCGCTGAAGGCTGAATTTGCGCTCCACCTTTGTCTCCGTCCGGATGTTAGTGCTGGTGGCCCTGCCGCGGATTATAAGGTTAATTGCCGGGTATGGAAGGGTCAGGCCCCCGCCGTCTGAAAGATTAAGTACGAGCCCGGTTTCGCCAAGCTCAAACCTTTTTGCGGCCTTCATCCCGGCCTCTGCCTGCAGGGCCTCATCTTCCAGCAGCATTGCGCTGAAACCTTCGGATTGCAGTTTTTCCAGCAGCAGCCCAGCCCGCTCTTTTTCCGCAAAAGCGCCTATCACAATTGGGCCGGCTACGGAGCCACCGCCTGCCCCAAGCCTCTGGCGGGCCTCGTAGAGGGTCAGCCCAAGCGCTTTTACCAGGCGGCCAGCCGCCTCTTCCCTGTTTTCCGGCGAAGCGGCTATTGCAACTATATTCATGATAATGACCACATAACGGCTGCGCCCTCTAGTATATACCCAATGCCAGCCGGAAATGGGCCGGAACAGGCGGGGTTTATACATTTTAATTTAAAATCAGGAACTTACCTTTAAAAGTAATTGTTTGCCCCTTATGTACTTATAAAAGAAAGAAATTTCCCATCAAGGTTGTTTTTAGGTTATACTTTTCTGTTAATAGAAGATCCGATTTCCCGGCTGAGGTATTCCAGCCGTGATCTGATGCAGATCAAACTGAAACGAAAAAGGCCTTAAGAAGAATGATTAGGAGGTTTCCCAGATGGCTCAAGATCCGATCCTCGTCATAGGCGGAGGCATCAGCGGCCTCACTGCCGCGATAGAGGCTGCCGAGTGTGGCTGCGAGGCGGTGGTGGTTGAAAAGAACGCCTACCTGGGCGGCAGAGTCGCCCAGCTGAACAAGTATTTTCCCAAGCTCTGCCCCCCTCTCTGCGGACTGGAGATAAACTACCGCAGGATCAAGGAGAATCCCCGGCTAACCTTCCATACCCAGGCCGAAGTGACCAGCATAACGGCCAGCGGCGGCGGATATAACGTGACCATCCAGGTTGCCCCACGTTTTGTAAACGATAAATGCGTGGCTTGCGACGCCTGCGCACAGGCCTGCCCTTCGGAGCGTTCTGACGACTTCAACTTCGGAATGTCCAGGACCAAGGCGGCCTATCTTCCTTTTGACCAGGCTTTCCCCCAGAAATACGTGATAGACGGGGCAAGCTGCAAGGCCGATTGCGGCAAAAAATGTCAGGAGGCCTGCAAGTACGGGGCCATAGACATGGACATGAAGCCCGAGACCCTGAACCTGAAGGTCTCCGCCATAGTGATGGCCACCGGCTGGAACCCCTATGACATTACCAGGGCAGACAACCTTGGGATGGGCAAGGTCAAAAACGTAATAAACAACATGATGATGGAGAGGCTGGCGGCCGCAAACGGGCCTACTTCCGGCAAGATACTGAGGCCATCGGACGGCAAGGAGCCCAAAAAAGTGGCCTTTGTGCAGTGCGCGGGATCGAGGGACGAAAACCATCTGCCCTACTGCTCCTACATATGCTGCCTGGCTTCCCTGAAGCACATTTCCTATGTAAAGGAGCAGTATCCCGAAGCCCAGGCCACCATGTTCTATATAGACGTAAGGACGCCCGGAAGATACGAAAAGTTCTACTGGAAGGTAAGGGACATGGAGGGCGTTACCCTTACAAAAGGCAAAGTGGCCAAGATATACAATGCCCAGGGCACGGATGATCCGGTTGTGGTGATTGAGGACGTGCTCTCCGGCAAGAAGGTGGAAGAGCAGTTCGATATGGTGGTGCTGGCCTCCGGGATGGAAGCATCCCAGAGGACCAGGCCGGTTCCTGTGAGCGTGTCCTACACGCCTGAAGGGATGATAATCCCCTCATCACTGCCGCCTGGAATATATGCATCAGGCACGGCCAAAAGCCCGGTGGACGTTGCCAAATCCATGCAGGAAGCAACGGGTGTAGCACTGAAATCGATCAGCAAGCTTCTGTCCGCTGGAGGTGCAAACTAAAATGGAAAAGAAATACGGCGTATATATATGCAAAGGCTGCGGCATCGGGGAGAGCCTGAATGTCGATAAGGTAATAGACTCGGTTGTCTCCAATACCCGCTTTGCCAAGGACAAGATAAAAACGCACGACGTGCTTTGCAGCCCTGAAGGCATTGCCATGATCCGCGAGGACATCAAAAACGAGGGTGTAAACGCGCTAAATATCTGCGCGTGCTCCCAGAGGGCCAAGTACGAGGAGTTCGATTTTCCCGGCTGCGTAATGGTGCGCACCAATTTAAGGGAGATGGTAGCGTGGAGCCTGGAGCCCGGCAACGAACAGACCGGCGCCATTGCGGCTGATTACGTTGGAATGGGCATAATCAGGATGCAGAAGGCCGAACTGCCGGAGCCTGGCATACTTGAGAACCTCAATAAAACGATACTCGTAATAGGCGGCGGCCCTGCGGGGCTTACCGCGGCGCTGGAAGCCTCGGCCGCCGGTTACGAAGTGGCTATTGTGGAAAAGGAAGCAGTGCTGGGCGGCATGGCCATAAAGAATTTCAAGGCCCTGCCAAGCGAGTACCCTTTCAAGGAGCTTCAGACCCTGCCGGTGCTTGAGAAAATCAGGAAGGCGGAGTCCAACCCCAAAATCAAGATATTCAAGTCCGCCACGGTGGAGAAGATAGACGGCCAGCCGGGGCTTTATGATGTGACCCTGAAGACTCCAGCGGGTGAGGAGGCCCTGAAGGCAGGCGCGATTGTCCTTGCTGCCGGCTATAAGCCGTATGATGCAACCAAGCTCGGGAAGCTGGGTTACGGGCTTCCAAACGTAGTAACCAGCACGGAGTTTGAAGAGATCGCAAAAAAAGGCGGCATAAAGAGGCCTCTTGACGGCAAGCCTGCCAAAAAGGTGGCGTTCATCCAGTGTGCGGGCTCAAGGGATCCGGAGCATCTTCCGTACTGCTCCCATACCTGCTGCATGGGGTCACTAAAACAAGCCAAGTATGTGCGCGAGGCGGACCCCGAAGCGATGGCCATGATCCTCTACAAGGACATAAGGACGCCAGGGCAGTCGGAACTTTTCTACATGAACATGCAGAACGACCCCGGCGTAATGCTTACAAAAGGCGAAGTGAAACAGGTTACCCAGGGTGTTGGCGGCAACCTGATGATAGAAGCGGAAAATACACTTTTCGGCGGCAGTGTAAAAATAGAGGCGGACATGGTGGTGCTTGCCACGGGCATTGTGCCTGCTACCGCCGGGCCGCAGGCCTATCTGGACGGGCTTGCAAAGGCTGCCGGCAAGGGCGACGCCGAAAAGGCCAAATTTATTGAAGAGACCCCGAAACCCCAGTTCATACTCAATCTCGGATACCGGCAGGGGCCCGAGATACCTTCCATGGAAGGGGCGTTCGGCTTTGCCGATTCCAATTTCCTCTGCTTCCAGTATGAAACCAGAAGGACCGGCATCTATGCTGCTGGTTGTGTAAGGCAGCCGATGACCGAGGCCGAGGCCGAGGCCGACGCGGCTGGGGCGGCCATGAAGGCCATCCAGTGCATGGAGCACGTGGCCAAGGGCATCGCCGTGCACCCCAGGGCGTGGGACGTCACGTACCCGGATCCGCTCATGGCCAGATGTACGTCCTGCAAACGCTGCACGGAGGAATGCCCCTTCGGCGCAATAGATGAGGACGCCAAAGGCACCCCGTTCTACAAGATAAACCGCTGCAGAAGGTGCGGCACCTGCATGGGCGCCTGCCCGGAGCGCATAGTCTCCTTCAAGGACTTCAACGTGGACCTCATAGGCTCCATGATCAAATCCGTCGATATACCGGAAGATGGCATAAGGGTAATAGTGCTGGCGTGCGAAAACGACGCCTACCCGGCCCTGGACACCGTTGGTATCAGAAGACAGCAGAAATTGAACCCGGCCATCAGGGTAATACCTGTAAGGTGCCTTGGTTCCACAAACCTGGTATGGGTGGCCGACGCCTTCTCAAGAGGCGTGGACGGCCTGCTGCTTCTGGGCTGCAAGTTCGGCGAGGATTACCAGTGCCACTTCGTAAAGGGCAGCGAACTGGCCAATTACCGCTTCAGCAAGGTACAGGAAACCCTCAACAGGCTTCAGCTTGAGGCCGAGCGCTGCCAGATGATGGAAGTGGGCATAGACGATTACAACAAACTGCCCGAAAGAATAAACCAGTTCGTTAAGAAGATAGAAGACGAGATTGGCCCTAACCCGTTCAAGGGCTTCTAAGGAGGAATTGAGATGAGCGGCACGACCATACTGAAACCCGACCTCGGTTTTGTAAACGAGGTTATCCGTTCCGGCGGTGAGTCGCTTAAAAAGTGCTATCAGTGCGCCACCTGCTCGGTTGTCTGCAATGTCACTCCGGAGGACAAGCCGTTCCCCAGGAAGGAGATGCTGCAGGCACAGTGGGGGCTTAAGGACCAGCTTATGAAGAACCCCGACATATGGCTTTGCCACCAGTGCAGCGACTGCACGGCCTATTGCCCCAGAGGGGCCAAGCCGGGCGAAGTGCTGGGGGCCATTCGGAAGATGAGCATAAAGGAGTTTTCGGCGCCCGGCTTCCTTGCAAAAATGGTTGGGCAGCCGGTGTTCCTGCTGGTGCTCTTTGCCGTGCCCGTGCTGCTTCTGCTTGCCGAAGGGGCCGGACACGTGCCTGCCGGCAAGGTCGCCTTCGGGCTGCCGGGCGGCTTCCTGTTCTCGATGAAATGGATAGACCCCCTCTTTACGGCGGCGGCGCTGTTTGCGCTGGCCAGCCTTGGCCTGGGCGTAAGGAAATACTGGAAGGCGATGGCAGCGGACCTGCCCGCGGACCGGGCCGCCAATATCAACCTGGGCGCGGCCATTAAAGAGACCGTAAGCGAGATACTGGCGCACAAGCGTTTTCAAAAATGCGAGACCACCAAAGGCCGTTCCACGGCGCATCTGCTGGTGTTCTACAGCTTTATCGGGCTCTTCATAACCACCTGCCTTGCGTTTGTGAAAATGATACTGGATCCCGGCACGGGATACCTGGCCTATCTGCACCATCCCGTGCAGGTGAGCGATTCGTTTCTGACAGGGCTTTTTGCTGTTTACAAAATAATCGGCAACGCAAGCGCGGTTGCCCTGGTTGCGGGCATTCTGCTTATGATGTCCAACAGATTTAAAAATGCCAAAAAGGCGGGTATGGGCAGCTACTTCGACTGGCTGTTCCTTACCATTATTGCCGTGCTGGGTATAACCGGCCTTCTGGCAGAGCTTCTCAGGATTAGCAATATGCCAGCCGCATACCCGGTATATGTGATACACCTTTGCTTTGTGTTCTTCCTGTTTGCTTACGCGCCGTTTTCGAAGATGGCCCACATGTTTTACAGGGCAACGGCCATGGTCTTTGCGCGCGCAACCGGAAGGGGTTAATTGACACCGCAAAGGGTTTTGGCTTATTGTCTTTCAGCTTGAAAGGACGGGTTTAAAGCCCGGCTGCAAGGGTTTTTGCGAGGCGAAGGGTTCTTTTTGAATCCGTAGTTATAAAAAATTTGAAGGAGGAGGTTGAATGAGCATCACAGTATTCGCGTTAATATGCGGGGCCGTGGGAGTCGCTTACGCGCTCTTTACCGCCTTATGGGTTAGTAAGCAGGACCCTGGCAGCGCCCGGATGCAGTCGATATCCGCGGCGGTCAAGGAAGGGGCCGAGGCGTTTCTTAAAAGGGAGTACACGGCGGTGGCCGTTGTCGGAGTAGTCATTTTCATACTTATAGCCGTTTTAGGCCTGGGCATCTGGACGGCTGTCGGCTTTGCCGTGGGCGCTATCGGGTCTGCATTGGCCGGTTATATCGGCATGATGGTTTCGGTGCGGTCCAACGTAAGGACCACTCAGGCCGCGTACAAGGGGCTTCAGTCCGCCCTGACGCTCTCTTTCAAGGGCGGCTCTGTGACTGGCATGATGGTCGTGGGTCTCGGTCTTTTCGTCCTTACCGGGTATTACGCGCTGGTGAGGCACATAGGCGGCATTGACGCCAGCGGGGAGCCGAACGTCTTTCACGCGCTTGTCGGGCTTGGCTTCGGGTGCTCCCTGATGAGTGTGTTCGCCAGAATAGCGGGCGGCATCTACACGAAGGCCGCCGACGTAGGCGCGGACCTGGTTGGCAAGGTTGAAGCGGGTATTCCCGAAGACGATCCGAGGAACCCTGCCGTTATCGCCGACAACGTTGGTGACAACGTCGGCGACTGCGCCGGTATGGCGGCTGACCTTTATGAAACCTATACGGTCACATTGGTTGCCGGCATGCTGCTGGCCAAGACGGCGTTCGGGGCGGACAGTCATTGGGTCCTTTTCCCGCTTTTGCTTGGCGGCATCTCGATAATAGCCTCCATCATTGGCACGTTCTTCGTGAAGCTTGGCAAAAGCAATAACATAATGGGCGCCCTTTACAAAGGCCTGGCCGTTTCTGGCGTTCTGGCGGCTGTAGCGTTCTACTTTGGCTCCCAATGGTTCCTCGGCACACCCGATACCGCCGCAACGGTGCAATTCGGCATATCGGCCGGGGGAGTTTTCATGATAGCCCTTATCGGGCTTATCCTTACCGGGCTCATTGTCATGATAACCGAATACTTTACCTCGAAAACCTATAAGCCAGTCCGCCATATAGCGGCGGCCAGCCAGACCGGACACGGCACAAACGTCATCGCGGGGCTTGCCGTTAGCATGAAGTCCACGGCGCTTCCCGTCCTGGCGATTGTAGGGGCCATTCTCTGGGCGTATTCGATAGGCGACCCCGGGTTCAGTGCTGCGCAGATGGTCAACGGCCTCTTCGCGGTGGCTCTCGCGGCCGTGGCAATGCTCTCCATGACCGGCATCGTTGTAGCCATAGACTCCTACGGGCCGATAACCGACAACGCCGGCGGCATCGCGGAGATGGCGGAGCTGCCTGACGAAGTCCGCAATATTACGGACCCGCTTGACGCGGTTGGAAACACCACGAAGGCGGTTACGAAGGGCTACGCAATCGGATCGGCGGCCCTGGCGGCCCTCGTCCTTTTTGCGGAATACTCCAGGACTGCCTCGGCGGGAATGGCCAGCGGCATGGCCTTCGACATCTCCAACCCGAAGGTCCTCGCGGGCCTTTTCATAGGCGGCCTGCTGCCTTACTACTTCGGCTCGCTTCTCATGGAAGCCGTCGGCAGCGCGGCTGGCGGTGTGGTTGAGGAAGTCAGAAGGCAGTTCCGCGAGATAAAGGGCATCATGGAAGGCACGGGCCGTCCGGAGTACGGCAAGTGCGTTGATATAGTCACCAAGGGCGCCATCAGGCAGATGATGCTCCCGGCGCTCATCCCGGTTGCGGCCCCGATACTGGTTGGTTTCATACTGGGTAAAGAGGCCCTTGGCGGATTGCTCATAGGCTCCATCATCACCGGGCTTTTCCAGGCCATCGCCATGACCAGCGGCGGCGGCGCCTGGGACAATGCCAAGAAATACATCGAGGACGGCGCTTACGGCGGCAAGAAGTCCGACGCCCACAAGGCAGCCGTTACCGGCGACACGGTTGGCGACCCTTACAAGGACACCGCTGGCCCGGCCATCAACCCGATGATAAAAGTCATCAACATAGTGGCGCTTCTGATAGTGCCGCTTCTTTCAAAGCTGTAATCAGTAGAAGACCAAAGGCCGCCAGGGTTATCCTTGGCGGCCTTTTTTATTGCAAGATCTCTGAAGTATTATTTCCTTTGCGGCGGCGTTCGCCGGTATGCCTGAATTTTCATGTTTAGTTTGTCCTTTATTGGCGGTGCGGTGGCTTGTCTGGCCAAGGCCTTGTCTCGCTTCCATGAATTACCGTTTTCGGCTGCGCGGATAACATGAATACGGCAAATGAGAAGATATTCTCTTTCCCGTCCAAACTATCGGGAGGGCGTAGTCCAAATGACCGGCCACCGCCGCGCCAAAGGTTCGAAATGGCTTGCCCGGCCGCTCCGCGAAACCGCACCGCTTTCCCCGGTACGGCGGAATCGGGGACAATCAGAAATTACAGGCAAAAAAGGCTAAGCTTAATCAGGTGGATTAAACCTAATGCAATAAGGAATGAAAACTGAAAGCAGCCCCTATTTTTCATCCAGGCATGCCCCGGCGCATCCGCACTCTTTGCCTTTCGCCTTTCCAAACGCCTCGCGCCCTTCCTTGAAAGAAAAAGCAGCTATGCCAAGCGCGCCGATGGAATCTATTATTCCAATGCCCGTAAGTTCATAACCCACGCTGGCGGCCAGGAGCACAAAAGAAAGATAAAGGCATGTCTTTGAGCAGGCTGCGTCCGCAAGCATCGCCCTGGAGTTAAACCTCCTGCCCACCTTTAACTTGTAGTGAATAAGCGCCCACATTCCCAAAATCGACAGGCTTGATATGACGATCCCCCAGAAGGCGGTCTTCGGCTGGTTGCCCTGGTAAAGATTTATCGAGGACGCGATTGCAAGCCCCGTGGTAAGCAGATAGAAGGCCCCTCCGGTTATCCTCAGGGCGGCCCTCTCAAACCGGTCCGAATCGGCGGCACCGTTAAGTTTGATATTGCGTTTCATCCGCAAAACCATATGCCACACGCCCACGGCAGATATCACCTCCACAAACGAGTCCACACCAAAACCCAGAAGTGAAACGGCCTCGCCCTTTGCCCCGAAAAAGACGGAGACTACCCCTTCGATCAGGTTGTAGAAGATGGTTATAAAGGAGAGCGCGGCGGCCCATTTGTAAAATTGCCCCATGTCCGGCTGGGCAACGCTTTGGACTTTTATCCTTCTGTCTGTTTCCATTTTTTATTTTAACTGGAAATGCCGATTGCAGGGGAATATAGCCGCATTTGCCATCTTCCCGCATTGCCGCGATAATTTAATTATGGCCCAATTGGCTAGGTTTTTTGCGCTCCGGAATCTGTATTACAGGCACAAGGCAACATTAGACGCGCTTGCCATATTGAAATACATCGGCCCCGGCTTCCTTGTAACCGTGGGGTTCATAGACCCAGGCAACTGGGTGGCCGATGTGGCGGCTGGTTCGAGATACGGTTATGAGCTCCTATGGGTAATTACACTCTCCACGCTCATGCTGATAGTGCTCCAGCACAACGCCGCGCACCTGGGCATCGCAACCGGACTCTGCCTTTCGGAGGCGTCATCCACTTATGCCGGGAAAACCACAAGCAGGCTGTTTCTGGCCAGTGCTGTGCTGGCCTCCATATCAACGGCACTGGCCGAGGTGCTTGGCGCGGCAATCGGGCTTAACATGCTCTTTGGGCTGAACATAATGGTTGGGGCCGTGCTGTCGTCATTGTTTACCATTTATATGCTGTTTTCAAACGGATACAGGAAGATTGAAAGGTGGATTATCGGGCTTGTCTCATTGGTGGGCGTTTCATTACTGTTTCAGTTGAGCCTGGTTAATATACGCTGGGCGGATGTGCTTAAAGCCTCCTTTGTCCCCTTCATTCCGCACGGCTCCGTACCAGTTGTGCTTGGCGCCCTTGGGGCGGTGGTTATGCCGCACAATCTTTTTTTGCACTCGGAGATAATACAGAGCAGGCAATGGAATACCAAGGGCGACAGCATGATAAAAAAACAGCTCCGGTTCGAGTTCACGGATACTCTCTTTGCGATGATTTTAGGCTGGGCCATAAACTGCGCGATAATAATGATGGCAGCTTCGGTCTTTTTTTCGCATTCCATTTATGTCACGCAACTGACACAGGCGCGCGAGACGATGAGGCCGCTTCTTGGCAATGCCTCCGCCTTTGTCTTTGGCGCTGCGCTGCTTTTTTCCGGTGTGTCCTCTTCGGTTACTGCCGGCATGGCCGGTGGCAGCATCTTTGCCGGGCTATTCAAGGAGCCTTACAACCACCGTGATCCGCATACACGCGCGGGCATCCTCATCACCATTATCGGGGCCCTGTTTGTTATCCTTTTTATCCGGGACGCATTTGCTGGAATATTGTGGAGCCAGATAGCTCTTGGGCTTCAGCTCCCTTTTACGATAATTATGCTTGTAATGCTTACATCTTCCAGAAAGGTAATGGGGAGGTTTTCAAACCGGCCGGCCACCACTGCACTCCTGTGGGCCATAGCAGCCGCCATAACGGTTATCAACATTGTTCTAATCGTATAACTTCTTGTTTTTTAAAAATTAAATATGCGCTGTGCCACTAGCCTTGTTTTTAATTATTGCCTCCCGGTATACTACCCTATTCCCAATTCCAAGCCATGCGCGTAGAAAAAATAGAGCTGATAGGATTTAAATCTTTTGCCGAAAGGACCATTGTGGACCTTCAGGGCGGCATTACCTGCGTAGTTGGCCCCAACGGGAGCGGCAAGAGCAACGTAGTGGACGCCTTCAAATGGGTGCTTGGGGAACAGAGCGCAAAAAGCCTGCGCGGTGACAAGATGATGGAGGTGGTATTCCAGGGCTCAACCAACAAGAAACCCAGGGGTATGGCCGAGGTTTCGCTGCATGTATCGGGGCTGGGCGGCAATTCCGAGGACGGCCATGCGGTTGTTACCAGGCGGCTTTACCGCTCCGGCGAAAGCGAATACATGATCAACAAGACCGCCTGCCGGTTAAAAGACATCAGAGACCTGTTCCTGGACACCGGGCTTGAACTTAAAGGCTATTCCATATTCGAGCAGGAGAGCATCTCCAAGATCATAAACTCCAAACCGGAAGACAGGCGCTTTATCATCGAGGAAGTTGCCGGCGTTATCAAGTACCGTGTAAGGCGGGCCGAAGCCGAAAACAAGCTGGAATCCTCCAAGCAGAACCTCCAGCGGGTAAACGATATAATCGGCGAGGTCAAAAAGCAGATAAACATGCTGGACAGGCAGGCCAGGAAGGCGGAGCGTTATAAAAAGATAATGGAAGAGCTCCGCGAGCTGGAGCTGAAGCTGGCAAAGCAGGCGTTTGTCACTCTTTCGCAATCACTGTCCGAATGCGGGAATGAGCTTTCCGGGCTCAGAGAGCGGGAGGCAACCCTTAGGGCCGGTCTTTCGGAAGCGGAAAATGAATATTCGCTTGGCCGCATGGAGCTGGCCGAAAAGGAAAAAAAGATAGCGGCCCTCCAGGACGAGCTCCAGCGCACCGAGCGGGAATTGTCTGAAAAAGAGAGGCAGATGGCCGTGCTGACGGCCGAGATCGCGGGCCTGCGGGAGCGCGCCGCAACGCTTGAAAATGACGAAAAAGAGCTTGGCCAAAGGTCCGTCGCGGCGGACCAGAAGGTCTCCGAGCTGGCGTCGGAGAAAGAAAAGATTTCGGCTTCGATTGCCGGGATGGAAGATGCAATAAAAGAGAAAAGCCTTCTGGTGGAGTCCGGAAAAGAGCAGATAGATGCGGTTGAGGCCCGGCTTGAAGAGGCCAGGAAGGAGCTTTTCCGGATAGCCGGGGATTTAAGCATGCATAACGGCGAGCTTGGGAAGGCCCAGCAGGCCCTTGAGGGGCTTAAAAAACGCAAGGAAAGCCTGGCCGTTGAGATCGAGACCGAAAAGATAGCCCTTGACCAAAGGCAGAATGACAGGGCAGAACTGGAAAACTCCGCCGGGCTCAAAAAGGAGCAGTTGAGCGCCGCCCATTCGGAGATGGAAAACGCCTCGTCCAGAATACAGGCGCTTAAAGGGGAACTGGAGGCGGCCCGCGTACTCATAGCAACAAAAAGAGAGGCGCTTGCCGGGACGGTATCCAGGGCGGAATCGCTTGGCGAGATGCTTCTGAACCCTGCTGCAAAAGAGGTATTCGGGCAGGCGGGGTTGAATATAGAAAAAGGCATCTCGGACATATTCGAGGCCGCTCCGGAATACGAACGTGCCATAGAGGCCGGGCTGAAGGAATCTGCCGCAGGTTACATTGTTGCAGATATTGACGAGGCCCTCAGGGCGATAGGCGCAATGGAAGGCAAGGGCGTGGAGCGTACTGCGTTTGTGCCCTTGAGTATAAATGGCAATGGCCATAGTATTGCAGCCGGCGGAAACGGCAAAACGCCGCCCGCGGGGGCCATCGGCAGGGCGTCTGATCTTGTAAAGGTCGAGCCCAGGTATCAGGGGCTTTTAAAGGCCCTGCTTGGCGATATGCTCATAGTGAAAGACATACGCGACGCCAGCGGCCCCCAGTACCAGGGATGGACCTGCCTAAGCCTCACCGGGGAGACCCTCGATCACAGGGGCGTGCTCACCGGCGGAACCGATAAAGGGCTGCTTGAAAAAAAGAGAAGGCTAAGGGAACTCGAAAGGGAGGCCGAAGGGCTGAAAGGGGAGATTTCGGCCGCCGAAGCGGAATCGGAACGGATTTCCGGCCTTCTGGTGCAGAATGAAGAGGCCCTGAATACCGCCTCTGCTGTCGCCAGAGAACTTGAAAAGGAGATATCGGGTATCGCCAAGGCGATAGAAGGCGCGGGGGCCGATATGGAAAGGCTCAGCAAGAAATCCTCGTTCCTGTCCGCCGAGGAAGAGTCCACTGTCAAGGAGATAGAGTATATAGGGCAGGTAATAGCCGGCAAGCTGGAACTCAGGGAGAAGATGGAGGTTGAGAAATCCGGCAGGCAGCAGGAGATAGAGGAATTTCAGGAGGAGCTGGCCTCCCTTAAGGAATCGTTTGAGCAGAAGAGGGCGATGCTGGTTGAAACCCGCATGGAGCAAAATGCGCTCAAGCAGGCCCTGGGCAACCTGGAAAAGGAGGTAACCGGTCTTCTGGCCCTCAAGGAAGAGAATGTTCAGAGGCAGCAGCAGGCGATAAGGCAGAGGCAGGAAGCGTTGGAGCTTGCCGCAAATAAAGAGCAGTCCTCAGAAGGCCTGATGGAGGCGCAGAGGCAACTGGTGAGGAAGGCCGAGTCCTTTAAAATGTCCCTGGAAGCAGGCCGTCAGGAGTCTGCGGAGTCTGCCGGAGGGCTGACCGCCCTGGAAGAACGAATCAGGGCGCTGCGCCAGGAGCTGGACTCCTTTACGCATTCAATATCTTCCGCCGAGGTGAGGCAGGCGGAACTGCGTGTGAGGTCGGAGAACCTGATATCAAATATAACGGCATCCTATTCGGTGGATCTGGCTTCCTACGAGGCCGAGCAACCGGCCCCGGAGGACGAAGAGCGCGCAGCCGGGCTTAAGCAGAAGATGGCCGAGATGGGCCCGGTAAGCCTGGGCGCCATTGAGGAGTACGAGGAGCTGAAGACCCGCTTTGAGTTCATGAACGGGCAGAAAGAGGACCTCGAAAAATCCATAGCCGAACTTGAAGAAGCGATAAAGAAAATAAACTCATCCACCCGGAAGATGCTGCGGGACGCTTACGATGCGCTGAAGATAAAATTCTCGGAGATGTTTAACGCCTTCTTTGGAGGCGGCAGCGCGGAGCTTGTGCTTACCGATGAAAATAATATTCTCGAAACAGGAATAGATATAGTTGCAAGCCCTCCGGGCAAGAAGCTCCAGAATATACACTTGCTTTCGGGCGGTGAAAAATCACTGACCGCGCTCCGCCTTCTTTTTGCCGGGTTTCTTATAAAACCCACGCCGCTTTGCGTGCTGGACGAGGCCGATGCCGCCCTTGACGAATCCAACGTGGTTAAATTCTCGCAGATGCTCAAGACGCTTTCCAGGGACATCCAGTTCATAGTGGTCACCCATAACAAGATGACCATGGAAGTGGCCGATTCCCTCTTCGGAGTGACAATGCAGGAGCCGGGTGTTTCCAAAATGGTGTCGATGCGGTTCGCCGAGGCGTCCTGAACCTGTCTCAAAACTGCTTCCGGCTGCAATCTGCAAAAAAATTTTAAGCCATATCCGTCAAAAATAAATTTTTTTTGACCAGCAGTGTCTTTAATCTGTACATGAGGAACCGCCAAGTTTTCCCTGGTACGGCAAACTAGAACCAATTCTGTAAGGCAGTTTAAAAAAATTTAATTCAAATGTTGGTCTGTACGGAAATCCCTCTTTAAATGTTTTACAATTAATGAAATGAGCGTTCGCACCCAGACTGAGGAGATAGAAAAAAGGTCCCTTCATCCTAATGCTGCCCTTAGCGCAAAAAGCAGGGGGCGCCAGAGGCATGAAAAGGAAGGCGACATCAGGACCTGTTACCAGAGAGACCGCGACAGGATAATCCATTCCAAGTCCTTCAGGCGCTTAAAGCATAAAACACAGGTGTTCCTTGCCCCCAGAGGGGACCATTACCGCACCAGGCTCACCCATGTGCTGGAGGTAAGCCAGATCGCCCGCACCATAGCGAGGGCGCTGAGGCTGAACGAGGATTTAACCGAGGCCATAGCCCTGGCCCACGATCTTGGGCATACCCCCTTTGGCCATGTTGGGGAGTCCGTGCTGCGGAGCATTCATCCCGGCGGCTTCGAACACTATGAGCAGAGCCTTCGCGTGGTGGATTTTCTTGAAAGGGACGGCAAGGGCCTGAACCTTACATATGAGGTAAGAGACGGCATAGTAAAGCATTCCAAAGGCAAGGGCAATATAATCCCGCTGGAAAAAGGGGAGATGGCCATAACGCTGGAAGGCCAGGTGGTAAGGGTCTCAGATACCATCGCGTATCTGAATCATGATCTGGATGACGCGCTGCGGGCCCAGGTTATCAAAAAATCGGAGATCCCGGCCGAGGTGCTCAAAACCCTTGGGGACAAACACTCCGCGCGCATAGACACTATGGTGAAGGACCTTGTTTACGGCACGATGCAGTCACACAGCATGGACTCGCTTGTAATGGGTGAGGCGGTAATGTCGGCAATGATCAGGCTCCGGGATTTCCTGTTTGAAAGGGTATATGAAAACGAGGCCACCAAAACCGAATTCAGGAAGGCCAGAAAGCTGCTTGAAGACCTCTATCACTATTACCTGGAGCACATAGACGAGGTGTTCCGGGACATCCCGGTGGAGAAAAAAGCCAACCCCCACAGGGTGGTGTGCGATTTTATAGCGGGTATGACAGACAGCTTCGCCCTGATGAGCTACGAGAGAATCTTCATGCCAAGGCAGTGGACTGTTTACTAGGCCCTATCTCAAAATCGCTTCCGGCTGCAAGGGTGGGCCCCGAAAAGCTGTAGCTGAGATTCTAGACGGCCGACACCTCGCCGTAGAACTCATGGCTGCTCATATCCATCAGGGCCGGGAATATTTTCTCAAAGTGCGCCACCAGTTTTGGGTTGAACTGGGTGCCCGCTCCCTTGGTTATCTCCTTTTTTACTTCTTCAGGCGGAAGGGCGCGCCTGTAAGTTCTGTCCGAGGTAAGCGCGTCGTAAACGTCAGCAATGGCTATGATCTGAGCGCCAAGGGGTATTTCGTCCCCTTTCAGCCCATAGTATCCCTTGCCGTCATAACGTTCGTGATGGTTAAGGATAAGAGGAACTATCTTTTTTACCGTTCCCCCGGCCAGATCCACAATGGCCGCCCCCCTGGAGGCGTGCTTTGTCATGGCGTCCCTTTCAGTGGAAGACAGGGCGCCAATTTTTTTGAGAATCTCGGCGCTGATGCCGATCTTTCCAAGATCGTGCAGCAGGGCCGCCGTGCGAACGTCTTCCCGTTCATCAGCCTTAAGCCCCGCCGCCCTGCTCAGTATTTCCGCGTACCTAGATACCCGGTAGGAATGGTTCCGGGTTTCCTTGTCCACGGAATCTATTATTATCGAGAGCATGGTTACAATGCCCCTGTGGGTGGCCGCCAGTTCCTCTCTGGATTTTTCCTTCTTTTCATACAGATGGCCCATGAAGTAGCCGGTTAAAAGCAGAAATCCGCTCCAGGTAACAATATCCAGCCATTTATAAAGTACAACATGGCCCGGCTTGTACTCAAACGTACCTGGCACCAGGTAGGCCAGGCTTACAACAATCAGGGTTGTCAGAACTGCGGAATAAGTGCCGTGTCTTTTACCGAATAAATAAGCTGACAGCAATACCGGAAGATAGAAAAAGTTGAGGAATGCCCTCTGGTTGTCCACAAAGTAATATATTATTCCGGTTATCGCGACAAGCAGGAAAACAATCACAAGTTCCTTGTCTATTTCCAGATGGGGTTTTAAGAACGCCATCACCCCGTCAGGGCGGGCATGGCCAGCCCCTTCCATACTGCCTGTTTCCCTTAAGCCGGAAAAACCAGCCTCTTCCATCGGACCTCTCTAAAACATCAAATTGTAATTACTAATACCCGATATTGTCCCAAAAAAGCAAGTTTTTTTTGATAAAATATGAAGTTGGAGTTCTGAATTTTATATGAAACAGGCATTTTTAGACGGGCTGAAGGCTTGGTTTTCCCGGTACGTGCATTCCTTTGACGTCGCCACTGGAAGCCGCCAGCCCATGGAATTAAAAGAAGTGCATACGGCGTACGTATGCAGGGACATAGCCATTTTAGCGGAGTCCGAGTGCCTTAAAGGCGAGGACATTGTCCTTGCCGGGGCAATAGGGCTGCTGCATGACGTGGGCAGATTCCCCCAGCATGCCAAATACGGCACTTTTAAAGACAGCCAGAGTGAAAATCATGGAGAACTGGGCGTCCGCGTAATAAAGGAAGCCGGCATCCTGGAAGGCCTCCCGGAGGATGAAAAGGCGGTAATACTTGAAAGCGTGAAGTTCCATAATGCCTACTCCGTGCCCGCAATGGGAAGCAGGCCTTCCCTTTTTTTAAAACTTGTAAGGGATGCCGACAAGCTGGATATCTGGAGGGTATTCCTGGACATATTCGAGATTCCGGAGGAGCAAAGGCCTTCCATCCAGAGCCTTGGGTTTCCAGGCGGCCAGGGGATAAGCGCAAAGGTCCTGGAAGCTGTTAAAAGCGGCAAAAAAATATCCCTGGCCGCGGCGGAAACCGAAAATGACTACCGGCTTTTACAGCTTGCCTGGATTTACGACCTGAATTTCCAGATGTCCTACCGGCTGGCCCTGGACAGGGGCATCGTGGACCGGATACTGGCACAGATGCCGGACTTTGAAGGCAAGGGCGCGCTCCGTGCCAGGCTAAATGAATTTCTGCGCGAAAAATCGGGCATAGCCGGCGGGGCGGAAGAATGATATACTCACACTGTGAAAACAGGAAAAACACTCATTTGTCTGGCCGCCCTTTCGATTTTAATCTCCGCCTGCACGTTTAATTTTTCACTGGTCCCCCCGTCAAAACCGTTAAAGGAGCGGGTGGTAGAGGGGGAGGGCGAGCCTAAAATCCTGCTGATGGACCTATCCGGTGTCATCTCTTTAAGCAAATCCTCCTCCCTGCTTGGAGAAAAAGGACAATCCATGCTGGAAAAGATACGGGGGCAACTGGCCATGGCAGAGGCCGACAAAGATGTGGCCGGTCTTATCATCAGAATAGATTCCCCCGGGGGCGGGGTTGCGGCAAGCGACCTTATTTACCATGAGATTATGGCCTTCAAAAAGAAAAAGAAGGTGCCGGTTTACGCCTACATAATGGAGACGGGCGCATCGGGGGCTTATTACGATGCCTCTGCCGCCGATATGATAGTTGCGGAGCCTGCTGCCCTTGTGGGCAGCATCGGCGTGATAGCGATGAAGTTCAATGCGGAGGGGCTTTTTTCCAAAATCGGGATCCAGGCGGAAACTTACAAATCCGGGGCAAAAAAGGATTTCTGGTCGCCTTTCAGGCCCAGCACACCGGCAGAACAGCAGATGCTGCAGTCCATTGTAAATGACCTGTATGGCCGGTTCCTGCAAATCGTTTACAAAGGCAGGCACGGCCGGATATCAATGGAAAAGCTTAAATCCCTGGCTGACGGCAGGATACTTACTGCCGGGCAGGCGCTGGATGACAAGCTGGTTGACAAGGTGGGGTATCTGGATGACACGTTTGCATTGATGAAGAAGAATCTTGGCATTAAAAAAGCCAGGTTGATTGAGTATTCAAGGGCTGAAGGCGGCAAGCCCAATATTTACTCCGGGCCCACCACCGTTATCAATCTGCTTAACCTCGGCGCGGAGGCACCCGCCGGGCCGTCCCTCCGGTTCTATTACCTTTGGAACCCGTAAAAGCTACAATCAATCATTCACTTTCATATTTGGCTTCAGGTGCTCCAGCAATCTGCAAAATGCCTGTACTTGAAACCCATGACATGGACTTCATGACATATGTCATTTGGACAATGTCATGGCCGGATGGTTTATGATGGGCTTGGAGGGGCCAGGGGTGGTGGCCCCTCCGGGGGTCTTTGAAAAATGACAGCCGGAGACTCTGGGTGCTGCCGGCAAACTTGGGCCGGACGTTGAACGGTTGAACGGGCAAAACCCTGAAATGCTTTAAAATCAAGATGTTTCCGATCCGGGTTTGAACATAAAAAAAAGGCGCAAAGCGCCCCATGAGAAGTGATTTTATTTGCTTGTAATTTTCAGCCTTCTTTGCGCCTGCGCCTTGAAAGGGGTTTTTGGCCGATGTTTCATTTTCAGTCTCTTGCGTAAGCCTCTTCCAGCCCCACAAACTGCTCAAACTGGTCTTTTATGGCCTCAGCCAGGTCGGACGAGGAGATCACGCCTATTACCTTTCCGTTCTCCAGAACGGGCAGCCTGCGCACGCTGGCCCTGTTCATGATCCTCAATGCCGAATCTATGTCCGCGTTTGCGTCAATCGAGATGGGATCCGGCACCATGCACTGGGAGACCGGTGTGTTTTTAGGGTCAAGCCCCTGGGCCGCGGCCGTGAGGGCTATGTCACGGTCCGTCAGTATCCCCTTAAGCATCCCGTTTTCAATCACAAGCACGGCGCCTATGTTCTTCTTATGCATCTTTTCAGCCGCTTCCTGCAATGTGGATTCCGGCTGAACGGTTACGGGGTCTTTGCTCATCAATTGCCTTACATTCATGTGGAACCTCCTTAAAGCCAATCCCCTTTCACGCAGCAAGGCGCGGGTAGCCTCCACCAAGAGGGTAGCAAATTGGCCCGTCCGGTCAACTTCTAATATTCAGCAGCTTTTTCAGGCAGCGGGGCGAAAGGGGGGAGTCAGGGTTCCGGGCTGGTTTCCAGCGCCTTGTTGTAAGGGAATTTCTTAAGGAAAGTAAGAAACGTGTCTACTGAATAGGTGCTTACGGTATTTCGGTTAAAGAGAAGTGAAAAGTCCCTCAGGAATTCGCATTCCTTGAACTTGAGCATCTTTATGGTCCCGTAATTGACTTCCCTGCGCACGGCCCACCTGGAGACTATCGCAACGCCTATGCCGCTTTCAACGGCGCCCTTTATGGCCTCCGTGCTGCCAAGGATGGCTGTGATGTTCATGTTCAGGGGGGAGAGGCCGTTTTTCTGGAAATAGTATTCTATTACCTGCCTGGTGCCGGAGCCTTCCTCCCTGAAGATAAGCGGAAGTTTGGGCAGGTCCAGAATCGATATCTCGCTCAGTTTGGCCAGCGGATGCTTGGAAGACACTATAAGCGTCAGCTCGTCGGGCACAAGCTTTTCAATGGCAAGTTTATACCTTAACACTTCACCTTCCACCAGCCCCAGATCAATAACGCCGCCCTTGAGCAGTTCTATAATTCTCTTGCTGTTGCCAACCAGCAGGTGGATTTTTGTCTTGGAGTTTGTTTTACGGAATTCCGCTATCACAAGCGGCAGCAGATAGTTGCCTATCGTGGTGCTGGCGCCTATGGTTATGGAGCCTTTTACAAGCCCGGTTATGCCGCCTACGGCCCGTTCGGCGTTGGCATAAAGGCCCAGAATTTCTTTTGCGTATTTATAGAGAATTTCGCCGGCTGGCGTGAGCGCAACAGTATTTGAAGAGCGATCGAACAGCTTGGTCTCAAAAATCTCTTCCAGCGCCTGTATCTGCAGGCTTACCGCTGGCTGAGTAAGATGTATAACTTCAGAGGCTTTTGAAAAGCTCTTCGTATCAGCAACGGTACAGAAAACCTTGAGCTTGTGATCTTCCATGCTCATAAGTCCTTACATTTTAAAATAAAGCGGCAATATAATTCAATTAAATGTGCTTATAGGGTTAGCTTTAGGGGCAAAGATCGAAAAAATTGTTTGAAAAATACAAAGAAAAAAATTAAAATAAAGTCCGGAGCCGGGTTTGCGGCGTACAAAGTCCCCTCCCTGCGCTGCTTTCCCGGCCTCCTTAAAACCGGCTATCCAATTCCGCTCTATTAAAATCGCGAAAACCGCATAACTTTTTCCCAATTTCCAGTCGGCTGCCCTCTCATGGTGATGTATCATTTACCTGAGGGGAACAAAATTAATAAGCAGATCTATAAGGACGCGGGATTCAACCCCGGGGCTTTGGCTGGAAGGCTGGGCGCCCTTACGGAAGCGGAGGCCGCAAGGAGGCTTGCCCAGGAAGGCTATAACGACCTGCCGGCCGAATCCAGGCCGGGTCTGCTTAAACTGGTTTGGCGGATTATCCAGGAGCCCATGTTCATCCTTCTGCTGGCGGGCGGGGCCATTTATTTTTCCATAGGCGATCTGAAAGAGGCCCTGATGCTAATCTTCTTCGTATGCATTTCAATAACAATAACTTTATACCAGGAAGACAGGACGGAACGCTCGCTGGCCGCCCTCAAAAACCTTTCCAGCCCGCGCGCGCTTGTTATAAGGGACGGCAGACAAAGGCGCATACCGGGGCGCGAAACCGTCCGGGGGGACCTGGTGTTGATCTCGGAAGGAGACAGGGTCCCGGCGGATTCCATTGTCCTTGAAGAGGGCGGATTGCAGGTAGACGAGTCACTGCTGACGGGTGAATCCGCTCCTGTTACCAAAAATTCCGCGCCGGATCTGCAGCATACTAACGGGGTGCTACCGCCGGGTGGCGACGGGCGCCCTTTTGTTTATTCCGGAACACTCGCGGTGCGCGGCTGGGCCGCGGCCAGAGTGGCAGAAACAGGTGAGAACACGTTTCTGGGCAAGATAGGCAAAAGCCTCAAGACCATACAGCCTGAAAAAACAAGACTCCAGAAGGAAGCCGGACATTTCGTAAGGCTTTTTGCCGCAGTTGGACTTGTGCTATGCACGCTGGTTGTACTGGCTTATGGCCTGGACCGTTACGACTGGCGCGGCGGATTTCTGGCGGGAATCGCGTTAGCCATGGCCGTGCTGCCTGAAGAAATCCCGATGGTGCTCACAGTGTTTCTGGCCCTGGCCGCCTGGCGCATATCACAAAAAAAAGTGCTCACACGGCGGGTGCCCGTGGTGGAGGACCTTGGCTCCGCAACCGTCCTTTGCGTGGACAAAACAGGGACACTCACAATGAATATGATGACCGTGAAGGCGCTTTATGCCGACGGCGAGGTGATAGACCCGTCCGGGGTGCAAAAGGACGCGCGCGCCAGGGAGCTCCTTTATTACGGAATACTTGCCAGCCGTCCGGAACCATTCGACCCGATGGAGACGGCCCTATTTGATTTATGGAAAAAAGCACTTCCGCAGGAAAAGGACATTTATGCGGGGATGGAGCTTGCGCGCGAATACCCGCTGACCGGCAGACTGCTTGCGGTTGCGCGCGCATGGAAAACGGGCGGTTTGCAAAATCACAGGATAGCGGCAAAGGGCGCGCCCGAGGCTATATTCGATATCTGCCACATGGGGCAGAAAGATATCGAGCACTTTTCCTCCCGGATTGATGCGATGGCCCGCAAAGGGCTGCGCGTTATCGCGGTTGCAAAAGGGGCCTGGGGCCTGCAAAAGCCTTCTGAAAATGTGGAGTTGCCTTCTGCCCAGCACGATTTCGAGTTTGAGTTCCTGGGCCTTATCGGATTGTCAGACCCCGTAAAGCCCGGCGTTGCTGCCGCAGTTGCTGCCTGTGCCCAGGCCGGAATTCGGGTGGCGATGATAACGGGCGACTATCCGGAGACCGCTAAGCAGATAGCCAGGGAGGCTGGCATCTCCCATCCGGGGAATGTATTATCGGGACCGGAGCTGGAGAGGATGACGGAAGACGAGCTTGCCCGCAGGGTAAAGGAAGTAAACGTTTTTGCCAGGATAATGCCGGAACAGAAATTAAAGATAGTTAACGCGTTGAAAGCGGGCGGTGAAGTAACAGCCATGACAGGCGACGGCGTAAATGACGCGCCTGCGCTTAAGGCCGCCCATATCGGAATTGCCATGGGAGCCAGAGGCGCGGACGTGGCACGCGAAGCGGCTTCAATTGTGCTATTGGATGATAATATCTCTTCCATAGTGGAAGGGGTGAAAACCGGTAGAAAAACTTACGACAATATCAAAAAGGCCATGGTATATACTCTTGCAGTGCATATCCCCATAGCCGGGCTTGCCCTTTTCCCCGTGCTGGCGGGCTTGCCTTTGGCGCTGCTTCCGGTGCACATCGTGTTCCTGGAATTAATAATAGATCCGGCCTGCTCGATAGTGTTCGAGGCGGAGCCGGAAGAGCCCGGCATAATGCAGCGCCCTCCAAGGGCGGCGGATGCGCCGCTTTTTGGGAAAAGGCTGATTGCGCTTGGCGCTATACAGGGGGGCAGCGTGCTGGCAGTAGCTCTTGCTCTTTTCATTACCGTGCTTCACCAGGGGGCCAGCAACGGAGAGGCGCGCGCGCTGGCTTTTTCCATCCTTATTTTTGCGAACCTTGGATTGATAATCTCAAACAGGTCCTGGGGGAAGTCCCTGCTTTTCCGGCTGAAGGAGCATAACCGGAGCTTCTGGTTTGTCCTTGGCGGCGCGCTCCTTTTTCTTGCGCTTACAGTTTATCTGCCCTTTTTAAGAGGATTATTCCTCTTTGAAAAGCTTAGCCCATATTATTTTGCCCTTGCGGCAGCAGTGGGGCTTGCAAGCGCCTTATGGACCGAAGCGCTGAAACTAAAGACGCGTGGAGTGGGGTAGACCTGGCCCAAACAAAAGCCCGCTCAAAGAACGGGCTTGTTTTTAAAGACAATTTTTAAACAGGCGCTTATATATTCTCTATCATCTCCCTGATGCCACAGGGACACACGCCCGCGCAGAAGCCGCAACCGATACACTTGTCTGCGTCAACAATGTACTCGAACTGCCCGTCCGGTTTTTCTATCCTGGAGATCGCGCCCCAGTAGCATACGTTTTCGCACATGTGGCAGTCCCGGCAGGAGCCGCATGAGAGGCACCTTGCCGCGTCCTTCTCCGGCTCGCCGGTCTCAGTGACGCAACGCTCGTAATACGCCGTCTTAACCCGCCCGTAAGGGATGGGGGTTGTCACCTCGGACATATAGTCATAATGCATCAGCTCGGAGTGCAGCCGCAAAGCCACCTCGCGCCCGGCTCCGATAGCGTGCGTAACCAGGCCGGGTTTTGTTGCGTCCCCAATCGCAAAGACTTTAGGGTCTGTTGTGCGGCCTGTCTCGTCCACACGCACCCAGCTTCCCTTTACCCTGTCTATTGTCTCCGGAAGAAAGCCCGTTATAGGGGTCTCGCCTATGGCCACTATTACGAGGCTGGCCTCAAGGGAGCTTCCATCCTTAAAGTAAATGGTCTTTTCTTTCTTGTCGTATTTTTCCGTGACCTTGGGCCAGAGTATCTTTGTCCCTAGCGCCGCGGCCGCGTCCATTTCCTTGCCGAAGGCGGCAGGCTTCTGCACGTCAACAGCCGTTACGGATTCCGCACCAAGCCGCCACGCCTCGCATGCCGCGTCCATGCCCACGTTGCCCGCCCCTATTACTACCACGTGCTTCTTCTTAAGCACAGGGGCCTTCTCCGCGTTTATCCCTTTCAGGAAATCATAGGCGGATATGGCGGCATCAGCAGAGCCTTCAAAAGGAATCATCCTCGGCGCGTGCGCACCGCAGGCCACTATTACAGCCTCGTGGTCCTTGTATATCTTTTCGAATTTTTTATTATCAATCTTGTTTTTCAGGTTTACCTTTACACCGATCTCCTGGAACCTCTCCAGTTCCTTCCGGAGTACGGCTTGCGGCAGCCTCTCACGCGGAATGCAAAGCTCCAGCTTGCCGCCAAGCTTGGCCGCCTCCTCATAAAGGTCCACTGTATGCCCCTTGAGGGCCAGTTGCCATGCTGCCGAGAGCCCGCCGGGGCCGCCGCCGATAACGGCTATCTTGTGGCCGGTTTTTTTGGCCGGTTTGGGGGCCTTAAGAGAAAGAGAAAGCGCTCCAAGCGCGCTGATGTCTACCGGCTTATCGATATAAAGTCCACGCGTGCAAGCCTGCATACAGGGGTTCGGGCACACCTGGCCGCAGACGGTGGCAGGAAGAGGGCTATACTCCAGCGCCAGATCCAATGCCTCTACGAATTTTCCCTGCCGTATAAGCGCCGTGCGCTTATGGGTAGGTATATGGGTTGGGCAGTTATAAGCGCACGGCGGATTGTACTTGCCGTTTGCCCATACGGGCTTGTTCCGTCTTTCCGTGCCTGTGGTTATATACGGAAGAAGGCTTCTTTCATGATCCAGATACGGCGCAAAGATGCCCCCTTCACCCACTTCCTTGTCCCATGCGCTTACCCTGAAATCGGAGAAGGTGCGCGCCTTCTTTTTGAGCGCGTTTTTTTCAGCCGGGGTATGGGCTACAAGTTTTTTCCAGTCGTTTCTGTTTTTTGTTAGTTCCCTGTAATAATCTTTTCTGTCTATTGCTTCAAGGTAGGGACGCATGTTTTCCGTAAGCCATGCCCAATCCTCATCGGTCAGCTCCGCAAGCCTTACGTCCCCTGCGCTGTAACCTCTTATCGGCCCCCTGAAATAGACAACGCCGCCCACCATGCCAACACATGGCCTGTACCCAAGGATATTATCCGGGTTTCTAGGGTCCACGCCGCAAATTACAGATATGCCGCCAGCCTTGAACTCGGCAAAGGAATCACCAACGTTCCTGAAATACCAGGACTGCGGAGGGGCGAACCTGGGGTTATGTTTTGTAAGGGTATCGCATCGTGCGCCCGCGCCGCCCTGAACGTAAAGAACACCCTGGGCCGCCGCGTTGTGAGCGCCATTTGTAACATCCCCAAGCACTGTTATTCTGGAGCCGCAATTTATCCAGCCCACGTCATCGGAAGCGCTGCCGTGGACGATTATCTCCGTGCCTTCCATGCCCATGCTGCCAAGGCGCTGGCCTACAGGCCCTTCAACCTTCACATGGACGGTGCCGTTATGATGGTCTCCGCGGGGCCATATGCGCCCGCCAATGCCGTGCTGGCCGTCTGCGATCACGTAAAGTTCGCGCGCGCCTTCCTTTATCGCATTCTGGATTCGTTCTTCCAGAACCCTGGATGATACACGCTGGCCGTCTATCTTGCCGTTTATAATTTTTTCTTCTTTATGAGTCTTCTCTTTAGCAGACATAGCTTATACCCAGTTTTCTGGCTATTTCTTCGTTGCCCGCGCTCAGGCCGTCGGACATGCCGATAGGCAGCTCCGTGCTTCTTCCCATGGGGGCAAATATCTTTTTCAGTTCGACATCCGCCGCTTTGAATACGTCCACAAGCCTCTCGGCAACCTTCTCGGAGTCCAGCCTCCTGTAGAGTTTGGGGTCCTGCGTGGTTATGCCGCGCGGGCACCTGCCGGTATTGCAGAGGTTGCAGCGGTTATTCTCGTCTCCAAGGCAGTCTGCTGTCGCCTGCATCACGTACTTGCCTATGGAAGCCGCTGACGCTCCAAGCATTATAAGCGCCGCCACGTTGGCTGCCAGGTTTCCTTTTTTGCCTACGCCTCCGGCCGCGATTATTGGAAGCTCGTTCTGTTTGCCCTGCTTTACCAGGTCCAGATAGCATTCGCGGATGTTGGAGGCTATGGGGTGGCCCATCTTGTCCATGGACACGTTATAAGCCGCGCCTGTACCGCCGTCCTCGCCATCTATGGAGAGAGCGGCTGCGTAAGGGTTTCTTGCCAGGTTGTTCAAAACGGCCCTTGCCGTTTTCGTTCCGGAAATTTTTGGATACACCGGTACCCTGAAGCCCCACGCCATGGACATGGACTGTATCATCTTGGCCACGGCCTCTTCTATGGAGTACTTCGTCTGATGCGTGGGCGGCGAAGCCAGATCCACCCTCATGGGCACGCCTCTTATCTCTGAAATGAGCTTCAAAACTTTATAGGACATCAGGAGGCCGCCATCGCCGGGCTTCGCGCCCTGGCCGTACTTTATCTCTATCGCGGCGGGGTCCTCTACCATATCAGGAAGCGCCCGCACAATCTCGTCCCAGCCGAAATAGCCCGAAGCAATCTGCAGGATAAAATACTTAAAGAAACGGGACTTTAAAAGCCTGGGGGGCATGCCGCCCTCGCCGGAGGCCATCACCACTGGCATCCCCAGTTCCTCGTTTAAATAAGCAACACCCATGGCAAGCCCTTCCCACATCGGCGGGGAAAGCGCGCCAACGGACATGCTGCCGATCATTATCGGGTATATCTCCCTTACGGGAGGAATGAAAATATCGGAATTTTTGTCCACAACCAGCATGCCGTTTTCGGCCTTCAGAGGCATGGACTCCGGCGGCAGTATCCGGCCTAAAAACGTTCGCAGGTGGAACTCGTGCCTGCCAGCGTCCAAAGCGGGGTCCGTAAGCATCGAGATGCGGGTGAATTTTAGCTGATCCAAAGTAGAGGGGGTGGGGTCGTTCCTTCTGCCGCCCCTCTTGTATGCATCCCCGGCCCTGTTTTTATAGAACAGGAATTTGTGATTGGGGTTAAACTCCGGCGTTATTGCCTCGTTAGGGCAAACCAGAGAGCACATCGCGCAGCCCACGCAGTATCTGTCTATGTCGTGCACCTGCTTTACTATCTGTGTCACCCGGCGGGTTACTGAAGGGTTGGGGATGGGCCCCTCGGAACCGGCCACGCGGTCCACCCTTAAATCCGGCACAATGGCCTTTACCGGGCAGACCGCCGTGCACTGGCCGCAGCGCTTGCAACGGTCGTCCCGCCACTGGATTATATAAGGGAATTCCTTGAGTGTAAGCTCGTGGTTGACGTCTAGTTTCCCTTTAACTGGTTCCAAACCTTTACCTCCTGGGCCCCCGGAGAGATCATTACAAAATCGTATTTCATCGGAAAGATATCTTTGGCCCTGTCCCTTTCAGGAATGGCCGAATCTACTCCGCATTCCTCCGACATAAGCGCGTATTTGCCTTTTACACCCCCAACCGCGCCGGGGCGCAGCTTCTTGGAGTCCTGCACCATGAAGCATGTGCCATCAGGGGTGAAGCCTATTATGCAATTGGGGCCGTCTATCACAAGCATCCTCAAAGACTGCCTCATCAGAAGCAGGGCGTCCTTGTCCGGCCGGCCTTCCATTTCGGCCCGCTTAAGCGGCGTGATAACGTCCTTATAGTAAGGCATGGGGAAGCCAAGCCTCTTGGTCGTGTAGTGCAATATGTGCGTGAAGACCTCGCTGTCGCTCTGATAACCGATATAGCCGGGGAACCCCCTGCTCATCAAATACTCCCTTATCGGGACGAAAGCGGTGTTCTCGCCGTTGGTCATGGTGCCGATACCCTGGATGAAAAAGGGATGGCATGCGTACAGGTTTATGGCGTAGTTGGTGTTCTGCCTGCCCTGGGCAAGGACAATCTTCGCCTTAAGGTCGCCTTTTTCCAGCCCGAAGTATTCGGCAAGCATGAGCGGGTCGCCAACTTCCTTTAACGTGAGCACATCCGGATAGAAGGAAAACACCGTTATGGACTCGTCCTTATCGCCTAGTTTGCGAAGAGCAATCCTGGTTTCAAGAAGAAGGGCTTCCTTCTGCTCCCATGGCCTTTCCTTTATTCCAGCCGGATACTCATAGAACTTGGTGAAATAGTGGTCACGCCTGGTTATCTGCGGCAATGGTTTTACATCGGGCTCCCAGCAGTGCACCTCGCGCCAGCCGCGTGAGGACATGAATTCGTCCAGCGTTTTTAACCCATCATTGGAGCAGATGCCCGAAAGGGCCGGGTATTCCTTAAGATTCTCAGCGAATCCCCCAAGGGATTTCAGCATCAAACCCATCCCGGAGCCGTCGTGGCCCTCCTTCATGGTCTCCAAGGCATGGACATTCTCCAGAGGTGAAAAGTACTCCGAAGCCGTTATGGCAGCTAATCGACACATCTATAATAGGGCCCCTTATCTCAGGTATAGGCATTTACAGCCGTCTTTTAATATAAAAAGCCGCCTTTCCGTTTGTCAATGAACAAAAACACGTCTATCATTTAGGAATGAAAGCCCGGCTGTTTGTCCTGTTTCGCCCTTTGTGCCGCAATATGGCAATTGCGTGCTGCCTTTTGCTGGCTTCCGGGTGCGCCTGCCGCATGCTTGGCTCCAGGGTAATGGCCCTGCCCAGAACACTTCCCGGCTATTACATGGCCATACTTTACGGCGGAAAACCCGGCGAGCAGAGGAACACGGCCATAATACTGGCTGCGGAAAACAGCGGATATTCTTTTGAAATTTCAAGCCTCAGCCATAGCCATTACACTACAATGCAACATGTGAGGGGGGACGAAGTGGCTGCGCTGGCCAGCAATATTGTCCCTTATTTCATAAAATCCACAAGCATACAATTCAAGAGGATAATGGACGAAAGCGGGCAGAAGGTGATCGGCTATGAGATCACCCCGTTTGGCTTCACGCTGGTCCCGGCGGAGCCGCCTTCAATCACCTATGAACTTTGCAAAAAAGGTGTTGTGAAGGTGATGATCTGGCCCAGCCCGGATGTGGAAAGAAGACAGGAGAGCTAGGCCGGATGGACTTTTTGTTATGGATTTCCTAATATTTGGCTAAGGCAACTCTATCTAACCAGAGGAGGGCGGCACTGAAAGCACTGGCCTTAACATCCTTAATTTTTTTGATGGTGGTGACTATCATGGACATTAAATCAGGAACGGCAGAAACGGCAACAGCAGCTGCAACAAAAACCGCATTTTCCATTTCAAGCCCCGCATTCAAGGACCGGGGCGACATCCCTGGCAAATACACCTGCAAAGGCGAGGACGTAAGCCCGCCCCTTGTTATCAGGAACGTGCCGGAAGGTACAAAATCCCTTGCGCTTATCGTGGACGACCCCGATGCGCCGGCCCACGTATGGACCCACTGGCTGGTCTGGAACATCAGGCCGGATACGGGCAAGATAGAATCTGGCGATGCCCCCTCCGGGTCGGTTGTGGGGATTAATGATTTCCGCAGGAACGATTACGGCGGCCCATGCCCCCCTTCAGGCACACACAGGTACTTCTTCAAACTGTATGCGCTTGGTAAGATGCTGGACCTAAAGACCGGGGCGACAAAGGAAGATCTGGAATCCGCCATGCGCGGCCATATAATCCAGAGCACTCAGATAGTGGGGTTGTTTTCAAAGTAAGGTCTTTTTATTTTTAGCCCGGGTATTCCAGCAACAGACGGGGAGCCCTGGAAAGTGTGATTGAATGAAGCGTCTAAATCCCATTGCCGGAATACCGTTATGCCTCTTTATGCTGGCAGCGTGCGGCCTTGGCGCTTCGCTGCGCAGCCAGCCCGCCAGGGAAATAGCGCCCTCTGAAATTTACAACGTAATCTTTTACGGCAACAGATACGTGGGGGACCTGGAGACCGTGGTTTTTTTGAAGCCGGCTTCCTCCCCATTTATTGTAAAACCAAAGTCGTCCATCTATTACTCCATCGTAAATGGCATCTCCGCGCCTGTTGCCATAAAAAAGGCGGAAGCGTTCTTTCAATCCAACCCCAACTACACGGGTATCTCTAAAAACAGGATTTCCGTTGCGTCCACCGGTCAGTTGATCGGCTACGAGATAAGGCCGCTTTACCAGCCTTTTGTCTACGGGATGCCCGACGTGCTTACCACCAGCTACACGCTGAAAGGCAAAACGGTGAGCATGTACGTTGAGATTAATCCCTTTTTGAAAAACCGCAGGTTTTCCGGGGGCAACGTTGAGGAAGGCGGCCGCGACGCTGGCGGGATACCCAGATAGCTCAGTCTTCAGCGGCAAGAAAGGCGCACTTCAGGTATTCCGTCTCCGGTATGGGCAGAAGTACAGGATGGTCCACGGCTTGGGACCTTAAGTCCAGAAGCCTCAGGCTCCTGCCCGCCGCTCTTCCAGCTTCCCGCAACATCTCCACGAACTCCTCCCTGGCCACGTGATGGGAGCAGGAGGATGTGGCCAGCAGTCCGCCGCGCGCCAGAAGCCCCATCGAAAGTTCGTTTAATTCCTTGTACGCCTTTACCGCCTCCCGTGCCTTCTTTGCGCTTTTGGCGAAGGCGGGCGGATCCAGCACTATGAAATCGAATTTTTCTCCGGCGGCCTTCTTTTCTTCCAGGAAATCAAAAACGTTGGCGTGAGCGAAATCAACCTTGTCCGGCACGTTATTCAACATGGCGTTTTTACGTGCCAGGGCCAGCGCCTTTGCGGATTCATCCACAAAGGTAACATGGCCGCCGGACTTGCCGGCCAGGCTGATGCCCCAGCCACCCGAATAACAAAAAAGGTCCAATCCCCGCCCTCCTGAAACCAGCTTGGCGAAGTGCGCCCGGTTTTCCCGCTGGTCCAGAAAGAAACCCGTCTTCTGCCCCCCAAGCACGTCTATTTCATAGGAGATTCCTTCTTCCGTTATAACGGGAGCGGGTTCGATATTGCCTTTTACAACCTCCTTGTACTGTGAGAGCCCCTCAAGCAGCCTGGAGCGGCTGTCGCTTCGAAGCGCAATGGCCCTGGGGCTTAAAAGTTCGTCCAGGGCGTTGATCACATAGTCTTTAAGCGCCTCCATACCGGCCGTAAGTATCTGGACTGATAGCACGTCTGCGTACTTGTCCACAACAAGGCCTGGCAGGTAGTCCGACTCCCCGAAGACCAGCCTTGTCCCGCCTTTGGGGCCAAGGGCTTCGGGCGGGGAAAATCTTTTTCTGAAAGATATCGCCTTTTCCAGCCGCCGTTTGATGAAGGCGTAATCTATCTTCCCGCGCCCTCGGCTGAGTATGCGCACGGCTATAAGGCTTGCCGGGTTTACATAACCGGTGCCCAGGAAATTGCCTCTCATGTCCTCAAGCTCTACAATGGAGCCGGGCTCCAGCTCCTTTGGGCTTTGGGCAAGCTCGTTTGAAAATACCCAAAGATGGCCTGCGAGGAGGCGGCGCGTCTTTCTGAGGGTAATCGTTTGAAGAGTTCCGTTTGGCATCTGCATATTATAACCGGATACCGGATTTGGAAAAATGCCCAGCCTTTGATTGTCCGGGTTTGCTACGGCATCCAGCGGATTATCCTTTCCTTTTACCAATTGCGTGGTATCCTTCAGCTAAGGAGGGCAATGTAATGAAAAATGTTGGCGGAAAGGATAAGATTTTAAGAGCCATAATTGGCACTGTCCTGATCCTGGTTGGGGCGTTCGCGGGCCTGGCTGAAGCCCTTATGGTTCTTTTTGTCGTTCTGGGTGTGATTGCCCTTGGTACGGCTATTACCGGGTTTTGACCGCTCTGGAAGGTGCTCGGGATAAGCACCTATAAAAAGAAACAGGCCTGAAAAGCTCAGTTGTCTGCCTTTATCGAAAACGCTGGCGGTATTATCGTCTCATGGCGGCAGACAGGGCATCTGCCCGGCTTTGTCAGGCGCGCTCTTTTTTTAAACACGAAGCCGCACTTTTTGCATTGCGCGCGGGTAATTAGCGGGTAATTATCAGAAGGCCGTGCATTCCGCCCAGGCTCTTTTGGATGTGCTCAAGATGTCCGTAAACCTCTTTTTCGGAAATACTTATCTGCGGGGGAATGTCCTTTGCAGTAAGGATTTGGCCTTTAAGCGCGGCCATTATCTCATGCCTTATGGTATCCGGGCCGCTCCAGAATTGGTGCTTCCCGTTTCTGCCGCATACCCCGCAGTATATCATGCCAATGCCGGTTTCCAGTTTTGGCGGGAATCACTTACAATAATCAGAAGATGAAACCTGAGGACTTGATAACAATAGGCAGAGAGGTGCTGAAGACGGTCCGGGGCATCCAGGTAAAGGGCGAAGCGCCCATGGAGCGCGGGGCCGGGGGCGACCGCACTTTCCCAGTAGACAAGATAGCCGAAGATACAATACTTAAGGGGCTGGAGGCCCTCGGTGAGCCTTTTACCGTTATTACCGAAGAGGCCGGGGTGCTGAATATCGGCGGCCCGGGTGGCAAGACGGTTGTAATAGACCCGATAGACGGCAGCAAGAACGCGGTCTCCGGGGTGCCTTTCTTTGGCGCGTCGATAGCGGTTGCTTCCGGAGATACCATAGGGGACCTGGAGATGGGTTACGTAATCAACCTGGCAAACGCAGACGAGTTCTGGGCCGCTAGAGGCAAGGGGGCTTTCCAGAACGGCGTGTCCGTGCGCTGCCTGCCTGCTGTCGATTTTTTGTCTGTAGCATTCGAAGCCCAAAATCCATCTTCGGACATAAGGCGGATACTGCCCCTTCTGGAATCGGCCAGGAGAACCCGGTGCTTCGGTTCAATTGCGCTGGCGCTTTCTTACGTGGCGGCGGGGGGGCTGACTACGCTGGTAAACCCCGGCAAGGCAAGGAGTTTTGATTTTGCCGCCGGGTACGTGCTGGTAACCGAGGCAGGTGGGATTTTTACAGACCTGGACGGCAACGGTATAGGCCATGTGGAGCTTGGGATAAAGCGCGGCGCTTCGCTTTTGGCTTCAGCCAATAACGAGGCGCACGAAAAAGCGCTGGATGCCCTGAGGAAACCTCAAGTTTGAGATTTGAAATTTCAGAGCTGCCGGAAAACCAAAGGACCCTTACGCGGGCGTTTCTGGAATCGGCAAAACTTTTCCATGGCAAGACCCTTTTCAGTTATGAATCCGGCGGCCAGAAAAAAACACTTTCATACAATGAATTTTTTTCCATGG
Source organism: Nitrospirota bacterium (assembly GCA_021788025.1). Taxonomy (GTDB): domain Bacteria; phylum Nitrospirota; class Thermodesulfovibrionia; order Thermodesulfovibrionales; family JdFR-88; genus JAKAKS01. The sequence goes on from JAJYLE010000001.1 coordinate 37,297, forward strand.
CATGCAGCCTGGCCTTGTTGTTGCGGCAGCGCGGCATAAACCCGCAGGACAGGGTTGCGATCATCGCGCCGCCTTCGCTCCGGTGGTGCCTTTCATTTGCGGGCATTGTACTTGCGGGGGCTGTGGCAGTGCCGCTGAACGAATCGGCCCAGCCTGAAGAGATCACAGCCATTTTAAAGGACGCGCAGCCCAAGGGCGCCTTTCTGTCTTCAGAGACACAGAGAGTTTCCGGTCTGTGCGGCGGCGTTTGTGCCGGGATGCTGCTTCTTGATGTTGAATCGGAGCTGGCGGGGCCGGTTACGGACGAGGCCGGATTTCCCGGCTGGTCCGATTTTTCAGCGCCGGAAAAGCCGGCCGTAATTCTTTATACCTCCGGCACCACTTCAATGCCCAAAGGCGTTGTGCTTACCAACAATAATCTTGTATCGGACGCCCTGGCCGCGCTGGATACGCAGATAATCGGAGAGGACGAAAACGTCCTTGCACCCCTGCCTTTCTACCACGCTTATCCGCTTACGTGCTCTTTCATTGCAGAAGTCTTTGCCGGGGCCACCATAACCATTCCGCCTTCGATAAAAGAGATGGCGCGTACCGCGAAGGAATCCGGGGTAAGCATTATCCTGGCCGTTCCCCAGATGCTCGAATTGATGGACCAGTCCATCAGGGGAAAACTCCCGGCGTGGGCACGTCCGCTGGTGGGGGTATGCGGCCTTATCAGGCGCAATACGGGTTTTAACGCCGGCAGGCTTGTCTTTGCAAAGGCGCACAGGGCCCTTGGCGGGAAGGTCCGGATTCTGGCCAGCGGCGGTGCAAGGCTGGAACCATCTGTGATGTTGTCACTTGAGGCGCTTGGGTTTACGGTTGTGGAGGGCTATGGGCTTACAGAAACCTCGCCGGTAGTCACTTTTAATCCGCTTGAAAAAAGAAAGCCCGGCTCCGCCGGGATCGCGCTATCTACGGCCAGGCTCAAGATAGAAGACGGCGAGGTGCTACTTTCCGGGCCGATGCTTATGAACGGATACTGGAACAGGCCCGAGGAGACGGCCAGGGTCATCAGAGACGGCTGGTTTCATACCGGGGATCTGGGTTATGTAGATAATGAAGGATACCTGTTTATAACGGGCAGGAAGAAGGAAGTGATAGTGCTTTCGTCCGGTAAAAATGTGTTTCCGGACGAGGTGGAGAGGCACTACGGCCAGGCCGGGCTGGTTAAGGAGATTGCGGTTTATGACGAGAAGGGCGCGCTTAAAGCCTTTGTAGTGCCGGATATGGAGGCGGCCAAGATGCAAGGCGCTGGCAGCCTTAAAGAAGCAATCGGCTGGGAACTGATGCGATTATCAGCCAAAATTCCGGCTTATATGCGGATACGCGGTTTTTCCCTTGTGGAAGGGCCTTTGCCGCGTACTTCCCTTGGCAAGCTGAAAAGGCATCTGCTGGCAAAAATGAAAAGCGGCGAAATGCGGAAAAAGCAGGGGGCTGGCGCTGTAACAGACCCCGTCCTTACGAAATCCTCAGCCGGGCGCACGTTGGTGGGCGCTATCCATTCGGTAATGAGGGAAAAGGTTGCGATAAGGGCGGATGACAACCTGGAGATGGACCTTGGGCTGGATTCGCTTGGAAGGGTGGAATTGCTGAATGCGTTGGAAAATGCCCTGGCCTTGTCCGTGCCCGACGACTTTCTGTCAGACGTGCAGACCGTGGGCGAGCTACTCGATAAAACGGAAAAATTTATAGAAGGGCATACCGGGGCCCGCAACCCCCTGAAAAAGGAAGAGAAGCTTGCCAGGGGCGGGATTTTATTCAAGACTGTAACGGTTTTGGTAAAGGCAGTTACCAAAACACTTTTCAGGGTGGATGCCACTGGGGTTGAAAATTTTCCGGAGCCGCCTTTCATTATCGCCCCAAACCACACAAGTTTTCTGGACGGTTTTTTGATATTGGGCGTGTTGCCGTCCAGATTGCTTGATTCACTTTATTTCCAGGGAATAAAAAAATATTTCAGGCCGTTTCCGCCGCGGCTGGTGGCCGGGGTGCATGTTATCCCAATAGATGCCGGCGCGTTGCTGTCCGGTGCGCTCAAGGCCTCAGCAGGTGTCTTTAAGGCCAAGGGTGCGCTGTGCGTTTTCCCGGAAGGCGGCAGGTCCATAGAGGGTGAGCTGATGGAACTGAAGCGCGGCGTGCCGGAGCTGGCTAAAAAAGAAGGCGTTCCCGTGGTGCCTGCCTGGATAGAAGGGGCGATCAAGGCCCTCCCAAGGGGCGCGGTTTTTCCCAGGCCCGTAAAAATAACTGTGCGGTTTGGCAGGCCGCTTCTGCCAGATGATTTCAACACCGCTGAAGAGATGCGGGCGGCACTGAGAAGTGCGATCCTCGATTTGCGATAGGTTCTAAATAGCATTGTCCAGCATTTGGAATTTCAAATCCGGGTTTTTTTATGCCGTTTGGTTTAGCGGGACGGACAATTTGAATGCGGAGCCTTCGCCCTGTTTGCTCCTTACTGAAATATCTCCGTCCATGGTGGCCAAAAGCTCCTTTGCTATTGCCAGCCCAAGGCCAAACCCTTTTGAGCCGCCGCTTCTGTAAAAGCGCTGGAATATGTGCGGCAGGTCTTTTTCCGCAATGCCTTTTCCGGTGTCTTTTATCTCGATAAAATACTTGCCGCCCTCGATGCCGTAATCCACGAAAACTCCGCCGGTTTCCGTATGGTTTTTAGCGTTCACCAGGATGTTTCTGACGGCTTTTTCAAGTTTCTCAACATCCATGTGCACCACAAACTCCCCCCTTGATGCCAGTTGCAGGGAGAGGCCCTTGTCCTTGAACACTGGGGCCAGTGAATCTGTAACCCCTTTGAGAAAATCCTTCAGGCATACCTCCTCCATATTCACTTTAAGGAAGCTCGCCTCGGCCTTAGTGAGGTCTTCTATGCCCCCTATAAGGCGGGTGAGGGTATCCAACTCCGCCAAAAGCGGCCCGAACTCCTCCGGGCTGGCAGTAAGCACGCCATCCAGCATCGCCTCCACCCTGGCCTTCATTATGGCAAGAGGGGTGCGAAGTTCGTGAGCCACATTGGATGTAAGGTGTTTGCGCAGGGCATCTTCCCTCTGGAGCGCCTCGGCCATCCTGTTGAAGGCAGCTTTAAGCCGTCCTATCTCGTCCGTGCCGGTTTCCAGTCTTACGCTCAGGTCTCCTTTTGCAACGGCCTCCGAAGCTTTTTTAAGTTCGCTTATCGGCCTGGAGAAGAACTGGCTGAGGATAAGGGCCATGAAGAATGCGCTGCCTCCGGCCAGCGAGAAGGAAAGCAGAAGGAAAGCCCTTCCCCTTTCCCTGAACGCATGCTCCTTCCTTCTGAGGCTCAGGTTTTTACCGGCCATGTCTTTTATATTGAAGTTGCCTATCTCCTGGCCTTTATGGAAGAGGGGATAACTGTCATACGGGGTGGCTGTTTTTACCTCCGGCCCGGCAATCTGAAGACGCCTGCGCATGGAATCCGACAGGCCGCGTATTACGCTGTCTGTGTCCATAATGACCTTGCCTGATTCGTCCTGGATGCTGCAGTCGAAGCGGAGCATGACGGCCCAGTGAAGGGCGTCCGTAAGGGCCTGTCTGTTCCAGCCCTGTGATGTATAGCTGCTCTCCACGGCCGTGATAAGCCAGTATACGTGGTCCTGCTGCTCGCTTTTGCCGTACTCGCCAAAGTCCCTGATAATCAGTTTTTCAAATAGCACATCGGAAAACAGGGCCAGAATGATTACGGCAAGAAAGCCGCAGAAAAGCTTACTCCTCATCCCTTGCGCCTATGAACTTGTAGCCTACTCCGTAGATGGTCTTGATGAACATGGGGGTCTTGGGATCGTCCTCTATCTTTTGCCGCAGATTTTTTATATGGGCGTCTATGGTGCGCTCGTACCCCTCAAAGTCATATCCCTGCACCAGGTTTACCAGTTGCAGCCTGGAGAGCACCCTGCCGGGTTTTTCGGCCAGCGACACCAGTATGCCAAACTCCGATGGCGTAAGCAGTATTATCCGGTCCCCCCGGAGCACCTCTCTTTTCAGCACGTCTATCACAAGCATGCCTTTGTTGAAGCTGAGCTTTGTATATGGGCGCTTGTGCCGCCTCAACTGGGCCTTTATCCTGGCAAGCAGCTCGCCGGGGCTGAAGGGCTTGGCCACGTAGTCGTCGGCCCCCAGCGAAAGCCCTTTTATAATATCGTCCTCGCCTGTTTTGGCCGTAAGCATGATTATGGGAATGTCGGAGCTTTGCCTTATCATGGCGCAGAGTTCCTCGCCCTGGATATCGGGCAGCATCAGGTCCAGCACCACAAGCGAAGGATTTGTTTTAAGGAGTTTTAAGGCGTCCTCGCCGGAGTTGGCAATCTCCGAATGATAGCCCTCCCGTTCCAGATACAGCCTGATTATGTCCGATATCTTTCTTTCGTCCTCTACAACCAGAATTGTCTGTTTTTCAGTCATATCCCGCCTTCCGGAGAGAACTCTCCCTCAACATCCAGTTCCAAAGCCATATCCAGGATCATCTGGGCCGTTGTCCTGCGCAGCTTCTGCCGGAACCCAAGCCCCTGCCTTAAATCCTTTTCTATCGCCGCCAGTGCTGAATAGAAAGGCGTCCTGTCCAGCAGCCTGCCGGGCTGCTTGTGTTTTTCGGCAAGTACGGCGCAGCCGCCGCTTTCCTTTGTTTCGCCCCCAGGCATTGTAAAAAAATTAGGCACGCCGTGAAGCCTGCATATCATGGGGCGCCAGAAGTAAAGCGCGCACAGCCCCTCGAAATTGGCCGGGCACATGAGCTTGAATATTTCACCCGCCTGCGCTTCGTGGGCATAGCTTCCCACAACCACGCGGGCGCGCTTTATGATGAGGTCCCTCTTTGCAAACGGTATTTTTTTCAGGCCTTCCAGCAGGAAGATATACTCGGCAAGGGTGTAATGATAAAAGCGCTGGGTGCAGCAGTTGTCCCGGCAGCCGGCGCAGTCCAGCTGGTACTCCCCCGCGAACTCTGCATATGCCCGGTCCATCTCTCCATAAAGCGAGGCTATCCGCCTGATAACCTCGCCGGTTATGCCCTGTTTGCCGGCCGTCTTGAAATCCTCTCCCACAGTTCGTCGTCTATCTCTTCCAGATAGTCATGTATGCTGTAATCAAGGCCGCAGTCCATGCAGCGGAGCTTGACCAGTCTTCAGCCGAAAACCGGCTCTATCCTGCCGCCGCACTTTTTGTCCTTGCACATCATAACGTTATATATTTTACTTCAAAACGGCCCGTTTTTTTAAAAACGGGGCCGGGTGCCCAGCAATATGCCTTCCAGCTCTTCCGGCTTGTGTTTTTCACGAGACCGGGCCTTTTCTTTTTATATGTTCCAACCCAAAATGGCAACAGCCCGGTTTAAAATGTTTTTTGTCCGTTTTTTTTGTTCCGCCTGTTCCATCTTTCCCTGTTTTTCAGGTTGTTGTTTGCTTGCCAAGTTCTTGATTTTAAAAGAATTTGCCTTTTCCTGCCCAAAAGCCGGTGGAACAGACCTAATACCTTGTTTTTTCATGGCTTTCCGTATTTTTGTATTTTATGGCCTTCATGCGCGCAGGCCCGTCCAGGCGGGACAATTCCTTCCTTTTCCGTCAGGCCGCCATACCCGCGTGCTGCAATCGTGAATCCATTTTGACGCATTGCCAATTCCTTGCCCTGCCGGTGAGGTTCAGGAAATGTTCCATGGCCGTAAGCCGGTGTGGGTTGCCCATCACACCGCCATCATACCCGCCTGGAAATGACATTGTCCATATGACACATGTCATGAAGTTTGCGTCATGGGTTTGTTTGCGGCTATCAGACGGTAAAACAGGGCCAGCCCCGGCCAGGCATGTTCTGAAACTTCCTCTTTAATAAGGCGCCGGGCGTGCTACAATTTTTCCAGGAAGTACATTCCTGAGTAATTCTGCCTGTCAGGAGGTCTTATATGCGGAAGGCATTTCCGATGTTGCTCCTTGCGCTTCTGTTTTCGGCAACGCTGGTCAGGGCGGGGATGCTTGAAGACGTAATGAAAAAGGCCGGGATGCCCCAAAGCGGCGGGGCCGGTGAAAGCACCACGGCAGCAGGGCTTAAAGAGGCGCTCTCCATTGGCGCCAAAAACGCGGTGAGGCTGGTCTCCCGCAAGGACGGTTATTTCGGCAATCAGGCGATCAGGATACAGATGCCCGGTAAAATCCAGCAGGCGGCCAATGTGCTTGGGAAGATGGGATATCAAAAGCAGGTGGATGCCTTTGTGCTGAGCATGAACAGGGCGGCTGAAAAAGCGGCGCCAAAGGCAAAGGCCATTTTTGTTGAAGCGATCAAGGGGATGTCCATTTCAGACGCCAAAAAAATACTTGGTGGCGGCGATACTGCCGCAACAGAATATTTCAAAGAGAAAACCAGCGCCAGGCTCTATGATGAATTTAAGCCGGTCATATCGTCCAGCATGGACCAGGTGGGCACTACACGCGCTTACAAAGAGATGATGGGGAAGTATGAAGCCGTTCCTTTTGTGCCCAAACAGTCCCTGGATCTGGACCATTACGTGACCAACAAGGCCCTGGACGGCCTTTTTTACATGGTAGGCCAGGAGGAAAAAAAGATCAGGACCGATCCTGCCGCCAGGGTGACAGACCTGCTCAGGAAAGTTTTTGGGAAATAGCGGCCGCTGTAAAAAACAAAACGGCCATAAAAAAATCTGTTATTCCGGCGAACGGCGCGTAATTATCCGGCCTTGAAAAACCCTGTATAGAACTCGGCCGCCCGTTTTGAATATGCTGGATACACCTCGTCAGAGAACGAGAATATCTTCCCGGTCTCCAGCATCAGTTCCTTGTCGTCCTTCAGCCAGTCCCTTATCATTGCCGGGGTCACCTCGATATGGAACTGAAGGGCGTACACGCCGTTGCCGAACCGGAAGGCCTGGTTTTGGTAGATTTCGGAAGAAGCAAGCCGGACGGCCCCATCCGGCAGGTCGAACGTGTCGCCGTGCCATTGGAATACCTGCGCAACCGGTTTATCATTTACCTTCAAGGCGCCAAATACCGGGTCCTTTGCCCCGTCGGGTGTCATCTGTACTTCATACCAGCCGATCTCCTTCCGGCCGCCCGGATAGACGCGCGCGCCCAGCACGTGCGCCAGCATCTGCGCCCCCAGGCATACTCCAAGCGCCGGCTTGCCCGCCTTTATAAACCCTTCCAGTATCTTCGCCCCGGCAACCAGGTGCGGGTACTGGTTCATCTCGTACACGCCCATCGGGCCGCCCATCATTATCACGTGGGAATATTGCGCGGCATCCGAAGGTTTCTGGCCGTTCAGCAGTTCAACGGTATCAAATGGCACGCCAAGCGCATTCAGCCCGTTTTCAATAGTGCCAGGGCCTTCGGCAGGTATATTTTTAAGCACAAGCGCTTTCATTTTTTATCCCCTTTCCGAAAGCATTTTTTTTGTGTGGACCATCCGTTGGACAACCGTGAAGTGCGTGGCAAAGAACATGGCCCACAGCACAGGTATCATGTATCCCGTAAGCGCGCCCGCGATGATGAACACCAGCCTCTCGGGGCGTTCCATAAGCCCTATCTTGCACTGCACGCCAAGCCCTTCGGCGCGGGCCCTTGAGTAGCTTATGAGGAAGGCCCCGGCAAGAGTGCCCATCGCCAGAAGCACGCCTATTATGTTTGTCCTTAGATAGTATGCCACGCCAAAGAAGATGAAGGCATCTGAATAGCGGTCCAGGACGGAATCCAGATATGCGCCAAACCTGGTGGACTTGCCGTTGGCCCTGGCCACCATCCCGTCCAGGCTGTCGAATAATCCTCCGAACAGGATTATAAGCCCGCCCGCCCTGAGATTAAACGCAACCACTGCCGCGCCGGCCACCGTTATCAGGAAACCCGTTAGGGTGATGACATTAGGGCTTACGGATACTCTCTTGAAAACCGGGGCCAGCGGCGCCTCGACCAGGTTTTTGGATATTCTGCCGGAGATCACTGGCCTATTTTACCAGCGACGAAGTCCTCCACCATCTGGCGGGCCTCCGAATCGGGGAACTGCCTTGGCGGATGCTTCATGAAGTAAGCCGACGGGGCCACGAGCGCCCCTTTCAATTTCCTGTCCAGCGCTATTTTTATGCACCGGACGGCGTCTATGACAACCCCTGCGCTGTTGGGGGAATCCTCCACGGACAGCCTTAATTCCAGGTTAATGGGGATGTTACCAAATATCCTGCCCTCCATGCGGACAAAGCACACCTTGTTGTCGCACAACCACGGAACGTAATCGGACGGCCCTATATGTATCCGCTCCGCCTCCAGCGGGGTGCGCAGCTGGCTTTGCACGGAGGACGTTTTGGATATCTTTTTGGATTTCAGCCTGCTGGCATTCAGCATGTTAAGGAAGTCCGTATTGCCGCCAACGTTAAGCTGGTAGGTGCGGTCCAGCTTTGCGCCCCTGTCCTCAAATAGTTTAGTCAGGGTGCGGTGGATTATTGTGGCCCCTATCTGGCTTTTTATGTCGTCACCGATTATGGGCAGGCCCGCCTCTTCCATCCGGCCGGCCCAGGCGGGATCCGAGGCGATGAAGACGGGCATGCAGTTTACCACGCCCACATTCGCCTTAATTGCCTCGCCCACGTAGAACTTTACGGCCTGCTCCGAACCCACTGGCAGGAAGTTAACAAGCACCTCTGCCCCGCTTTTTTTCAGGGCGGACGCCACGTTGACCGGTTTTTTGGCGCTGGGCTGGAAGCGGCGCGTATCCGGATAATCGCTCATGTGGGCGGAAACACCGTCCAGTATGTGCCCCATCCTGATGGGTATATCGTTTGCCGGGTTTTGCCAGATGGTTTTGGTGCAGTTGGGCTGGGCGAATATGGCTTCGGAAAGGGGTCTGCCAACCTTCCTTTTATCGATGTCGAAGGCGGCCACAATATCTACGTCCCCGGCGCCGTAAGGCCCTATCTTTTCGTGCATCAGGCCAAGTGTGCCGTCCGGATGCCCTTTGCCAAGAGCCCTGTAATGCTCGATCCCCTGGACAAGCGAACTTGCGCAATTGCCCACTCCGACGATTGCTGCCCTGATCTTCCGCATCCCCGGAATTCTTGCCTTTCCTTTTGCCAGACGGAATTTTAATGCGGCGTTTTTAACATGGAACTGCTTTCAAACCTTTATACCGCAGTTCGGTTTTTATGTCAAGGGCAAACAGGCTAAAACCGCGCATTTTCAAGCTGTTACAACGCTAACTTTTCCCGTATAGAGAAGTCATCATGTTATAGACGAACAGCGCTATGGAGGCAACCTCTATCGCCCCAAAGAGGGCCGACACCCGCATATACGCGCCCGTGCCTGTATAGTACGCGGCGGTATAGAAGCCAAGCATGCCAATAAGCCCGCCGTTGGCCAGCCAGAACTGTGTCTCCGCAAGTGTTTTGCTTTTAAGCGCCTTGCCGGCAAACCTTGGCAGGATATGATAGCCCACCCCGTAGATCATCATGGATACCCACCCAAGCAGCATTAGATGGGAATGCACGAACTTGAGGCCAAGGTACTTTGGGTTGCCCAGCATCATAACGCCGATAATCGAAGCCGCCAGCAGATATGTGATGCTCATAAAGATGAAACGCTTTACAAACCTGTCCATCAGGCCCTCCTGTTTTTTATTTGCAGTTAGATTTTAAATCTATTCACTGCAATTATGAATGATCTGCGTCATGACGGGCTTATGATGCCTGTCATAAACTCTTTTAAAGAGGTGGGATAAAATAAAATCAGGATTGAAACTGAAAGGAGACCCCAGATGAAGGTAACAAAGGATTCACTGATCGGCGACGTGATAGATTCCAGCCCGGAAGCAAGGGGCGTTATAGAGAAATATTTCGGCAACGGCTGCTTTACCTGCCCCGGTATAAAGGTGGAGTCATTGTCCTTCGGGGCGATGATGCACAATGTTGATCCCGATAAGGTAATAGACGAAATAAACAAGGAGGGCAAAAATGAAGGTTAAATGCTTTGTTTGCGGCGCTGAGGAAACGGACAAGGTATATCTGCACTGCGTGCACGAGGGCGTGGAGAAGCTTGTGTGCACCAGGTGCCTGCCGATGCTGATCCACGGAGCGCACTGATTCAACGCCTCTCATAAACCTTTTTCCAGTCTTTCTATAAGCGGCGGCGGAAGGTTCCTTTCTCCCGCCGCTCTCATCTTCTGCTGTGTGCGCCGGAAATTGTATGGCACACGCATAATCTCCGCCTTCCCGCCCGACAGCCTGAGCCATGATGCCCTGGGGTCCCCGTCCCTTGGCTGGCCCACGCTGCCGCCGTTAATGATAAACCGGCTGGCAGATATGGCCGCGCGTCTTTTTTTTAGCGCGAGGCCGCCGTCCGGAAGCTGTTCTATTATGAAGGGCAGATGGCTGTGGCCTATCAGGCATATTTGCTCGCTGAAATGCCTGAAATTCTCCTCCGCCTGTTTAAGCGTAATGATGTAATGCCACCTTTCCGGCTCTGAAGGGCTTCCGTGGACCAGAAGCAGGCTGTTTTCGGCTACTCGGTTTACGAGCTTCCATTTCTCCATTATCAGCCTGCTTTCCGGCGTGATGACGCTGGCTGTCCACTCTATGGCGATTCTGGCGTTGAGGTTGAAGTAAGTGATATCCGTGAGTTCCAGGACCGCCCAGTCGTGATTGCCCGCAACGGCCCGCCGGGCAACTTCGTTTATTTTTCCCACACATTCATTGGGGTTGGGGCCGTAGCCCACGGCGTCGCCCAGGAAGAGGATTTCGGGTGAGCCCATCTTAAGGCGGATATCGGCCAGGACGGCCTCAAGCGCCTCCAGGTTGGAGTGGACATCGGAGATAACGGCGTAATCAGAGCCCGGTTCTGCGGCCATGCCCTATTTTACGCCCGCCCCTTGATCCTCGCTATCTTGTCCAGTATGCCGTTTATGAACGAGGCCGATTCCCTCATTGAAAACTTTTTTGCTACCTCTATGGCCTCGTTTATAACAACGGCCGGAGGTATCTCCTCCTTGAAAACCAGTTCATACGCGGCGCTCCGCAGGATGTTGCGGTCCACAATGGCCATGCGGTCCAGCACCCAGTTTTCCGCGTTTTCGGTGATAAGCCTGTCCAGTTCCTCAATGTGGCCGGCTGCGCCCTTTACCAAATCCTCCGCGAATTTTTTTACGTCCTGCGGCTCATCGAGGTTCTGCCAGAACCGGCTGAAGAAGGCCGCATCCGGCTTTTCCGTTCCGAAATCAAGCTGAAACAGCATCTGAAGGGCATACTCCCTGGCTTTCCTTCGTTTCATTCTGCTTAAAAACTTCCTATTTTTTCTTCCCGGGCAGCTTTTTAAAAAGCCTGGCCATCTCTATGGCGGTAAGGGCGGCATCCCATCCCTTGTTGCCGCTTTTGGTGCCGGCCCTCTCCACGGCCTGCTCGATGGTATCGGCGGTAATCACGCCAAAAGCCATGGGGAGCCCCGTTTCCAGGGAACCCTGCGCCACGCCTTTGGAAACCTCGGCCGCCACGTAGTCGAAATGCGGAGTTGCGCCCCTTATTACCGCGCCAAGGCAGATCACGGCATCATACCCGCTGCCGGCCATCTTTCTTGCGGCCAGCGGTATCTCGAATGCGCCCGGCACCTTGACAATGTCTATGTCCTCTTCGCTGGCGCCGTGCCTTTTCAGAGCATCCAGAGCGCCTTCCAACAGTCTGCCGGTTATGAAATCGTTAAAGCGGCTTACAACAATACCGAACCTGAGCCCTTCGGCCTTAAGCTCACCTTCAAAGAAGTTCATCTCTACCCCCATTTCCTTTCTCTTTCAGGGTGCAATCCCGGGGACTGGGGCCAATCTGCCCGCCCCGGCAAACCTTTATTTTACGCGATTTGCCATCCTGCGTCCAAAAAATTTCAATTTTGATATTTCAGCCTGTTATAATCAAACGTTATGATTGCAGTGGTAGATTACGGCATGGGGAACTTAAGGAGCGTGGAAAAGGCCCTCCAGATGGTTGGAGCGGACGCACGGATAGTCTCCTCCGCGCAGGCCGTAAAGGACGCCAGGGGAGTGGTCCTGCCGGGGGTGGGCGCGTTCAGCGACTGCATGAGAAACCTTGAATCGCAGGGCCTCAAAATCCCCGTGCTGGACGCCATCAAATCCGGCAAGCCGTTTTTAGGCATCTGCCTGGGCCTGCAATTGCTGTTTACGGAATCCTGCGAGTTTGGAAGGCATGAGGGATTGGGTGTGTTTGCCGGGAAGGTAGTCCGTTTCCCGGAGCAAACATCACTGAAGGTCCCGCACATGGGCTGGAATTCAATAAGCATAATCAATAAGGCCCCCCTGCTTGAAGACATACAGAACGGCGCAAGTTTTTACTTTGTGCATTCCTATTATGTTGTGCCCGAAGACGCCTCCATAACCGCAACTACTACGTCTTACGGTGTTGAATATACCTCGATGGTGTGGAAGGACAATGTTTTTGCCACCCAGTTCCATCCGGAGAAGAGCCAGGCGGTTGGGCTTAACATGCTGGCATCCTTTAAAAAATTTGTAGAAAAGAATTAGTCTTCCCTGCCGTCCCTTTCTGCCCTATAATGTTCCTATCAGCATTCTCTCCGGTTCCTGCATCAGGTAAAATCGCCGAAAAGGAAACAGCAAGGGATGAAAGGGCTCAAGATCGCACTTTTATTGCTTATGCTGGCATTGACAGCGGACGTGGGCAGGTTTTTCTTCTTTCCGCGAATATCGGTGCTCCGCAAATCCGCGCCGGAAGAATCCGCCATGATGCGCCTTCGCCAGAGGCAATGGCGGAAATTGGGAATCCGGAGAAAGCCTGTAAGGATATGGGTCCCCTATTCAGACATATCGCCTAATCTCATAAAGGCGGTGCTTATAAGCGAGGATGAGAACTTCTGGACACACGACGGGTTTGACCTGCCCGCCTTGCAGAAGGCGATAGAGGCAGACATGAAGGCCGGAAGGTTTAAGTTCGGCGGAAGCACCATAACCCAGCAGCTTGCAAAAAATCTCTTCCTTACGCCCGCAAAAACTCCCTTCAGGAAGATCAAAGAGGCAATCCTTACCTGGAGGCTGGAAAAGGACTTGTCGAAGAAGAGGATCCTGGAGCTTTATCTCAATTACGCGCAGTGGGGAGAGGGCATATTCGGGGCCGAGGCTGCATCCAGGTATTATTTTGCAAAACCAGCCAGTGCGCTTACGCCTATTGAGGCCGCAAAACTGGCAGCCTCGCTGCCGAACCCGGTAAGATTCAGCCCCAATGCTCAAAGCAGGTTTGCCGAGCGCCGCGTCAGGACAATTTACAGGCTTATGGCCAGGCGGGACGCATTCAACGAGGGGCTTGAAAAAATTATGGCTGAAATTGAGCAGCAAAACCAGGCCGGGGAGGGCCGGAAAGAACTCCTGGCAGTGGAAAACGGTTCAGGGCCATCACTTGCTTCGGAGGTAAAGCGCCGTCCATCCATAAAACCTTACGCAGTCCATGCTATAAGGAAGGCCCGTTCTGAAAACAGGCATGTCATGGGCAGGGCCAAAACGGTTTCTTTTCATTACAAAATCACAGCTGCCAGGCATGCGGCAAAAAAACAGGAAAAACTTAAATGGGCCAAAGCCTCCCCTGTCCATTTCCGGGCAAAACATGATAAAAAGGCCGCCCGTACTGCAAGGAAAATCTATCCAGCACGCAAAAACTCTCTTCAGGCTATGGGCGGCCCTGCATTTAATTTCCCCGAAAATCTTCAGCCTACCCCTTGAGTTCCGGGCAGGATTGCCGCCCTGGTGTAATTGCATATCTGTCCAAAATAACAATTCAAAGTAAAACCTTGCACGGAGTTGATTTTTAGTGTTGGGGCGCGTTACCTGCCTGATTGTTCACATCTTTGCCACCAAAGGCCGGAGAATGCCCCCCAAATGCTATAATATCTCCTTATGAATAACGGGCCAGCCAAGTGGAGGCCGGAGGGCGTTTTGCCCTTATGTCCGGTCTGCGGCAGGGAGCTTGCCCCTGAAGCGCACGGGCCGGACGGGTATTTGTGCAAGTGCGGCGAGGTTATAGCAGACAGGCTTGTGGCAGAGCCCTTCGAGGGCTGCACCCACGGGCTAAACTGCAACTGCGGCCGCGAAAGAAGGAAGCGCAATTGAGCGGTAAAAGCAAAAAATGGTATTTCGGGCCTTACGGAGGGCGGTTTGTGCCGGAAACACTCATGCCCGCCCTGGAAGAGCTGGAGCACGAATACTTCAAGGCCAGAAAAGACGCGGGCTTCAAACGCGAATTTGACAGCCTTGCCGGTAAGTTCATAGGCAGGCCTACCCCTCTTTATTTTGCCAAACGGCTTACGCAAAACCTGGGCGGGGCGAAGATATACCTTAAACGGGAGGACCTGGCCCACACCGGCGCCCACAAGATAAACAACGCGCTTGGGCAGGCGCTGCTTGCAAAGAAGATGGGCAAGAAGCGTGTGATAGCTGAAACCGGGGCCGGCCAGCATGGTGTTGCCGTGGCAACCGGCGCCGCGCTTCTGGGGCTGGACTGCGTTATATACATGGGCTCTGTGGACATCAAGCGCCAGGCCCTGAACGTGTTCAGGATGAAGCTCCTTGGCGCGGAAGTGCGCGAAGTAAGCGCTGGGAGCAAGACCCTCAAGGACGCCATAAACGAGGCCTTGCGGGATTGGACAACCAATGTGCGCAACACGCATTACGTTTTAGGCACGGTGTTTGGCCCCCATCCCTTCCCGGAGATGGTGAGGGATTTCCAGTCCGTAATAGGCAGGGAGGCCAGGGCGCAGATATTGAAAGCGGAAGGACGGCTTCCGGACCATATGATAGCCTGCGTGGGCGGCGGCAGCAACGCCATCGGGCTTTTTCATGCCTTCCTCAAAGAAAAAAAGATAACAATGACCGGTGTGGAGGCAGGCGGCCTGGGGATCAGGTCCGGCAAGCATGCTGCAAGATTTGCCGGCGGCTCCGTGGGCGTTTTGCAGGGTACAAAAAGCTACCTGCTTCAGGACGAGGACGGAAACGTGCTTGACACCCACTCCGTATCGGCAGGGCTGGATTATGCTTCCGTAGGCCCGGAACACGCCTGGCTGATGCAGTCCGGGCGGGTAAAATATACGTACGCCACCGATGAAGAGGCCCTCGCGGCTTTCGAGCTGCTCTCCCGGACGGAAGGGATAATCCCGGCGCTGGAGTCCTCCCATGCCATAGCGGAGGCCGTGAAGGCGGCGCCGAAGATGAAGAAAAACAAGATCATCATAGTGAACCTGTCTGGCAGGGGTGACAAGGACGTGCTTGAAGTGGCAAGGATAAAAGGGGTGCAGCTTTGCTGAAAGCCGGATCCAGGATAGAAGCCAGATTCAAAGAGCTTGCGGCTGCCGGGAAAAAGGCGTTCATTCCTTATATAATGTCCGGCGATCCGTCTTTAAACGCCTCGCTGCGGCTGGCAGGCACACTGGAAGATGCGGGAGCAGACATCATAGAGCTTGGCGTCCCGTTTTCCGACCCCGTTGCCGACGGCCCGCTTATCCAGGCGGCGGCGGAGAGGGCGCGCAGGGCCGGGGTGAACCTGCGGAAGGCGCTGGGGCTTGTGGCCGCTATCCGCAAGCGTTCCAATATCCCGATTGTGCTTATGACCTATTACAACCCGGTGCTGAAGTTCGGAGAGGATAAATTTGCAAAGCAGGCCGTGGAGGCCGGGGCGGACGGGGTAATCGTGCCCGATCTGCCTGTTGAGGAAGCGGATTTGCTAAAGGAGCATTCATATAAACGCGGGCTGGATACCATATTTCTTGCCGCGCCCACTTCCGGGCCTGAGAGGTTCAGGCTGGTCTCAAACGCATCCACCGGATTCATTTATTATGTGTCGCTTACCGGCATTACAGGGGCAAAACTTGCACATTACGAAGAGATAGAAAAATCCGTAAAGAGGCTTAAAAAATTATCAGGCGGCAAGGCGGTGGCGGTTGGCTTCGGGGTGTCCAATCCCGATGAGGCCGGACGGATAGCCAAAATAGCAGACGGGGTGATAGTTGGAAGCGCCGTGGTCCGCAGGGCGCGGGAAGACTCCGCCAGGGATTTTTCCGCCTGGCTTAAAAGCATGCGCGAGGCCATAGGATGACCTGGTTTAAAAAAGAAAAAGAGTCCCTGAAGAAGGTAAAGATACCCGAAGGGTCCTGGGTTAAATGCGATGGCTGCAAGGAGATAATATACCGCCGTGAGATGGAGCGGAACCTGAAGGTATGCCCCAAGTGCAATTACCATTTCAGGATAGACGCACGGGAGAGGATACGTCTTCTGTTTGACCAGGGCAGTTTCATTGAATACGATGAGGCGATAACATCAGGCGATCCCCTGGATTTCCGCGATTCTGTCCCGTACGCCGACAGGCTGAAAACCAATGCCGCCAAAACCGGCATGCTTGAGGCGGCGGTCTCCGGGACGGCAACCGTGGAAGGCACAAGCGTATCAGCCGTCATAATGGATTTCTCATTCATGGGCGGCAGCATGGGTTCCGCCGTGGGGGAAAAGATAATGAGGGCGGCAGAGCGCGCCCTGGAGCAGAAGATTGCCCTTATAACCGTATCTTCTTCCGGAGGGGCCAGGATGCAGGAGGGGCTCTTCTCGCTTATGCAGATGGCGCGTGTTTCCGCGGCCATAGGCAGGCTTAAGCAGGAGGCCATACCGTATATTTCCATATTGGCAGACCCCACATTCGGCGGGGTGACGGCCAGTTTTGCGATGCTCGGGGACGTCATAATCGCGGAGCCAAGAAGCCTGATAGGCTTTGCCGGGCCAAGGGTGATAGAGCAGACCATAAAGCAGCAATTGCCGGACAATTTTCAGAGGGCCGAATTCCTGCTGGAGCACGGCCTGATAGATATGGTTGTGCACCGGAAGGAAATAAAGCCGGTGATCAAAAAGATACTTCTGCACCTGGCCCCGGCGCATGAGGTACGATGAGGCGCTTAAGTACCTATTTGGCCTCCAGAAACATGGCATAAAACTGGGGCTTGAAAACCCCGGGAAGCTGCTGAAGGCCCTGGGGATGCCAAAAGGCATATTCCCCTCCGCACACAAGACCACAGACCACATCAAAGATCCTGCGCAGGAATTTGCCCCTTGCCGGTTTATACACGTTGCGGGCACAAATGGCAAAGGCTCCACGTGCGCGGCAACGGCTTCCATATTCAGGGCGGCCGGCTTCCGGACCGGCCTGTTTACCTCTCCGCACCTGTTGAGTTTTACCGAACGGATATCGGTGGACGGCGTTCAGATAAGCCGGGACGATGTTGTGCGGCTTGCCGGGGAAGTGGCTGAAACGGCCCGCGGCAAACTGCCAGACATGAGCCCCACCTTCTTCGAGGTGGTGACGGCGATGGGGTTCCTTTATTTCAGGGAGCGCGGCGTTGAAAGGGCCGTAATCGAGACCGGTATGGGCGGCAGGCTGGACGCCACAAACGTGATTACCCCGGCGGTGTCCGTGATTACCCCCGTGTCCATGGACCACATGGAGTTCCTTGGCGGCACACTGGAAAAGATAGCCGCCGAAAAGGCAGGGATAATAAAAAAATCCGTTCCGCTGGTCCTGGCGCCCCAGCCGCAGGAGGCCATGCAGGTGATTGAAAAACAGGCGGCGCGCATGCGTGCAAAGATATATGCTTACGGGAAAGAGTTCAGCGCAAGCCTAAAGGATATATCGGCCAGTGGCATACAATTTGATTATCTTTCCCCGGGGTTTGAATTGAGGGACATCTCTTTTCCTCTGCCGGGGCGGTTCCAGGCGGTAAATGCCTCTGTGGCCATCACGGCCGCCAGGCTGGCCGGCATTGAAGATGAAGAAGCCATAAGAAAAGGGCTTGCTCTTGCGGAGCTTCCGGGCCGGTTTGAACTGCTGGCGGAAAAGCCGGAAACCAGACTTGACGGCGCCCATAACCCGGAGGCGGCGCGCGCCCTTGCCGCGCTGGTAAAAGAGATTTATCCGGAAAGAAAAGTAATTCTGGTTGCCGGCATAATGGCCGACAAGGACATAAGAGGAGTGCTCGAGGTCCTTCTGCCGCTGGCCGCAAAGACCGTTTTTACAGCCCCGGCCTATGGGAGGGCGGCCGCGCCGGAACTGCTTGCGGAGTTCGCTAGCACGCTGGGTTATACGGAGTGCGAGTGCGTGGC
The DNA here is from genome assembly GCA_021788025.1 of Nitrospirota bacterium. Taxonomy (GTDB): domain Bacteria; phylum Nitrospirota; class Thermodesulfovibrionia; order Thermodesulfovibrionales; family JdFR-88; genus JAKAKS01. The sequence goes on from JAJYLE010000001.1 coordinate 55,486, forward strand.
CACAGTGCAGGCGGCCCTTGCTAGGGCGCGAACCCTGGCAGGCCCGGACGGCCTTGTGCTGGTGGCAGGCTCCTTCTATACTGCGGGCGAGGCCAAAGAGGCATTTGCGGGCGGCGGCACGCTTGCAGGCCTGAGGGAATAATGCCTGGTTTTAAATCTCAAATTTTAAATTGTAAAGTAAGCGCAATGGCATGCAAAAAAACAATCCCTGCATGTCTTCTGGTCCTCCTAGGCATTCTCTTTCCCAAGATTGCCCTGGCCATCCAGACGGATATATATTCCCAGCAGCTTACATCCAGCAAGGGCCAGTATTTTTTCCATCATTCGGTGCGCGTGGTGAGAAATGATTTCACCGCGACATCGGATAACGCGATTTATAACGCAACAACAAAAGAGTTCCATTTTATGGGGCACTTCTTTTTCGAAGACCCCTTTGTAAAGATAAACTCAGACTCGGCTGTTTTAAACGTGGATGACAGGAGCGGGACTATTTACAACGGGACGATTTTTTTCAAGAAAGAGCACTCCCGGCTGAAAGGCGTCCGCATTGAAAAAAGTTCCGGCCCGCCGGAAGAGGCAACCTATAAGGTTTTCGAGGGCGCGTATACGGCATGCAAGTCCGACTGCCCGGACTGGTCCATAGGCGGCCGCAGGATTACGGTAAACCCCAGCGGAATGGCCGTGGCTACCGACGCCACATTTATGGTTAAGGACACGCCGGTGCTCTACGCCCCGGTTTTCCCCGCCCCGGTTTTCAAAGAGAAGAAGTCCGGCTTTCTAAGCCCAACCTTCGGCTTCAGCACGTTCTCCGGCTTCCGCATGGACCTGCCCTATTATTGGGTTATATCGGACAAGGAGGATTTGACCGCGGCGCTGGAAGTGCATTCCAGAAGGGCCGCGGGGGCAGTTTTGGACGGCAGGTTCCTGGAGCTCAACGGACTTGAGGGAGAGGACAAGCTTACATACCTTAATGACTGGAAGGACAATAAAAATTACCTGGCATTGAGCGGTACCCAGATAGTGCCTTTCGGGTTTTTAGCCGTGGACGTGGTCAATCACGGGGATTTTCACCAGCTTTTCAACCAGAATTTCGAACAGCGGGCCAGGCGCTATCTGGAATCCGATGGAGAGGCAAGGCTCTATTACCCGGGCACCGGCAAGCTGTACTTGCAGACAAGGTATTTTGAGGACCTTGCCCCCGGCGCGGACCAGCAATCGGTTCCGGAGCGGCTGCCCACCCTTGGTTTTTTTCTCTATCCGCGCCAGTTGGGATCGGTGCTTGGCAGCCCCTTTATCCTGGAAGGCCGGACGGAAGATTCCTACTTCTGGCGTGAGCACGGGCAATCGGCAGACAGGCTTGAAATTGCCCCGCGCATTTCATATGTATTTGGTGACGGGCTGGACATTTATCAGGCGGCGGGTGCTTCATTGAGGTCCTACCAGCTCACCGGCCCCACCCAGGATTTTGCAGAGGCTGTAACGCAATACCAGGCAACCGCAACTGCCAGACTGCGCAGGACCTTCGGAAACGGCATAACACATTACCTGGAACCAAGCGTCGGTTTTCTGTATCAGGATGTGGCCGGGCAGCAGTCCCCGGTGGTTTTTGATGAGCTGGAAACCCAGACCAGGGAGGCCCTTATCCAGTTCCAACTGGAAAACAGACTAAAGAATAAAGGCGGGCAGTTCATGGAATTCAGGGTGACGGACCAGTACGATGCAAGGCAGGACTATCACCCTTTGCAGCCATTGAATATCAACCTTTGGACAACAAAGCCTTTTTACATCAATTCTGTACTTACTTTGGACCCGTATAGCAGGAATGTAGGCACGTTTGAAGCGGATTCCAGCTTCAAAGTCGCCAAAGCCACCTCTGTTTCCATAAGCGAGCGTTTTTCGAGGCTGGACAACACATGGCTAAATACAGTAGGTGTTCAAAGGCAGCTAACCAAAAAATTATGGAGCGAAGCCAGCCTGTGGTATGATCTGCGCGGCGGGGGGTTCCAGTTGTTCCACACAACGCTTGTTTACAAGACCGAATGCTGGGGGGCACGGCTGGTCTTCAGCCGGAAACCCGGGGACACATCGGTTTACTTTAACGTTCAGTTGCAAGGAATCGGCCAGGGCTCCGCAAATGAGCCCACAAGCCCGGCCCCCGTTCCGCTTATTACGCCAGTGCCGTCTGGCAAAACAGCGCAAAATATAACGGCGCCCGATTGGTCTTCCATGTGGTCATCTGCGGCGGGGGCAAACGGCCAGCCGCTACAGGCGGATGAAAACTCCATGATAAATGATGGGGGCATTCATGTTCCGGCTGAGTGGATGACGGACATGACGGCACAGGATAATCAGCCAGCGGCGCCCGGCCCCTTTCCTCAAACGGACTAGGACCTGTTTACAGCCATCCTTTAGCTGTTTTTGGAATGCGGGCAAGGAGGCCCTTGGGCAACCAGCTGGCCATCCACAGCAAGGCCCATCGCGCCAGGAACTCCATACGGAACTCCTCAAAAAGGAACCTGCGGGCCTCCCGGCCTTTGCCTTCCAGGATAAGCGATTGGCTGTAAGATATCAGGTGAGAGTACCCCCTGCCAATCAACAAACCGGAATATTGAGGATAGTTTTTTGCCAGCCCTACAAGGGTCTTTCCTATTTGTTTATGAAATTCATTTCTGTTTGTGACCTTTGCCGTGCTTAGAGGAACATCTATATGAAGATATAATGAGAGGTGGCAAATCAAAACCCTGGGCTGAGCTGCCGCGCACCGCAGTATAAACTCACTTATCTCTCCATATCTCATGTTTTCGTTAAATCCGCCCAGCCGTTCAAATAAAGATTTTTTCATGAACAGGCCATCACTGGGCCAGCCGGAAACAGTCAGCTGTTCAAGCGCATCATCGAAAACTTTGGTCTCCTTGTTGACCTCTTCCCTGTTTATGTCTTTCATATAGTAACGTGTGGTTTTCCCGTTCACCTGCCAGTCATAAGCGGACATCATCCATTCGGCCTTTTGGCCCTCCCAAAGACAAGCTATCTCCTGTTCCAGCTTAAAAGGGTAATAGCAGTCATCGGCGTCGATAAATGCTACATATTCGCCGGAAGCGGCGCGGACGGCTACATTTCGCGCGGCAGCCGGCCCTCTGTTAGTCTGCCGCAGAAGCTTGATTCTAGGATTTCCGCTGGGAATGGCGTCCGATGATCCGTCCGTGGAACCATCATCGACAATAATCAATTCCCAGTTCGCATAAGTCTGCTCCAATACGCTTTTTACTGCCCTGGCAACGTATTGCCTTTTGTTATAAAGCGGCATTATAACGCTTATCAGAGGGCCGTTTTTCATAAGCATGGAATTTAGAATACAAATTCTATACCGCCAGACAACAAGGCAATGGCAGCAACTGCTTATTTCTGGAATATTCTTTGTTTTTAATAATTTTATGATCCAACTATTTTTTTTTGCCTAATATAAAAAAATTTTTGGATGTCTAAGCATAAAAATTGGCTCCGAATGACACATTTAATTTGTTTATTTTTGATACATAATTGGAGATTCGATGTTCAAAGTGCAAAGGACATAGGCCGCGGGCAGTCCCGTCCAGCTTTTGGCCTGTCATCCGGAATCAAGAGTCTGGGCCGTGGGCGGCTTGAAAAGGTGCTCATGCAGAGTTTATAATGATTCTCTGCTTTATAATTATAGCAAAGGGCCGTTAGCTCAGTTGGTAGAGCAGCTGACTCTTAATCAGCGGGTCGTAGGTTCGAATCCTACACGGCTCACTTAAAAATCAAGGGGTTAGGAGATTTTTCCTGCCCCTTTTCGCTTTTAAAAGCCCCCACTGTGCCAAAACTGTGACACACTG
>JAJYLE010000218.1 GCA_021788025.1 Nitrospirota bacterium
CAAACGTCAACGGGGCGCTTTTTGATTTGGGGGTTTCCATGCCGCAGCTGAAGGTGCTGGAAAGGGGATTCAGCTTTCAGTCTGAGGGGCCGCTGGACATGAGGATGGACCCGGCTGCGGAACTGACAGCCGCGGACGTTGTAAACACTTATTCCGAAAAAGATCTGGAACGGATTCTGAGAGAATACGGCGAGGAAAGGTTTTCAAAGAGGATTGCCAGGATGATAGTGCAGAGGCGCCCCATACAAAGCGCGCAGGAGCTTGCAGGCCTGGTTTCAGGCGTTTACCGCAAAAGGGGGAAAACACATCCGGCCACAAGGGCCTTCCAGGCCCTCCGGATTGAGGTAAACAGCGAGCTTGCCGAACTGGAGGCCGGGCTGGCCGCGGCATCAGGACGGCTGGCTGCCGGCGGCAGGCTGGTTGTAATCTCCTATCACTCCCTGGAAGACAGGATTGTGAAGCACTTTTTCCGCGGTGCACAGGCGCGCGGGGAAGCCCGCATACTTACCAAAAAGCCACTCACGCCGGGGGACGCCGAAGTGCGCGAAAATCCGGCTGCCAGAAGCGCAAAACTGAGGGCATTGGAGAGGGCGGCATGAGGGCGGCAATACATGAGAGTGTGTTATCATATTTTGCTAAGGTTTTTGCATGTATTGTCTTGCTATCAGGTGTTTTCGGATTAGTCTGGCTCCGCTCGAGCATAAGATCAGTCGAATACGATATCGGCAACCTGGAGGTGCAACTGAAAACGGTTGCCAGCCAGCGCAAGGCCCTTTCCGCCCGCCAGGCTTCGCTTTTTTCCGTCCAGGACATAGGCGGCCCGGCATTCGAAAAACTTGGCCTTGTATATCCGGACAGGCGAAACGTGTTTTTTGTAACGAGGGATAAGGGGGATATCCCTTATGAGGCATCCTACAGAGAGAAATAAAAGGGGGGCTTGCCCCTCCTGCGCTTTGGCATTTGGAGCAGGCGGATGAAAAGGGAACTACTTCTAAACACCCTTATAACGTTCGCTTTCCTGGTGGTATTGGTGCGCCTTGGGGGAATAATGGTGTTCGACCACGGCCGTTACGCGGCGGAAGCTCTTGGCCAGTATGACAGGGAACGGCCGCTGGCGGTAAAAATGGGGACCATATACGACCGGAAAGGACGGGAACTCGCGATGAACCTGGACATGGAATCGCTTTGGTGCAATCCCTGCCAGGTGGCATCCGCGAAGGATGTTGCACTGGCCGTCTCCGATGTCTCGTCCATTACCGGCCTGCCCCAGGCGGAGATAATGCAAAAGCTGGACGGCCCGGAAAGGGAAAAGCGCTTCGCCTGGATAAAAAGGAAACTGATGCCGGCGGGCCAGGGCGGGGCGATCAAGAACATAACCGGGTTTGGCCTGAAGGAAGAAACCGAGAGGTTCTATCCAAACGGCACGCTTGCCTCCCATGTGATTGGATACGTTGACGCGGCGGACGACGGCATGGACGGCGTGGAGCGCTCATACCAAAGCACTTTAAAGAGCAAGGGCGGCAGGGTGGTGGTCCAGAGGGACGCAACCGGCAAAATCCTTTCGCAGGGCGTGGAAATGGACCCTGGCGGAAGCAGCCTGGTGCTTACCATAGATGAAGACCTCCAGTACATAGCCGAATCAGCCCTGGAAAAGGCAATGGCAAAATGGAACGCGCAGTCCGGCTCCGTAATAATGATGGACCCTTACAACGGCGAAATACTGGCCATGGCCAACAAGCCGGACTTCAACCCGAATGACCCCGGCAAAACCAAGCCGCGGACGTGGAAAAACAGGGCCATAATGGACGCTTACGAACCGGGGTCCGTCTTCAAGCTGGTCACCGGGTCGGCCGGGCTGGAAACAGGCGTGGTAACGCCAAACTCGATGTTCAACACAGGCCCCGGTTATATAGAGGTTGGGGGAAGGAAGTTCCACGACGATGACAAGCTGGGCGTAATCAGTTTTGCGGAACTGTACCAGAAATCATCCAACGTGGGGGCCATTACCATAGGGCTTAAGCTGGGCCCGGAAAAGCTGTATGAATATGCAAAAAAATTCGGCTTTGGCCAGAAGACCGGCATAGACCTTCCGTTTGAGGCATCGGGGTATTTAAGAAAGCCAAGCACCCTGGTGTCCCTGGCGTCAAACTCAATAGGCTACGGGGTTGCTGTAACGCCCATTCAGCTGCTCAGGGCATACAGCGCGGTTGCCAACGGGGGATACCTGCCAAACCCGCATGTGGTGCAGAAGATCATATCGCCGGAGGGGCAGGTAATAAGCAGCTTTACGGATTTCAAGGGCCCTCAGGTGATAAAGCCTGAAACGGCCCGGATATTAAGAAGGATATTGCGCGGGGTCACCCAACAGGGCGGCACAGCCACAGAGGCCGCCGTGGATGGAAACGAGGTGTCCGGGAAAACCGGAACTGCAAGGCTCTATGACCCGCGCACGCACGGCTATTCCGGGCTTTACGCAAGCACATTCGTAGGGTTTGTCCCTTCGCATGACCCGAAGATAGCGATGGTAGTGGTAATTAAAGGCGCAAAGGGGCCCACCCTGGCGTTTGGCGGGCTGGTTTCCGGCCCGGTATTCAGCGAGATAGCAGACAGGGCGCTTGCTTATCTTGATGTGCCAAGAGACGACGGCATACAGAACAATCTTGTGTATTTGGGAGATAAAGAAGACTTAAACCATGAGACTGCATTCGATCCTGGAAGGAATAAGAATTAACGGGATTGCCGGGGC
>JAJYLE010000219.1 GCA_021788025.1 Nitrospirota bacterium
ATCTGGGTGCTTGCCAGCTTCAGGGAGATACCGGCCGTCTGCCTGGAGCGCGCCCGCAGGCTTGCCGATAACATCAAAGGCAAGGGTATAGGCGGGGTGCTGAACATTGGCCAGCCCAGTAGTCCGTTGTTCGAGGTGCCGGTTGGGGTGGACAGGGCAGGGGTGGCCATAATAGGCGGGCTGAATCCCATTGCGGCCCTGCAGGAGGCGGGCATCCCGGCTGAGAGCAAGGCAATGTCTACGCTTTATGAGTATTCCGCGCTTGTGCCGTTTGAGGACCTGCTATAAATTTTCACGGGGAATGCCCTTAGCGTGAAGTTGTCTGGGCCGTGGCATTTTCCGGCCTGAAAAACCGCAGCAGTTCCAGATGAAAGATAAAATTGACCAGTTTTTCCATGATGGCGCCAAGCAATACAGAAAAAATTATGAAAGCTAGGATTGAAATGAAATTGCCAGAGTGCAGATAATCCCTGAAGAATTTTTCTGAGAATACCAGGAAAGGATCATGGAACAGATAGATGCCGTACGAATATTTCCCTACCCATCTGAGTAACGGGTTCTCCAGGATAAACCTGGAAATGTAAGGCAGCCGGTATGCGCCCGCGATTATCGATGCGCTTGCAAGGGGCATCACAAGAGGCAACCCTGCTGTAATCTGCCCCGCTGTTAAAACAAATATGGAAGCGCACCCTGCAAATATCAAAATGGCCGGGATGGCCCTTTTCCAAAACCATGTTTCCGCACCGGCGTAACCTGGCTCCAGAATTTTAAAAAGGCAGCCAAGCAATATGGCCAAAGGCACCGGGCTTATTTGAGAGAATATGGCCATGGCGGATAATGCAATCAGGATGAATAAAAGTATCTTCTTTCTCTTATCGTGATCCGCGATCAGCTTGTGCAATACGAAAAATAACAAAGCGTAAAGGATATAAAATTGCGCTATCGTTTTAACAAACCATAAATGGGTGAGCCCCGTCAGGCTGTCATTGGGCTTGAAGCTGTGAGCCATAAAAAAATACGGCAGGACCGATGCCTTCGGGTTCCAGCTGGCAAGAAAATCATTATCAACAATGGTCCTTTGGTTTAAAGTAATTACGCTGTTTTTGTTCAATATGGGGCTGGCAAGTCCAAAACCCGCAAGGCTGCCATCGAGTTCCCTGGAAGCATTTTCCCCGTAATAGAGGCGGGCCAAATTCCGCTCTTTATTTATCAAAAGGGTGGCCTTTTCGCCGTTCGCTTTTTCCAGGGAATAAAAATTGCCCGGAATAATAACCTGGTCTACCGTCCAAACGGTTTTTGGAATTTTTATTATGTCCGTCCTTTTGACTGCAACGTCAGGGAAAGAACGATTTACCATTAAAACCGTTAAAAGCAGCAGGAAGTAAAGCGGCAGTATTTTGAGCGCCCGTTTTTTCAGGAAACCGGCAATGCTGAATTTGCCGGAAACATCCAATAACAGCCCGGTAATGAAAAAACCGCTTAAGACAAAAAATATATCTACAGGGAAGGGAAGTAATTTATAGATCAGGAAATATAGGAAACTGCCGTAACCGGTTAAATTCCAGGAGTGCCAGTATACAGCATGTCCCAGTACAATCCAAAGGATTGCAATGCCGCGCCAGCCGTCGAAAGCAGGGTAGTAACCGCGTTTTGTTTCCGGCATTTCTGGATTCTAACATAGCGAAGTAACCTGTCTCAATCCTCTGGTATGGCGTGCCGTCAATCAGCAAACGGAAGGTAAAAAAGGCCCTCCCCCAGAGGAGGTGAAGGGAGGGCCCGGTGAAACGCCTAAATAAAAAGGCTGGTCTGTGCGGACTGGGCGAACTCCACGAACCTGTCGGCATCGGCCACTTCGATGCCATCCACCAGGTCCTCTTTCTTGTAGCCCATCATCTGCATCGTTGCCGAGCAGGCCACGAATTTCACCCCGGCATCCCTGCACATCTGGAGCATCTCCGGTATGCCGGCCCAGTTAATGTTTTTTGCTAGCTGAGGGAGCACTTCCATGCCGGCAGGCGGCGGGATCTGCTGGTTTCTTTCCTTATGAAGGATATTAATGCCTCCGAAAGCAAAGAAAATGCGCACATCGGTATCCAGGGCGGCGGCAGTTGCGCCAAGCACCAGTGGGGCGTAGGCCATGTCCAGTGTGCCCTTGCTGGCGATGATGGCCATCGATTTACCTTTTGCGTTTTCAGCCATGCAGTGCGTCCTCCTTATGGGGAAATTTCATTCATATTACCAAAAGGACATACATTTATCAATAAGTTTCGAAACTTGTTGACTGTAATGCCTGTTGCGGCTAACATTCGCCTCTGAGCGCCAGGAAAGGCGCAAGCTGTATAAACCATTTAGATGCTCCGGCTATGCCGGAGCAGACAAAGGAGGGCCCGCATGATACGCGCTAAATATATCATGTGCAAGAGGGCTGCGGTGAAGCAGGGCGCCATAGGCAGGGATGTTGTTTTCAAGCTGATGGGCACGGGATGTCCGGGGATGCCTGTGGTGGATGATCAGATGAAGGTCATAGGCATTGTAACCTCCTTCGATATCCTGAAGGCGCTCCGCGGCGGGGCTGAAATTGACAACCTTACCGCCGAAAAGGTAATGTCCAAAGCCCCGCGGTGCGCGGATGCGGATACGCCGCTTGAAACGCTGATTGACGTGCTGATAGATAACAATTATACGATTATCCCTATCACCAAAAATGAAAAGCTTGTGGGCATTGTAAGCCGGAA
>JAJYLE010000063.1 GCA_021788025.1 Nitrospirota bacterium
ACAGCGAAGATGATGATGTCTTTCACGGCAAAATCGCGGCTATAAACGACCTTATTCTGTTTGAAGGAACAAGCGTAAAGGAGCTAAAGAAGGCATTCCATGAGGCCGTTGACGACTACCTTGAGACATGTAAGGAGATGGGAAGGGAGCCCCAAAAACCATATAAGGGCAGTTTCAATGTAAGGATTCCTTCAGACCTCCACAGAAAGGCGGCAGCCAAAGCTACAATGATGGGCGTGTCCCTGAATCAATTAGTGCAGAAGGCGCTGGAAGAAAAAGTGGTTGTCTAACCAGATCTCAGGAATGAAGAGTAAGAACATATACAAACCTGTCTGCCTGCTACTGATTTGTTTTTCACTTTTTAGCTGCATCAGCAAACACGGCCCAAAACAGGTAAAAGGCCAGTTAAGATTCGGTGAATACAGCGTTTTGCCTCCAAAAGGTTATTGGTACTTTCCAAGGGAATACCCCGCAAAATTTAATACTTCAAAAGATTATTTTGTGATTACCTTCTGGAAAGATAAAGACACCATATTTAAGGCAGCCAAAGCTGCTTCTTCTAAAAAACCCTTGCCCGCCGGGTATTCAATAGGTCCATTTTTTAATTTCTTTATAACTAAAAATACTTATAAAAACTTCGAGGAGTACTATAATTCTGCCCTACGGGGATTTAAATTTAACCCATTGCCCAAAGAGGCAGATATTCTCAACTCTGAGGCAAACTGGAGTTGCAAGCAATCGGATTTTGGTAGTTATGGAATTAACTGCACGTCGTTAGGCAAACGACTCGTAGTTATTGGTGTTTTTGGAAAAGATGAAGCAGTAGTTGCTCCAGAAATTCCCACTTTTAAACAAATGCTGGATTCCATAAAATACGTTAGTCAATAGAAGGTAATCTGAGGATTTCAAAACCAGCTATTTAATCCTAATTTTTCAAAACTCGCTCTTCTCCATCGCCTCCGTTATTCTTTGCCGTGCCAGTTCCACCGCCGCCGCGCGCGGCAGTTTGTTCTCATTTTTTGCCTTCTCCAGAACGGCCAACGTGTTCTTTTTTATCTTGACGGCTATATCCCTGAAGGCGTCCCTGCAGGTCTCGCCAGCGTACTCCGCCGCGGCCATTATCACGCCGCCCGCGTTGGCGATAAAGTCCGGCACGGAAAGCACGCCGCGCCTGGCAAGCAGTTCTTCGGCCTTCCCGGTAACGGGGATATTTGCCCCCTGAAGCACCATCTTCGCTTTTATTGAAGCCTGGTTGGCGGCATTTATCACATCCGGAGTTGCGGCGGGCACAAGAATATCGCACTCCACGGATATCACCTCTTCAGGCTCAAGCGCAACCCCCTTTGCGTAAACCGTCTTATAGTCGGCCACGCTGCCGCGCTGGCTTCTCAAGGCAAACAGCTTGTCCAAATCCAGCCCGCCCGCATCAAACACGCCGCCGCGCCGGTCCACAACGGCCACTATTATTGCGCCCCTTTTTAGAAGGGACCGTGCAGCCGCGCCGCCCACGTTGCCAAATCCGTGCAGCGCCACCCTGGCGCCGTCCAGGTTGATCCCGGCGTAAGGGCAGGCAACTTCCGCGCATTCGGCAAGCCCGAACCCGGTTGCGCCAAGCTTGTCCAGCGGCAGCCCGCCCTGGCGTTCCGGCCGGCCTATGGCCCGTTTAGTCTCATCGTAGATCCAGGCCATGCACTCCTCGTCGCTGCCCATGTCCGGGCCGGGGATAAATTCGTTCAGGGTCTTTATCATTTTGGCAAAGGCCCTGAACAGTTTTTCCTTGCCGGGCGCGGCAGGGTCCGCCGTGATGCCGGCCTTGCCTCCGCCGTGCGGAAGCCCGGCGATGGAGTTCTTGAACGTCATCGTGCGGGCAAGCCGCGCGATCTCAAGGGGGCCCACAGCCGGGGAAACCCTCACCCCGCCTATTGCGGGGCCAAGGGCGATATTGTCTATCACCACGGCGGCATCCAGCCCCGCCTTTGCGGAGTGCAGCCGAACGATCTTCATAGGCCCAAGCTCATCGAATTTTATATCGTACATTGAATTATTTTTAACAGAATAACGGACGTAAGTAAAGGCAAATAATGGGGTGGACATCAGTTGAGCCGGTGGTAGAATCTAACCAAGACAAGCAGGTAAAAGAAAGCGAAATGCACTACAAACCTTTCCCAGGAAGTCCAGGGGAGTTTCCCATGCAAGACTCCAGCGACCGCATAGGGATCCGGAAAGAAGAGTCTGAAGCCATCTGGCGGGACTTTTACAGATACGAACCGGTGGACACCGGCCTGGACTACTGCTGCCAGATCTTCATAGATGTGCCGTATATCGAAATAGAAGTGAGAATGGGCGGCTTTCTGAGGATTGAGGTGTTCTCAGTAGACAGATGCCCCAAGTGCGGCAGATGGCTCAAGGACATCCGCAAGCTGAAGGGGAAATGAAGGCAGGCCCGCACCGCCGCTAGCTCCCGGGTTTCAGATGTTGCCCTTCTTTTCAATATATTGCACGCGCGGGCATTATCCACTAACATTTTCAAAACAGGCCAGAAAAAAGGAGGACAACATGCAAGGCTGCTGTTCAATATGCGTGGGCCAGAGCGTGCCCGATTTCAAGCTGGAGACATTCGAGCCTGATGCAGGAGGTTTTGGCGAGATATCGCTGGAGGAACTTAAAGGGAAGCGCAAGTGGACCGTCCTGTTTTTCTATCCGGCGGATTTCACATTCGTCTGAGCAACCGAATTTGCTGACCTGGCAGGCCAGTACGAAAATTTCAGGAAGGCGGGGGCGGAGATTGTCACTGTAAGCACGGACACCAAATTCGTGCACCTGGCGTGGCAAAGGGAAGAGAACATGCTGAAAAACGTAAGATACCCGATGGGGGCGGACCCATCCGGCAAGGTCTCCCGCATGTTTGGCGTTTATGACGAAAACAGCGGGCTTGCCGGCCGCGGCACGTTCATAATAACCCCGGACGGGGTGCTGGTTGGCTCCGAGGTAAACCATATAGACGTAGGCAGAAATTCCACCGAGATTTTAAGAAAGCTCGAGGCCAATATTTACAAGCTGGGGCATCCTGAAGAGGTTTGTCCGGCCAAGTGGGAGCCCGGGGAAAAAACCATGGCGCCCAGGCCGGAGGCCGTGGGCCGCGCGGAAGAAGCATTCAAGTAATTCAGTGCCATAGCGCGACAGAGCGATAGTGCGACAGTATTATACTTTTTATCTTTACTGCCGCACTGCCGCACTGTTTTCCCGATTGACAGCCAGCCGCCCTTCTTATAAATTATAGAGTGCCCCTATGGAAGAGCGATTCGAGATTCGGGACAAAAGACGCATAGACCAGGCCGGCGAAATCCGGGATGTCCAGCATAAAAAAGAGCAGGCCCAGCCAGCGCAAACGGCTGGCAAGCCAGCGGAAAGCCAGCATCAGAAAGAGCATGCGCATCATCACCATCATGCCGCGGAAGAAGCGCACGGCCATGAGGCGGCAGGCTCCGGGGCAAATTTCGCCGCTCTTGTAATGAACCTTGCGGCGATGGCCTACATGGCAATGGGGCTTGGGGATGTTCCGTCCGCGCCAAATTTAGGGGAAGCGATGTACATAATAGACTCGATAGACATGCTGGAGAAAAAAACCAAAGGCAATCTCACCCCCGATGAGGAAAAGACCGTAAAGGCGGTCCTCTATGAGCTTAAGATGAATTTTTCCAAGCTCGCGCCTGGGGGAATCTCTAAAATCTGAATTACATCAAAGAAGTCAATACCCCGCGTTTTTTTGTGTGCGGTTCGTCTTGACTAGCGTGTATTTTTTCTGGTATCGTTTTCATTTATAATCGCCTGTTCGGAGGTTTTTAGCATGGCCATCAGCAAAGACTCCTCTAATAGCAAATCCAGGTCCGGGAAAGCCGCTCCCGGAAAGCAGACCCACTCATCCGGCGAAAAGCCGCAAAAACATGGCCGGCGCGAGGCGGCTATCCAGGGAATAAAAGATGACCTCGCCAAGCAGCGTGAGACCATAATCGGCGAGGCCGAGGTTGCAATAACCGCCCTGCCGGAACAAACAGTGTTCCCGGACTTGGGGGACCAGGCCTCCGCCGAGACGGACCGCAACTTCATGCTGAGGCTGAGGGGCAGGGAGCAGAAGCTTCTCAAAAAGATCGAAGAGGCAATCGAGCGGATCGAGGCCGGATCGTTTGGCATATGCGAAACCTGCGGGGAGCCGATAGACATAAAGCGGCTGCGCGCAAGGCCCGTCACAACCATGTGCATCGAATGCAAAACCGAGCAGGAAGAAGAAGAGAAAATGCAGGGCAACCACTGACGGAAACCAGGGGCTATTTAATAATGGCCCCTTTCAAAAGATTTAAACTTCTTTTCTCCAGTTTCCAGGGCCTGTGCGGCAGGCCCTAATTTTTGGCCAGCGCATCTCCAAGGGCATTAAAGCAGAACGTGGTCAGGGCTATGGCGATGCCCGGAAACACCGATATCCACGGGGCTGTCTCAAGATAGGCCCTTCCGGAGCTTATCATCCCTCCCCAGGTGGCTACCGGGGGCTGGGCGCCCAGTCCAAGAAAGCTCAGCGACGCTTCAGTGATAATGAACCCGCCAATCTTAAGCGTAAGCATGGTCAGGGCCAGCGGCATGCATTGCGGCAGTATGTGCGCAAACAATATCCTGGAGCGCCCGCAGCCTATCGCGCGCGCGGCCTCAACGTACTGCGCGTCCCTTATGCCAAGCACGTAGCCCCTTGTAAGCCTTGCAAACGATGCCCAGCCCACGGCCGCTATCGCAATCATAACGGTGAACATCCCTGGCGGCAGCACAACGGAAATGCCAATAGCCAGAAGCAGCGACGGGAACGCAAGTATCAGGTCCACAAACGCCATCAGTGCGGTGTCCACCTTGCCGCCTGCATAACCGGAGATAACGCCCACCGCAAGCCCTATAACCATTGCGCTTACGGCCGCAAGCAGGGAAACCCAGATGGATATTTTTGCGCCCTCAAGCACCCTGGCCAGCACATCCCTGCCCTCCTGGTCAGTGCCAAAGAGATGGCTGAAACCGGGTCTGGTCTTTATATGGTCCAGGTCTATCCGGTGGGGGTTGTAGCGGTAGAAAAGCGGGGCCAGCAGGGAGGCCGCCACAATGAACACAAGAATTGCCGCGGCGGCCTTCGCCTTAACGCCCATATACGCGGACCCTCGGGTCCAGGACATGATAGGCAATGTCCACCAGCATGTTTATAACAATGAATGTGACCGTGCCGGCCAGCACGGTGCCAAGCACCACGGGGTAATCCCTTCTCATCACGCCTTCAACGGAGTACCGGCCAATCCCGTCCCAGCCGAATATCGTCTCCGTAAGCACCGCGCCGTTTAAGTAGCTGCCAAAGTCCAGCCCGGCAACTGTAACGATTGGGATAATGGCGTTTCTGAAGATGTGCACCGCGATTACCCTAAACTCCGATATGCCCTTGGCCCTGGCAGTCTTGATAAATGGAAGCCCCATCACTTCCAGGGCGGACGTCCTTGAAACCTTGCTAAGCGTTGCTATCGAGGGCAACGAAAGCGTTATGGCGGGCAGTATCAGAAATTCCGCGCCGCCGGTCCCGGCTGGCGGGAAAAGTTTCAGCTCCAGGCTGGCAAAAAGCATTATCAGAAGCCCGCTGAAAAAGACTGGCACGCTTATCCCAACTATGGATATCGAATTCAGCGCCTCCCCAAGCGGGCGTCCGCGCTCCATGGCCGCCCAGAACCCTAGCGCAAGGCCTGCGGGCAAGGCAAGCGCCATTGCCAGAAGCGCCAGCCGCATGGTGTTGGGGAATTTCTGCTTCAGCTCGTCCAGCACCTCGCGCCTGGTGAAATAGGACCGCCCAAGCTCCCCCCTGGAGATCATCTTCACGTAATCCACATACTGCACCAGAAAGGGCTTGTCCGCGCCAATCTGCTTTCTTATGGCTGCTATTGTTGCCGGGCTTGCCCGCTGGCCTACCAGCGCCAGAGCCGGGTCGCCCGGCAGGGCCTTGGTGAGCGAAAAGGTAATAAGAGCTATGCCTAAAAGAAGGATGACGGTAAGAAGGAACTTTTTGCCAAGGTACAAAACAAAATCCATACAGGTCTATTATAGAATTTCCGGGAATTATTTAGTTCTGGTAAGTGAGAGGAATTATGGCTCTTCAGGCTTTCTTGTGGACAAAAGGGATTTCTTTTTGCGGCCTTTCGGGTTGATTTTGACGAAACGGGCAATGCGGCAGCGGTTAGTGAGCGCAGTGGGCCGCGCGTGCGTACGTCTGCAAGCGCCTTGCTGTAAACAGCTCCGGCGCGAGTAATGCCGAAAGGCTTGTATAACGTGAGGCGCGGCCCTAACAGAGCCGAACACCGCCCCCGCGGAAAAGTTAGACCCGGCTATTTAAGATTCAGGCATATCGGCGAACGCCGCCGGAAAACGGAACAAGAAAGTTTCCGGCCGGAATCAAACAAGAATGGCAATCAGGAGATTAAACCGGATAAGCATGATTGGGTTATTTATGAGCATTTGCTTATTAGCAAATTTTATGCCATAATACAAGAACTGGCGGCAGTAAAGATTTCAGCACAGTAAAAACACCGGAAAAGGGGGGACTGTAAAATTATTAACGCCGAAAAAAATGCCCAAAAGCTTGCTCTGATCCAGAAGAAACAACTGGCCGGTTTACTCTCGGACAGGTTCCCTCAGGTCTCAAGCATAACCATCAATGTTGTCCATTACTATGGAGAAAGCGGCCCCGTGTACATGGAGCGCACCGTCAATATGCTGCCAAGCAGCAATGTATATCTTCTCCATCTGCAATGCTCTGGAGGAAGGTGCATCAATGGCGGGTTTGACCTGACCCCCAGCGTTGAAGAACTGGTCCGCAACCATAAGAAATCGGGCAAGGGGAAGATGGTCTGCAAAGAAAAGGACGAGTCCGGCGCTTCCAATCATGCCAGTATCTCATACGGCATTTCAATACAGTACTTGCATTGACCCTGTTGAAACCCATAATGCGTAGCGGGCCGGTAAGCGGTACTCTAAAGGGCCGCTGGCCAAAAAGGAGATAACCAGACCGGTGGGGTTTATCGAAAGCTTCGTGGAACTGCTGAAGAAACGCAGCCTTTTTGTGAATTGCCGCGGAAATGACACATTTGAAATATGGAATATCAGGGGCAATAAGGAACTTGGCTTTATAAAGTTTGACGCATTCCGCAACATCATCAGGTTTTCCGGAGATTTCATAAATTACGGGCCAGCCGAAAGAAACGTCCTTAAAAATTTGATACTTGCCAGTTACAAAAAGGCCCGCCTGGCCCACCCGGAATAACGGATTTCCGGTCCGCCCTCAATAAAAGGTATCCAGCGGCTTTGTCTTTGTTGTCATTCCGGGTTGTCATTCCGGCGTGCCAGCCCTGCTTTAGCATGGGCCAGGAATCCTTCTTCGTCTTTACGGGAGATTCCCGGCGCGCTGGCGCTTGCGGTAATGATATCATTCTCGCCCCCTTTTGCGGTTGCGGGACTTCCATTACAGTCGCTCAGAAATTAAACCGCCAATGGATCGGCATAGACCTGACGCATCTTGCCATCAACCTCATAAAATGGCGTATGAAACACATGTTCTACCTGGACCCGAAGAAGGACTATGCGGTTACAGGTGAGCCGGAGGACCTGGGCGGCGCGATGGAGCTTGCCGCAAACGACCCCTACCAGTTCCAGTGGTGGGCGCTCTCGCTTATAGACGCCCGCCCATACGGGGACAAGAAGAAGGGGGCGGACACCGGCATAGACGGCTACCTGTATTATTACGACGACAAGAACGCGGTGCATAAGGGCATTGTTTCCGTTAAAAGCGGCAAGGTAAGCGTGAAGGACATCCGGGACCTTGGCCACGTTATAGACCGTGAAAAGGCCAATCTGGGAATTCTGCTTACCTTGAAGCAGCCCACCAAGGACATGGTTAGCGAGGCGGTCAAGAAAGGCTTTTTTACCTCCACCGGGTTCGGAAAGGATTACCCAAGGTTACAGATACTAACCATAGAGGAAGTGCTTTCGGGTAAACAACCCAATACCCCATACACAGTACCGGCATTCAAACGCGCCCGGAACGTGGACCTTAGCAAAAATTACAGCCTGGATTTTGGCGCGGAGAATTACGGTGATTGAAATAACCGGTTCTTCAGGCTTTCCTTGCAGGTAAAAGGACTCCGTTTATTTTGCCGTTTGGTTTGCCTTACCCTTGGTAAACGGGTAGTATGTGGGCGCAGTGGGCTGCGCGTCCGGAGACGAACCCCGCCCCCTAAAAAATCAGAGAACAGGCTGGCATTGGCAAATGAATCAAAAATGACAGAAGCGAATAGCCATACGCCCTTTTTCACACTGTATGATTGTTTTCAAAATGATGCCCCCTGTTACCCTCAAACTATTACCCTCAACTTCATGACATGCGCCCTATGGACAATGTCATGTTTCTGCGTGTTTTAATAAGCGGTGGAAGTGTCCGCCAGCGGCGGCGGCAGCACATTCCGGAAGGAACGGATTTGAACAGATTGAACAACAATTTCCGTAAAAAGATTTAAAATCAGGCACTTGCAAAAACCCCTTTGAACACATAAAAAAAGGGGAGGTGGCAGGCGCGGCGCGTGATAGAATTTTTAAAACATTCCCGGCAGAAGACAGGAGGGTGATTGCCTGTGGAAAAATATGATGTGGCAGTTATTGGCGCGGGGTCCGGGGGGTTGTCCGTGGCCTTCAGCGCCGCAGCCGCCGGGTTTAAGACGGCGCTGATCGAGAAAGCAAACCCCGGAGGCACCTGCGTTAATGCCGGGTGCGTGCCGTCAAAGTCCCTGCTTGTTGCGGCCAGCAGAATCTCCATGATACGCGATTCAGAAAAACTGGGGATAAAGGCCGGGGTGATAACGGCGGACTTCCAGTTCATCATGGGCAGGATGAGGGGCGCAATAAACAAGGCCAGGCAGAACATTGAAAATTTCATAACCTCCGAAAAAAACATCCGGCTTTATCAGGGTGAAGCGCATTTTTCCGGCCCTTACCAGTTGGAGGTGTCCGGCCAGCGGATAACGGGAGAAAAAATATTCATAGCCTCCGGCGCCAGGCCGATGCTGCCGCCCATTAAAGGCCTTGAGGGTTCCGGATATCTCACAAATGAAACCGTGCTGAATTTAAACACCCTTCCAAAAAGCATCATCATGATAGGGGGCGGCTACATTTCAATGGAATACGCCCACTTCTTTTCCGCAATGGGCGCGGACGTAACCATAATCGAGGCCGGGCCAAGACTGCTTGCCAATGAGGACAAGGACATATCCGCCGCCATAGAAGCCGCTTTTAAAAAGCGCATGCAAATCTACACAGGGGCAAAGGTAACGGAAGTTGCCGGGGGAAACGGGATGAAAACGGTGCAGGTGGAGGGGCCAGGCTGGCAGATAAAACTGAAAGCCGAAGAGATAATGCTGGCCGTGGGCAGGGTTTCCAATGCGGACCTGCTGAAACCGGAGCTGGCCGGGATAGAGACGGACAAGCGGGGTTATATCAAAACCGACGATTATCTGCGCACCAGTGCGGAGCGCGTTTGGGCGCTGGGTGACGCGGCGGGCAGGCAGATGTTTACGCACGCCGCGGACAAGGGGGCGGAAGTGGCATGGCATAACGCATCCAACCCTCAGGCCCCAACAAAGATGGATTGGGGCGCGGTGCCGCACGCGGTATTTACCGAACCGGAGATAGCCGGGGTTGGGCTTACCGGGGAACAGGCGCGCAGCCAGGCTGAAGTGCTTGTGGGCAGGGCCGAATACTCGGACATCACCATGGGGCAGTTATCAAGAGCGGAGGGGTTTGCAAAAGCCGTTATTGAAAAGGGGTCCGGAAAGATCCTTGGCTTCCACATGATAGGCCCGGAGGCCTCGGTGCTTATACAGGAGGCAGCAAACGCTTTAGCCGAAGGGCTCGGCGCGGCCAGCATCGCGGAAAAGATGCACATATTCCCATCCCTTTCGGAACTGATACCGGAGGCCATCGCCAGGGCGAAATAGTTCAGTTTATGGAACTGCCGCCTCACGGTGCTGTATAATTTTAAATGGCATATAAAGACCTTGCAGAGTTCATCTCCGCGCTGGAGAAAAAATCTCTTTTAAAAAGAATTGCCGCCCAGGCGGACCCGGAACTGGAGATAGCGGAGATAAACGACCGCGTTGTAAAGTCCGCGGGGCCGGCCCTGCTTTTTGAGGACCCGAAGGGGTCCAAAATTCCATGCGCCGTGAACCTGTTTGGCTCCTGGGAGAGGATGAAGCTGGCCCTGGAGGTGGACAGCCTGGATGACATTGGCGAAAGGATGATGGAATTTCTGGAGCCGGAGATGCCAACCGGGCTCCTTGGGAAGCTAAAGGCCCTGCCTAAGCTGAAAAAACTCTCGGACTGGTTCCCTAAAACCGTGAAATCCGGCCCGTGCAAGGAGCAGATATTCAGGGAGCCGGACTTAAACGCCATCCCCATCTTGAAGACGTGGCCGCTGGACGGCGGAAGGTTCATAACCCTGCCGATGGTCTTTACCAGGGACCCCGAAACCGGTTTGCGCAACTGCGGCATGTACAGGATGCAGGTGTTCGATTCGCGCACTACCGGGATGCACTGGCATATGCACAAGGACGGCGCGCGCCATTTCAGGAAGGCCGAAGCAGCGGGCAAGCGGCTTGAGGTGGCGGTGGCCATCGGCTCAGACCCGGCTACAATGTATTCCGCTTCCGCGCCGCTTCCGGAGGGGATAGACGAGATGCTGCTGGCCGGTTTTCTGCGCGGGGAGCCGGTTGAGATGGTTAAATGCGAAACGGTGGACCTGGAAGTTCCGGCCAACGCGGAGATTGTGCTTGAAGGATATTGCGAGCCTGGGGAGCGGCGGCTTGAAGGCCCCTTTGGCGACCATACAGGCTATTACAGCCTGGCGGGCATGTTCCCCGTTTTTCACGTTACCTGCATGACCATGCGGAAAAACCCCGTTTACCCGGCAACAATAGTGGGCAAGCCGCCGATGGAAGACTGCTACATGGCCAAGGCAACGGAGCGGATATTTTTACCGCTGATAAAAAAACAGCTCCCCGAAATAGCGGACATGAACCTGCCTATGGAAGGCGTGTTCCATAACCTGGCGGTGGTCTCCATAGACAAGCGGTATCCCGGCCACGCCCGCAAGATAATGTACGCGCTGTGGGGGCTTGGGCAGATGAGCTTTACAAAAACGATTATAGTGGTGGACAAATGGGTGAACGTGCAGGACATATCCGAGGTGCTCTGGCGCGTTGGCAACAATGTGGACCCCAAAAGAGACGTTGTAATTGTTGAAGGCCCGCTGGACGTGCTGGAGCACGCCTCGGACATCCCCGCCTACGGCGGCAAGATGGGCATAGACGCAACCAAAAAAACCCCTGCGGACGGCTTCAAGCGGGAGTGGCCGCCGGATATAGAGATGTCACCTGAGGTCAAAGCGCTGGTGGACAGCCGGTGGAAGGAGTACGGGTTTTAAACGATGAAAAGCAAAGGGCCCGCGGCGCGCCTTTATCTGGCTGCGGCCATTGTCCTTGCCATTGGCATGGGCAGCGCGGTTTTTATCTACATCCGGGCCGCTGGCCGGCAAGCAAGCTCCCCATATGATGCGCTGGGCAACGGCGTTTACGTTATGGACCCGCAAAACTCCAAAACATATGTTCACGATATGGAGCTGTACGGCGGGAAAGCAAATATGCTTACGGACGATTTTACGCGCTGGTTTGACGGGCTTTGGCACGGCAAGCCCCTGGCCTTAACCGTGCTTTTTATCTCCGTACTCGTATCGGCGGGGCTGTCGTTTGCCGCCAGGACAACCCCCCCGGCGCAGGATCAGGGGCTAGCAAGCAGGCCCGAATAAACATTTTCCAGGCGGCCCCCTATTTTTTCCCAGGAGTACCTGGCCTCCACCAGCCTCCGCGCCGCGGCCCCGATCATCATTTGCCGTTTTCTGTCTGAAAATACTTTTATGACATTTGACGCAAATTCCCCCGGAGAGTCCGCAATCAGGATGTTTTCCCCGTCCGTAACGTCAATCCCCTCGCAGCCTACCGAGGTAGTGACAACCGGCATCCCCATGGCCATCGCTTCAAGTATTTTCAGCCTGGTGCCCCCGCCGCTTCTCAGCGGCGCTACCGACGCAAAGCAGCGCTCATAATACGGGCGCAAGTCCGCGGCATGGCAAACCACCTTTATCCCCGGGTTTCCAGCCAGCTGGCGTATCTGCTGCGTGGGGTTGCGGCCGATCACATAGAAATCCATTTCCGGGTTTTGCGCCGCGATGCGCGGGAGTATATCCTTTGAGAAGTAGAGCACGGCGTCGGCATTGGGGGCGTAATCCAGAATGCCTACGAACAGTATTGAGTTGCGTCCCGGCTTTGCCGGGACCACTTTATAGAATTCCAGGTCCACCCCGTTTGGGACCACATCTATATCCAGCCTGGGGTTGGCTGAATGCAGGATGCGCCTGTCTATTTCCGACATCGTCACGCATTTATCGAAATTCATGGAGTATGCAGGCTCCCACCGCCTGGACGTGAGCCAGCTGTGCAGAAACCTGGCCTTCATACGCAGCTTCTTTTCGAACTGGAATATCCGGCGGTACTGGATAAATCCGATATTATGAAGTGTTAAAACTTTTTTTGATTTGGCCCCTGCCGGGATATTCCTGACGTAGGGGGCCATGTGGGAATGCTCGATCTGGATTATGTCGAATTGGTTTCCATTTATTGCCTGTGTTATCGCGTCCGCCATCGCCTTCTGGAACACCCAGAAGCAATTGTGCTGCGGCTGGCCGCTGAGCACGGTGCGCGCAAGCCTCAGGATGCGCTGAAACCTGTTGCATTTTTCAAGCGGCACTGTTTTTACGCTGGCGCAGAATTTTTTCATTTCGGCAACGTGCTCCTCCTGCTGGCAGGAGCCTTCAAACGAGATCAGATGTATCCGGTGCCGCCTGGAGAGAACTTTTATCAGGTTGTAATTCCTTATCCTGTCCCCGGAAACCGGGGGGTATGGGAAATCCTGTGAGATAAGCAGAATATTCATGTTGTTTACCTTCTGGTGTATATTTTTTAGGAGATTTTTAATTCGCGGCCTTAAAGACCGGCTATTTACCGGGAAGCATCGTACTGGCGATCCTAGTTGGGCATCCTCCTGAGGACCTTTAAAGGTTGGAAGCGGTAATTTCATTTTAACAATTGCCCTCTCACTGTCAACCTTTGCCTTTTTATCCTGGGCCGTGACAGCAGTCACGGAACACACTGCGTAATTTCCTCACAATATAAGCGGAAGGGCGCCGATGTACATTTTCAATCTTGCAGACATGTTCATACTTTTCTTCATCATCTCCTATCTGCTTGTAAGATGGAATTAGCGAGGGATTCTGGGCCAACAAGCCCTTTAACCCCGGATTCTTGCCCGCCGCACTGATTAGACTATAATTTAATCAAAGTGGAGTCTAGGAGGT
>JAJYLE010000064.1 GCA_021788025.1 Nitrospirota bacterium
TTTCTTTCTCCTTTCCTTTTTCGTTCCCGTTCAACGTAGTCCAAAAGAAGCATCAAAGTTTTGCTTGATTCCCTTTCCCTCCTTTCCAAGTAGTAGATCGATCCCGAGCGCGTTGCCTTCAATAAGACGCTCATAAAATATGAGTGGCGGGAGACCCTTTGCAGAAAAGACATCCTCAGATGTAACGGCCCGGAGAGTAACAGACTATGGGACGAGGGAAGCTATGCGCCTTTCCCCCCCGGCTATTGAAGATAACTTTAGATGCAGGCGGGGTTTTCCCTGAACAGTCTTCACACGGTAGATGGCGCAGATCCGGAACCTGCATCGCCCACCATCCCGGATTATCCAGCCCTTTTATCCGTTTTGTTCCTGACCGGGGCCGGACTCGATAGCTTGTTCATGCAAGCCCAGCGCCCTGACGGAGACAACCTTCGGGCTTTTGGGCAAGCGGATACGGAAGGTGCTCCCCTTGTCTTCCTCACTGAAGGCCTCAAGCGCTCCTCCGTGGCTCTGCACTATTTTCAGGCTTATCGGCAGGCCAAGCCCGGTGCCTTTCTCGTCTTTTGTAGTGAAGAACGGCTCGAATATCCTGGGCAGAACGTCTTCGGGTATGCCGTGGCCGGAATCCTTCACTTCAATAACCGCGTAATCGCAGTCTTCGTAAGTAACCACCGTCAGTGTGCCTTCATTGCCCATCGCAAACACCGCGTTGTTTATCAGGTTTAAAAATACCTGTTTAAGCTGGTCCTCATCGGCCTGTATGAGGGGTAGGACGGTGTAATTCCTCACCACCTCTATCGAGGTATCGTTAATGCTGAGGGACGCCAGGTCTATCGTGCTGTCCAGCAGTGCATTGATGTCAACAGTTTTTATTTTAAGCGGCTTTTTGCGGGAGAATTCAAGAAGACGTGAGACGATATCGCGCGCCCTCAGGGATTCCTTCTCTATAATCATGATGTCGTGCATTATAGAGTCCAGATCGGTTTCTTCTTTTATCAGTTCGGAGTATCCAAGAATACTTGTAAGCGGATTGTTGATCTCGTGGGCGATATTGGAGGCCAGCTCGCCTATTGCCGCCAGTTTCACGGCCTGGATAAGCTGTTCCCTTGTGCTGTGCAGTTCGGCCATTCTTTTTTTCAGGTCCGCATAAAGCTCCGCGTTTTCAAGCGCCACGGAGAAATTATTTGCCAGTATTGCAAGGAGCTTGCCATCGTCATCGGTAAAATCGCCTTCCTTTTTGTTTGCCAGCCGCAGTGCGCCGATAAGCGTTCCCTTGCGCCTTATCCAGGAGAACATAAGATTTTTGGCGCCAAGCTTCTCATCAATTTCGCGGGTGGGCGAGCCTTCCAGGTTGCCGTTCATGATAAGCGTTTTTCTGCGCGACTGAAGATAGAGCCTTTCCATTGCCTGGGACTCGATCGAAACCATGTCCGCGTACCGGACGGGTATGCCTTGCGCTGGCAGCAACAGGCGGAAAAGGCCCTTTTCGGCATCCTGAAGGATTATGCAGCTTTGCCCGGACCGGATAAGATCGGCCGCGCCGGAGCATACGTCCCTGCAAATGTCCTCGACGGACGTATTTGAATGGAATGAAAGCGTAATGCTGTAAAGGTTTGAAAGGCTCCGAAGATGCTGCATGACTTTTTCATTGGATGCCTTTAAGGAAGCGCTCATCTCGTTAAAAGCCCCGGCCAGCTCGCCGAATTCGTCTTTCCACCGGTAGCGTGTGGAATAGCCCAGTTCCCCCGATTTTATTTTTCGCGCGGCGGAAACAAGCTCGCCTATGGGCTCGGTCATCTCCCTTGTAAGTGTGACGGCTATGGACAGCGCTATAAGAAAAGACACGCCAAGAGTGGCAAACAGTATCATCCTGGACCGGCTTATCTGGTTGATGGCGTTTACCGTCTTTTCGTTGAGGCGCTTGTCGGCAACCGTGGCCATGTCCTGGGCCTTGTTCATGAACTCGCTGCCAATCTGTATGGCCGCGGTCCGCAGTCTTTGTATCCTTGCCGGGTCCGCAGAGGTGGTTATCAGGTAGCTGAGGGCCTCCTTGTAGTCCTCAAGCAGATGGTTCATATCCTGGAGCCTTCTGGTCATCTCCGGGGTATGGTGGCATCCAAGGCACGTATGGACGGACCTGTCCAGGTCTTCCATATTGCTGACGATCTCATCCACATTCTTCCCAAAGGCGGTATGTGTAGTGTAGAGGTCCGTCTGCACGGTTTTGGCGCTGATCACCAGGTTCTGCCTTATTATCTCACCCCTGTGGAGTTTTATGACCGTCTTTAAGTTTGATGTGGTGCGGTAGATATAATAGATGGTGGCCATGGACCCCAGCGTAAACAGCAGGAAAAGCAGCGACAGCGAGTATATGAGGCGTTTTTTCATCTTGAATATTTGTAAGTGCGGATGTTTATCCCGGCCTCATGGAGGAGCTTGCCTACAGGGGCGAGGTCTGAAGGCCCTGCCTGGGTGAAGCCGGAATAACCCAGGGCCGCCAGCGCTTTCCGGCCGCTTGGGTATTGCCCGATCTCTTCAAGCGCGAATTTAAGCTCTGCCTTTATTGCGGGCGGGATATCGCTTCTTAGACATAGAATCTCGTCCGGAAGTTCGACGGAACTGGACATTATCTTTATATTCCCGGACACAAGGGGGTCCATGGCCTGCAATTTGTCTAAAAACCGGTCTTTGACAACCGCCACCCCGGCCCTGCCGTCCACCACATCGTAAATGGAGAATTTGTGATTGCCGCTGAAATAGTAACTTTTAAAGAATCTGCCCATTCCATTCTCCCGCAAATGGAGCTTGTAGAGCATATAAATAAACCCCATGCTCGCCTTGTCCACGAACACGGCCTTCCTGCCCCTTAACTGGCGGAGGTTGTCAATGCCACTGTCTTTCCTTATTATTATGAGGCTTCTTGAAACAAGAGGCTTCCGGCCGGCAAGCGGCCTCATAAAAGGCTTTATGCCCAGTTTGGCCGAGGCCAGGTATCCTGTAAAAGCGCCAAAAAAAGCGCCGTCCATGTGCCTGGATGCGAACCGGTCTACTATGTCCCCATAACGGCTGAGAATGGTGAACTGCACCTTGATGCCGGTCTTCTCCTTTATATATTTGGCAAGCAGTTTATTGTTTTCAACCTGATGGAATATATTTTGCTCAGGAATCAGCCCTATCAGCAGTACAGGCCCCTGCGCCGATGCGCGCCCGGCAAAAAGAAACAGCGTAATGAAAAAAACGGCGGAAAGGCGTTTCAATATATTACCTTTGTTGCATCCGTTACAAGTTCCATAGAGGTCCTAAGCCCCATCGAGGCCGATTCCCTGAAATCGTAAATGAGGAAATATTTTTTGGAATCCTCAGACTTGCCCTTATGGTAGCCACGCTTCAAGGCTGCAATCAGAAGGCCTGACGCAAGCCGGGCCTGGTCCTCAGGGTTTCCGTACAGGTTGATCAGCGGCTGCCCGCGCCTGTCATAAACAAGCGATACAACAGGGATGTTCCTTTCCTTCATCATCATGAGAATTTTCAGGTAAACCGGGCCTGCCGTGGAGCAGCCGGTTATAAAGAGTGAATTGAATTGTGTTCCGGCCAGCAGCGCTGTGGCATCAGGCGCGTTTTGCAGGTCCAGCCCGGTGGGCTTTATCCCGTATTCCTGCGCTATGGGAGCGATCTCGTTGAACTGGGCCAGGGAGTCCGCCTCCCGGCTGTTGTATATTATCCCCATCCTGCCGGAGTGCACTATTTCCTTTAAATACCGCATCAGGCTTGCAACCGGCAGACTGTTTTTTACGCCGGCCACATTTTTGGACTTCAGTAAATACGCGGTTGGGGCATATACCCCGGCGTATATAACCGGAACGCCCGGATGCTGGTTTATGGCCGCCTGCGTAGCCGAGGCGCCGTAAGTTATTATGGCGCTTACGCCTGAAGAGATAAGGCTTCCGGCGGCATTGCTCCAGGACTGCTCATCGGGATAGGGCCTTTCAATCACAAATTTTACGCCGGGGCGCCTGGACTGGACGTCTTTTATCAAATGCCTGTTTATGTCCTCGTAATACCGCATGCCATTGGTCAGTATCACGCCAACTGTTGCGGCACTGGCATAGCCGGCGAAAACGGCCATGAACAGGATCGTTAAAACCAGCAAACGGCCAGGTTTGAACATCTGATATTATATAAAATCCGGTTTGTTCCAGACCATATTCAAAGTCACCAGCAGGGCCTCCGCCTTTTTTAGGCTCTCCTCGTATTCCTTTTCCGGGACGGAGTCGGCCACTATGCCAGCCCCGGCCTGGACATACGCAATGCCATCTTTTAAGAGGAAGGTCCTTATCAGAATGTTCAGGTCCATCCGGCCGTTAAAGCCTATATACCCGGCAGAGCCGGTATATACGCCTCTGGCCACAGGCTCCAGTTCGTTTATTATCTCCATACAGCGCACCTTCGGCACGCCGGTTATCGTTCCCCCGGGGAAGGCCGCTTTTATGCAGTCAAAGGCTGTTTTGCCGGGGGCAAGTTTTCCAACTATGTTTGAAACTATGTGCATTACGTGGGAATAGTATTCCACCGTCATAAGTTCGTCCACTTCAACCGAGCCGTAAATGGAGACCCTGCCAAGGTCGTTTCTTTCCAGGTCTATCAGCATTATGTGCTCCGCGCGCTCTTTTTCAGACAGCAGCAGTTCGGATTTCATCAGATCGTCCTGGGGCATGTCTGTGCCGCGCGGCCTTGTTCCGGCTATGGGCCGGGTGCATACAAATCCGTCCCGTAACAGTACCAGCCTTTCGGGCGATGAACTGGCTATCTGAAACCCGCCGAAATCCATGAAGCAGGCAAACGGGGCGGGGTTCACGGCCCGCAGCACTGAATAGATTTTCCATGCCCCGGCGCCGCCCATGCCTGCCTGAAGCCTGAGTGACAGGTTTGCCTGAAAGATGTCTCCGGCGGCTATATACTGCTTGGCCCTGGTTACCATTGCAACATAATCTTTCCTGCCGGTTGCGTGTTCCATTTTCAGTTCTCCTGACGGAGCACGGACTTCTGTTTTTGCGGAATTGCCCGGATTGGCGGCGCAGATTTTGTCCGCAATCGAATTTATGACCGCGCATGCCCCGTGGTAGCTTTTTTCCCACTGGAAATTTCCGTTCAGCGGGTTATAACCAAGCCTTGTTTCCTGGGCCGCCGGGCAGCATATGATCCAGGCCTTTTGAAGTTCATGATCAAATGCAATCAGCTGGTCGTATAAATAAAAGATGGCGTCCGGAATCTCCGGTGGTTCAGGCGGCCTTGCCCCGGAGAGTTTTTCCAGATAGTTTACAAACCCGTAGGACAGCAGTCCCGCCGCCCCGCCTTGAAACGGAGGCAGTTCCGGCGATGGTTTCTGGGGATATGAGTCCAAAAATTCCTTCAACCTGGAAAGAGGGTCCTTCTTGGTGGCAACGGACTTTCTGCCGTGCGAGGCCACTTCTACCAGCCCACTCTGCAATTTGAAAGAGGCGTAAGGCTCAAAACACAAAAAAGAATATCTGTTTATCTGGTTCCGGGGTTTTGCCTGGGAACTGGCCGTCCGCGGAATTCCCCCTCCCGCGCTTTCAAGGAGAATGCTGCCGGTGCCGGAAAAAAACGGGTATAGCAGGTGAGGGCTTATGAAAGGGATTTCAGCGTAAACCGGGCCTGCCGCCTCCGATGAAACCATCGTTAAAAAATCGTCCTTGCCCGGTCTTACGGGCAGGGGGCGGGGAATCGAAAAAACTGAAGGCATGATCAGGCGGTCATTATTTCCAGTGTGATGAGTTCAAGTGCCTTTACCGGGTCCGGCTGGGCCAGCACAGCCCTGCCCAGCACTATGAAATCCGCGCCCAGGTGTATGGCCTTGCGCGGAGTGACAGTCCTCTTCTGGTCATCAGGAGGCGACCAGGATGGCCTTATGCCTGGCGTAGTGATAATGAATTTTTCCCCGCAATGCCCCCTTATGGCCTCGATCTCCTGCGCCGACGCCACTACCCCGTCCAGCCCGGCCTTTTGCGCAAGCGCGGCCAGATGCTTTACCTGGGTCTTCAGGCTATGCTGGATGCCCAGTTCTTTTAATTCATCCTGGGACATGCTGGTAAGCACAGTAACGCCGAGCATCCTGGGTCTGTTTAGGTTTTCTTTAAGGCAAAGCTCCACTACGTCCGCAGCAACGCGCCTCATCGCCTCGAAGCCGGAAGACGAATGCACATTGAACATGAAAACGCCCATCCTGGCCGCCTGTAGCCCAGCCCTGGCCATGGTGTTTGGTATATCATGGAACTTGAGATCCAGAAATACCCGTTTGCCACGTTTGTGTATCTCTTCTATAACGGAAGGCCCGGCGGATGTGAAAAGCTCCAGCCCCACCTTGAAGATGTCTATTAACCCGTCAAACCTGTCCACTATTTCAAGGGCGTAAACTTTTTCGTGGGTATCTAATGCCAGGATCAGCCGCTCTTTTGCCTGCTTCATGTCTTTGAGTGGGTTATGTCTTTCTGTGCCTGGTACTTGCCCGACTTGTCGGCGTAGGAAACCTCGCAGGGCTCACAAACGCCCATGAAGATGAGCTGGGCGATGCCTTCGTATGCGTATATCCGCACCGGGCGGCAAGACGTGTTTGAAATGGAGATTGTCACATATCCTTCCCACTCCGGCTCCAGCGGGGTGACATTAACCACTACGCCGCTTCTGGCGTATGTGGATTTTCCCGTGCAGATTACCATTATGTCCCTTGGCAGTTTGAAATACTCCAGACTTTTGGCCAAAACGAAGGAATTAGCCGGAATCAGACAATTTTCGCCCCTATGATATGAAAAATGGTCTTCAGGTACGTTTTTCGGATCCAGGACCATGGAAATTTCCCCATCAGGCGGGTTAAATATCCGGAATTCGTCCGAAAGGCGCATATCGTAACCATAGGAGCTAAGGCCGAAGGATATGCCGCCCTTCTTTTCGGGGCGCCCCGCAAACGGGTTAATCATGCCTTTCAAGGCCATTTCCTTTATCCAGCGGTCATTTTTGATCATCGGACAAATTAACATAAAATTAGCTTTAAAAACAATGCGTATTTAAAAAATAAATTGAAAAAACGGGGCTTGTTCTGCTATAAAAGTATATCAGGGTTGGACTGTAACAGCCTGCCCTGCTCGTGATAGGAGAAAGATGTTAATCTACCGAGTTGGATCTTTCGGGAGCTGGAATAAAGGGGACGGTGTGCAAGTCTCCCCCCGTGGAGAAAGCCTGAAGTCCTTTTTGAGGCGCCCACTTGTCACATGGAGATCTAACGCCTTCGACTACACGGCAGGGTGGGTTTTAGCTTGGCCAGGGGACAAGCCGTGGGCATAGAGGGAAAAGTTTACTTATGTTATGGACATATAACGTACACCTCACGCTTCGGATGGAGTCCCCAAACCGCGCGCGTTGAATTTACGCGCGGTTTGGCGGGCAAGGCGCTTGGCGCATTGCCCCAGTTGAAAAAGCCTGCCTGAGCATATCAGTCCTCTCCTTTATTAAATAGAGGAGGAGGGAATCATGGACCAGATTCTCTACGTACTGCTCGTGGCCATCCCGCTGGGCTTGGCCCTGGGCGGTGTGGTTGCATTTCTATTCAAACTGTCCTTGAAGACAAAATGGCAAAAGCTTAAGCAGGAGGCCGAGAGGGCGCTTGACGAGGCCAAAAAGAATGCTGAACGTACTAAAAAGGATGCAGGCTATGAGGCCAAGGGGATAATCTTTCAAGCCCGCTCGGAGGCCGAAAAGGAGTTCAAGGAACGCAAGGGCGAACTCGCGCAGCTTGAAAAAAGGATCAGAAACAGGGAGGAAACGCTCGAAAGAAAGCTCGACCAGATAGAGCGCAGGGACCAGGATTTCAGCCGGAGGGAAAAAGACCTGGCCGCCGCCGAAAAAACGATGGAGACCAGGAAAAAAGAACTTCAGGACTCCATCGCCCGGCAGACCACGGTGCTGGAGAAGCTGGCAGGGCTTGGCGCCGAGGAGGCCAAGGCGGAGCTTCTGAGGCGGGTGGAAGAAGAAAGCAGGTTTGAATCTGCCAAGCTGGCCAAGAGGCTGGAGGAAGAGGCAAAGGAATCGGCCGAGAAGAAGGCCAGGGAGATTATAGCCCTTACAATCCAGAGGTATGCCAGTGATTACGTGGCCGACGCCACGGTGTCTGCGGTAAGCCTTCCCAGCGACGACATGAAGGGCAGGATAATCGGCCGCGAAGGCAGAAACATCAGGGCGCTTGAGGCGGCAACCGGGGTGGACCTTATCGTAGACGATACCCCGGAGATGATTACGCTTTCCACATTCAACCCGGTGCGCCGGGAAGTGGCCCGCATTGCAATAGAAAGGCTGATTGCCGATGGCAGGATACACCCTGCCAGGATAGAAGAGGTGGTGGACAAGGCCCGCCGGGAAGTGGAGACCAAGATACGCGAAGAAGGCGACAAGGCCGTCTTCGATCTCGGATTATCCGGAATACACCCGGAACTGGTAAAACTCATAGGCAGGCTCAGGTACAGGACCTCTTACGGGCAGAACGTGCTTCAGCACTCACGGGAAGTGGCTTATTTCGCATCCATGATGGCAGCCGAGCTGGGTGTTGATGTAAACCTGGCAAAGAGGGCAGGCCTGTTGCACGATATCGGCAAGGCCGTGGACCACGAAGTTGAAGGGCCGCACCAGGAGATAGGCGCGGACCTGGCCAAAAAATACGGCGAAAGCGAAAAAGTTATAGACGCAATTGTTACCCATCACGATGCGGAGGCCCGAAGCGTGGAGGCGGCCCTTGTGGCTGCCGCGGACGCGGTATCGGCGGCTCGCCCCGGCGTGCGCAGCGAGAGCATCGAAAACTACATAAAAAGGCTTGGCAAACTGGAGGAGCTTGCAATGTCCTATAAAGGCGTGGAGAAGTGCTACGCCATCCAGGCCGGCAGAGAGGTGCGTATAATTGTAAAGCCGGAGGAGGTCACGGACGAGGCTTCCTGGGTGCTTTCAAAGGATTTGGCAAAAAAGATAGAATCCGAGATGTCCTATCCCGGGCAGATTAAGGTGACCGTTATCCGCGAAAACAGGTTTGTGGAGTACGCAAAGTAAAGCCCTCCAATTGAAGATACTCTTTATTGGCGACATCGTTGGCAGGACGGGCCGGAGCGCGGTCAAGGCCCTCCTGCCAAAAATCAGGGAGAAAAACAAGCCGGACTTCGTTATCGCAAACGGCGAGAATGCGGCCGGGGGCTTTGGCATCAACGAAGAGACGGCCCGCGAGTTGTTTTCCCTTGGCATAGACGTTATCACGGGCGGCAATCACATATGGGACAAAAAAGATATTATCCCGCTGATAACAAAGCAGGACAGGCTCCTGCGTCCACTTAATTTCCCGCCTGGCGTTCCAGGGCGCGGCAGCGTAGTGGTCCCGTTGCCAGGCGGCATAAGCGTTGCCGTATTGAACCTTCAGGGGCGCGTATTCATGACTCCCATAGACTGCCCGTTTCGCGCCGCAGAGGAAGAGATAAAACGGCTGAAAGAACAAACCTCTATCATAGTGGTGGACTTTCACGCGGAGGCCACGTCAGAGAAGGTTGCGATGGGCTGGTTCCTTGACGGCAAGGCCACTGCTGTTATTGGCACCCATACGCACGTGCAAACCGCGGATGAAAAGGTGCTCCCGGGCGGCACGGCCTACATAACTGATGCTGGGATGACTGGCCCGGCAGATTCGGTTATAGGTGTGAAAAAGGAGCAGATAATCGACAAGTTTCTTCACCAGATGCCTGTACGGTTTGAACTGCCCGGCCCCCCGGCGATTTTATGCGGGTTGCTGATAGAGGCGGACGAAAAGACGGGTTTTGCATCTTCCGCCATGCGCCTCCAGCTTACATATCCTTAAATGCGGCGGAATTCAGTTTTTATTCAGTGCGGCAACCCGCATCTGTTTTGATTCCTTTACAGCGCCATCAAGCGCCCTGGCCATTGCGGATATAGAATACGGTTTTACATCGATGTCCTTCCAGATGTCTCCTTTCCGGGAAAGCCTTTTAAAGACATTGAGGATATTGAAACTGGATGGCGTAACCGGGTTTTTCCCCGACAACTCCCGCCACGAAACCGGAACGGCAACATTGGCCGCCGGGCTGGCCTTAACAGCATAAGGGGCAATGGCGGTCTGCGCAAAGGCGTTTCTGAAGATATCTATGAAGACGCGCCCGGCCCTTTTGCCCTTGGCAAATTCCATGGTTAGTTGCTCCGGGGCCAGCTCCACAAGCGCGCCGCCCACCTGGCGGGCAAATGCAAAGGCCTGCTTGAAATCCGAGCTGCCGTCCAGCGGAACAACAACGTGAAACCCGCGCCCGCCGGTGGCCATTAAAAACGGTTCCACTCCTATGCCTCCCAACACCTCTTTCAGGATGAGGGCTGCGTACCTGACGGGCTCTGTTTCGCCGTTATTTTCCGGAGGGTCCAGGTCGAATATCAGCCTGTCCGGATAATTGTTCCTGTTAACCCGGCTAAGCCACACATGTGGTATGCACACAAGGTTTGCCAGATATACAAGCGTTTCCTTGTTATCGCAGGTTATATACGTCTTGTGTCTCTCATGGCGCAAGTTTACATGCACACGGTTTACCCATTCCGGAAAATATTCCGGGGCCTGTTTCTGAAAAAATTTCTGATTGGCAGCACCCTCCGGGAATCTCTGCATGCTTATGAGCCTGCCCTTGATATGCGGCAGCATTACCGGAGCGATCTTTTCGTAATAGCCGATGAATTCGCCCTTCGTTATTCCTTCTTCCGGGAATAGCACTTTGTCCAGATTGGTAAGCTCAACGTCCGGGCCGCCGAAATTTACAGTAGGCATTTCCGTTTTTACCGGTTTACCGCCTGCTCGCGAATCACTTCGCGGGGTGGCTTGTCCATCCTTAACCCTTTAAACCGGGGATGCCTCATAAGGCCGGCCTTTGTCCATTCGGAAAATTTCACATCACATACAATAACGGGCTCTACCCAGTGTACGTTTCTTGTTTCCCTTAGCTTCGGGTGTGGCGCGAAGGCCGGCTTCTCCTTCTCTATGGACCTTAGTTTTTGGCCAATTGTGTTTAGCAGGAACTCATTGTATCCGGTGCCAACCTTTCCGGCGTAAACCAATTTGCCACCCTCATAATATCCGACCAGCAAAGCGCCGAATCCTGAATCCGGCACAGGCCGGACGCCGCCCCGCTCTGTAAACCCGCCTATCACAAACTCCTGTCCAAGACCGCATTTGAATTTAAGCCATTCTTTTGACCTGCCGGATTTATACAGGCTTTCGGCCTTTTTTGCGATTATGCCCTCCATGCCTTTTTTACAGGAGTTCAGGAAGATATCATTGCCGCCACCGGTAACATGGTCTGCAAGCCGGATATTGCCATCAAAAGAAAATGCCTGCCGCAGGACGGCTTTTCTTAACGAGAGGGCAAGCCCGGTAATGTCGTATCCGTCGAGATAAAGCAGGTCGAAAAGATAATAAAACACTTCCACCTGTGTCCTTTCGGCCCCCAGGTAGTCCCTTATCTGCATCCGGGGCTGAAGTTTCCCGAAACTGGGCACGCCTTTTTCAAACGCCACTATTTCACCATCCACAATAAACTGTGTTGCCGGCTGGGAGAGCATGGCATTGACAATTTCCGGGTAATTTCTGTTAAGTGCTATATTGTTCCTGGAAATCAGGTTCAATTTTTCCCCTGCCCTGAACGCAAGGCACCTCTGGCCATCGAGCTTCGGTTCGAAAATCCAGCTTTCGTCAGATAATATTTTCTCGTGGGGCTTTTCCGCCAGCGTTGCCAGCATCGGTTTTATAAATTGCGGCTGCGGGACTTGCTTTAGTTTGCTTTGCGCGTTCTGAAATAAACTGTGCGCTTCCGGATTATCTTTCCGCACCACGAATCTTTCCGTGCATTTCCCGCCGGCTGAAGGCATGCCAGATGGAACCCCTGCGGGTTCAGGCGTTTTCCGGAAATCCCGTTTTTTTCTGTATGTATTCAGTTCTTCAGGCATCTGGATATCGGAAACTGGAGACCAGGTTCCAGCCTCCAGTTTCCTTCCTGGTCAGACCGTTGGCCGTCTGCCCACAAGAAGCGAGACCAGGAACAGGACCAGGAAAATGATGAAGAGCACCTTGGCTATCCACGCAGCCGTGCCCGCGATTCCCGCAAACCCGAAGATCGCGGCTATAACGGCAACTATCAGAAACACTAAAGCCCATGATAACATGATCTTTACCTCCTTACGCCCGGGAAAATCGAGGCTTTTGGGGTACCCTTCCCCAAAGGCTGTTTTTTCCGGTTAGCTGTTATTCATTTGAATTGCCTGCCGTACTGTCTGCTGGAAATATTTCACTCGTGATTCAAAACTTTCTTTACCTCTAAAAATCTTAAAAGCCCGGTCTTGGTGACAAGGCCAACAAGCCTGCCCTGGTCCATTACTAAAAGCCTCTCCGAAGGCACGGCCCTCAGTTTTCTCATGGCATCGGCTAGGGGCAGGTCAGGTGGCACGATCATTTCGCCGCTTATAGGTTCCATTACCTCGCCTGCAGTGCGCATCGCCTGCTCTGCCTCTGGCACCTGCCTGACGCCCGCCAGCGATACCATTCCAACCGGCGCGCCATTGGATACCGGGAATCCTTTAAACCCGTAATGAAGGAAGTAGTCCTTTATAAGCCTGTCTACATGGGTATCGGGATTTACCTGGACAACGTTTTCAATCATTATGTCCTTAACCTGTGCCCCTTCAAGTGCGTGGCGGAGTTCCAGTTCCTGATAACTGCCAGCCGCCACACTCCTGAGGAATATGCCTATGAATACAAACCACAACCCGCTGATAAATGCTCCCCTAACAAGCAATATCTGAAGTCCGCCAAGGATTATCAGGAATACCGCAAACCCCTTTCCCACATCCGCGGCGAGCTTGGTGGCCCTGCTTAGAGATCCCTTCCGCCACCACCAGATTGCCCTTAAAACCCTGCCACCGTCCAGCGGGAATCCGGGGAACAGGTTGAATATTCCAAGTGCAAAGTTTATATACATCAGGTAATTGAAAACGGCAGAAAAGATTGGGAACCGGGCTGAGGCGTTCCTTACCGCCAAAAAGATAATCGCCAAAACAAAGCTGGAAGCTGGCCCGGCCAAAGCTATTTTCAGCTCGGTTTTGGGGTCCGGGGCCTCGCCGGACATCTGGGACACCCCGCCAAAAATGAAAAGCGTTATGGACGGTATCTTGATTCCAAGCCTGATGGCCACCAGAGAATGCGACAACTCATGGATAAGCACCGAGGCGAAGAAAAGAAATGTGGCCAGAAGGCCTGCAAGCCAGTATATCCTTTGTGGCTGACCAGGGAAGATATGTGGGA
>JAJYLE010000220.1 GCA_021788025.1 Nitrospirota bacterium
GTTTGGAGTTGTTCCCGGGTGACTCAACCGGGAATCCATTTTGGTTTTTTCGCGGGCATTAGGTAAAGGCGTCTCCGGAATTGACGGCCTAATCTTATGATTTCTGAAGGGGGCTATCTGCTGGCCTTTACGAAGCTATACCCCTTTTCTTACATAGCGCCGCTCGCCTGAAACCGGATCATAATGCACTTCCATTGTCTGGCCGGTTTCAGGGTCTTAAATCCTCATAATACCGCTCAATCATCCGCAAGCAGCCCATACAAAATTGGCCATTAGCGGCGAAAGTCCCGGCGCTGCTTTCTTTTCGGCTGTCAGTTGAATCAAACCGCAGGCGCGCCGTCCCATTCAAAAAACATGACACAAACTTCATGACATATGTCATATTGACGATATCATGTCCGGCCGGGGTATGATGGCGCTGGTGAGGGGGCGCCCACCCCGGCTTTTGCCCCGGCGTGGTGGCAAAAGCCGCTGGATACATACCTGCGCCGGTATGGCGGCCCGAAGGGCAAGGCAGGCGCTTTACGGAAGCAAAACCGGATGAAACGGATGGAACACGCGGAACATGAATATGGGTTATAAGTGGCCGGAATCAAAAGCCAATCCCGGAATGGCTGGAACATATAAAAAGAAATGGGGCCGGGTGGGGCGGCAGACCGGGGGGAACTTTGGCCTCTATTTGCCAAATTCTTTCAAACGATTGTAATATACCGGGCTGTCTCGCCGCATCAAAAATTAGAAATGAGAATCATCCTGAGCGCCTCATATGCAAGCTGAACTGGACCGGCTTAACCCTGCCCAGAGGGAGGCCGTAACAACAATTGAAGGCCCCCTGCTGGTGCTTGCGGGCGCGGGCTCCGGTAAAACAAGGGTGATAACCATGCGCACCGCCCATATGGTAAGCAAGGGCATCCCGCCGGAAACCATAGTGGCCGTTACCTTTACCAACAAGGCCGCGGGCGAGATGCAAAAGCGCATTCAGGGCATGCTTGGCGGCGGCAATGGGCAGGCTGGCGGAAGGCAAAGGCGGCCCGTAATCTCAACATTCCATTCCCTGTGCCTGAACATTTTAAGAAGGGAAATAGAAACACTTGGCTACGCAAAAAATTTTACTGTCTACGATACTGGTGAACAGGTTTCGCTGCTCAGGCATCTGCTAAGCGATATAAGCGTGTACGGCAAAAGCTTCAGGCCGGAGGCCATCCTGGAAAAGATCAGCAGGATGAAAAACGGTATGGCAAACCCGCCTGCTGCCCAAAACGGGCAAGCGGACGCGGCCACTGCCGCCCATTCCGGAAATCCCGGCGACGACGATAAGGACTTTGATGTGGAGGCATTTTCCGGGCTTCTGATGCCCAGGTACCAGGAGACTATGAAATCGCTTAACGTTGTTGATTTTGACGACCTGCTGGCCCTCACCGTCCGGCTTTTCAGGCAATATCCCGATACGCTGGAAAAATACAGGCGGCGCTTCCAGTACCTGATGGTGGACGAATACCAGGACACCAATAAAGTTCAGTTCGAGATAATAAAACTGCTTGCGGGCAGCCTCAAAAACGTGTGCGTGGTTGGCGATGACGACCAGTCCATCTATGGCTGGAGGGGCGCAAGCCTTCATAACATCCTGGATTTCGAAAAGCACTTCCCAGGCGCCAAAGTGGTGCGGCTGGAGCAGAACTACCGCTCCATGGGCAATATCCTGAAGGCCGCAAACGGCGTGATAAAGAACAATAAAAAACGGATGGACAAAACCCTCCGCACGGACAGGGGGGACGGGCCCAAGGTTTCATATTACAGGGCGCTGGACGGCGAGGAAGAGGCCCGCTGGGTTGCCGAAAAGATAGCCGAACTGCATCTGGAAAAAAACATCTCCTACCAGGACGTTGCCGTCATATACAGGGCAAACACGCTGTCAAAACCATTTGAGGAGGCGTTCAGGGCCAACCGGACCCCTTATACCGTAGTTGGCGGCACAAGTTATTTTGAGCGCAAGGAGATAAAGGACCTTGCGGCCTATCTTAAGGTAATGGTAAACCCCAACGACGGCCTCTCGCTTCTGCGCGCATCAAGCGTTCCCAAAAGGGGGATAGGCGCGGGCGCGGCCGAAAAGCTGGCCGGGTTTGCCAAAGAGCAGGCAATAAGCCTGTACGAGGCTTTCAAGCGCGCCAGCGAGGCCGGGATTAGCGCAAGGGCGGCGGGGGCGGCTGCGGACTTCATCGCGCTCATTGAAAAATACACGGAGCTTTTCAAAAAACCCGCCGAAATGGGCAATACCCTGAAGGCGCTGGTTGAGGAGGTCCGGTTAAGCGATTATATAAGCGACGTGTACAAGACCCCGGAAATGGCCGCGCTGCGCATAGGAAACGTTGGCGATTTCATAGAATCCCTTTCGCGCTATGCCTCCGGCGTTTACGAAACTGAAGGGGATGCAATCTCGCTTCAGGGTTTTCTGGAAGAAACCGCCCTGGACGGCGAGGCGGAAAAGCATGGCAAGGAGGAGGAAAAACCCTTCGGAGTTACGCTTACCACGTTTCATTCGGCCAAGGGGCTGGAGTTTCCGGTTGTATTTATAACATGCCTGGAAGAAGACATGCTGCCCCATAAGAAGTCCTCATCCGGGCCCGGCGAAGGGATAGAAGAGGAAAGAAGGCTTTTCTACGTAGGCATTACGCGGGCGATAAAAGTGCTTTACCT
>JAJYLE010000065.1:0-6791 GCA_021788025.1 Nitrospirota bacterium
CGATCTTTCAATGGCGGCCCGCACTACTTCTGCGGCGTCCTCCTTGCGGGTGGAATAGGACAGGCCCGTGCCGCCGCCGGCAAATACCCTGATTGCGTAGGCAAGGTCCTCGGATGATTTGACCGACTCCGGCGCCCCGCCCTTGGACTCGGCGCTTACCCCGGCCCTGCTTCTGATGAATATCTCAGCTGATTCCGCGCCCCCTTTAAGGGCCATATCCAGCGCGGACTCCGCGAAATCCGTCTCAATCCTCATAGTATGTGGCCGAAGATGTTTCGTTCTCCCAAACGGTAACAGCCGAAAGCTGCACGCCGTTATTCAATCTTCTTTTAAGAGAATCATACACCCATTTGGCCACGTTTTCACTTGAAGGGTTTTTCTCCGTGAACGGGAAAACATCATTAAGGAATGCGTGGTCCAGCGGGGCCAGGCACTCGCTGAGCATCTTTTTAAGGTCGTTGAAATCCATCGCGATGTCTATCTCATTAAGCCGGTCCGCGGTCACATGGGCCTGCACCTTCCAGTTATGGCCGTGCAGTTTCTCGCATTTACCGCCATAGCCTCTCAACTGGTGAGCGGCTGCAAATGATCCCTCTACCGTAAGTTCGTACATGAGCGCTCCTTTTATCTAAACGGACTTTTTAAATACAGATATATATGGCAGGTTCCTGAACCTGTTTGAATAATCCAGTCCGTAGCCGACTACGTATTCGTTGGGTATATCAAAACCGGAGTAATCGATGGGGATGTCCACGGCGCGCCTGGCTTTCTTGTCCAGGAGGGTGCAAATTTTGATGCCTTCGGGACCGCGCTGGCTGTAATGCTCCCGCAGAAAGTTGAGGGTAATCCCTGTGTCCGCAATATCTTCCACCAGAAGGACGTGCTTGCCCTTTATGTCCTCACGGATATCGGAATGCACAGTAACTTCTCCGGTGGTGTCGGTTTTAACGTAACTGGAACAGGTGACAAAATCCACCTTGATAGGGATACGGATGTTCCTAACCAGGTCCGAAAAAAACATGAATGCGCCGCTCAGGATGCACACGGCCACCAGGTCCGTTCCTTCATAATCCCTGGTTATCCTGTCGGCGAGTTCCCGAACCCTCTTTTGTATCTGATCCACGCTGAAAAGCGGCTTGCCCGTCACCATTTGCCCGTTATGCCCTCCGTAAATTTTTCCCAACAAATATGATAACACATAATATTCGGGGCCAAGCCGTGATTACTGCTTGTACATTCTTTTTCATATGCCAGGCCCACTCTTTGCGAATTCACTTGCGGTAACCGGCAATTTGATTTAGAATTCCCCTTTCGGGGGGGCCTGGGAATCCATTTGCCGGAATTTCTGATACAATTTTAATCAAGGTTTAAGTTTAAAAAACCTTTATGGAAAAAGATATAAAACAGTTCGAAAATGAAATCAGCCGGCTTAGGCAGGCCTTTAATGAGGCCACGCTGGAATTGAATAAATGCCGGGGTGGTTTCCCGGAGGGTTCCGCGAAGGTGAATTTTTTTTACGCATTGTCGGATGCTGTCGCCGCCCCTCTTTTTATGAAAGACCCGGCGGGAGTTTACTTGAACTGCAATAATGCCTTCGGCGATTTCATGGGGATCCCCCCTGCCGTAATCCATGGGAAAACGGCTTACGATATTGCGCCCAAGGAGCTTGCGGATTTTTATACAGAGGCCGACAGATCGCTTTTCCAGAACGGGGGTGTGCAGTTGTACGGGACGTCTTTCAGGCGCGCTACCGGCGAGATTCGGGATATTATTGTGCGAAAGGCGGTTTTTCAAAAGGAAGACGGCTCTATTGGAGGCCTTGTAGGCAGCGTGTCCGATGTAACGGAAATCAGACAGGCGGAAGAGCAAATTAATCTGTCCTTGAAGGAAAAAGAGACGCTCCTGAGGGAGCTTAATCACCGCACAAAGAACAATATGCAGGTGATATCCAGCCTTATCGACCTTCAGACCGCCTCCGTTGCCGACGGCCGTGTCCGTGGCATGCTGAAAGACACCAGGGACAGGATAAGGGCCATGTCGCTTGTGCATGAATTCCTGTACAAATCCAGGGATTTGGCAAGGCTGGATATCCGGGACTATATAGAAGTGCTGGCAAATGCCATGGTGCTCAGTTATCAGGAACAGGCACAAAAGGTAATATTGGACCTGGATATAGACAGCATACAGATGTCCATAGACACCATAACCCCGTGCGGGCTTATCCTGAACGAGCTTATCTCCAATTCGTTGAAATACGCTTTCCCAGACGGCAAGGCCGGATCCATCAGAATATCCCTGCGCCGCAGGGAAGGCGGCCAGATAGGTTTTGACTATTCGGATGACGGCATAGGCCTGCCGCCATCAGTGGAAATCAAACGGGTGGAGACCCTTGGCCTCCGCCTTGTAAACAATCTTGTCACAAAACAGCTTGGCGGCAGGATTGAGGTTGAAACCGGACAAGGCACGGTGTTCCGGATGATTTTCAAGGGGGAGTAGCCCTTGACAAAAAAGATACTGGTAGTGGAAGACGAAGTCATCACCGCAATGGGGATGACGGACATGCTGGAACTCTGGGGATATGAGCCCCTGGAGCCTGCCGCAACCGCCTCTGAGGCCCTGGAAAGGGTGGCGGCCCAGAAGCCGGACCTGGTGATACTGGATATCAGAATCCAGGGCGAAGCCGACGGGATCGAGACGGCAAAAAAAATCCGGCAGATGATCCAGGTGCCAGTGGTCTTTGT
Organism: Nitrospirota bacterium; assembly: GCA_021788025.1. Taxonomy (GTDB): domain Bacteria; phylum Nitrospirota; class Thermodesulfovibrionia; order Thermodesulfovibrionales; family JdFR-88; genus JAKAKS01. Next base: position 2,742 of record JAJYLE010000065.1, read on the forward strand.
CACCGGCTACACCGACAGCGAGATAAGGAAACGGGCCGAAGCGGCATCGCCTGCCGGATACCTTGTAAAGCCGATAGACCTTGACAGGCTGAAATCCGTACTGTCATCGATCCTGGGATAACAACTTTCCCGGCCTTTTGTTGCATTTTGTCCTCATGTTTATTAATAGATGATGAACGCGGCTTTCTTCTGCCCAATGCAGGATTCAACAAATCTTCCTCCGGCTTTAAACCTTTTGCCGCCACGCCTGTCAGTATAAGCAGATGAACGATGATATGGTGTTCATCAACCAATACCTCAGCGGGAACGCGGAGGCCGGCGGAGAGCTTGTGATGATATATCAAAAGCAGATATACGCATTCCTTTACAGGATGACCGGGGATGCCGAGGAATCCAAAGACCTTACCCAGGGCGTATTTGTAAGCGCACTCAAGGGGCTCCCCGGCTTCAGGAAGGATGCCTCCTTCAAAACCTGGCTTTACAAAATAGCCATGAATGCCGGCCTCAACCACCTGGCCAAAAGGCGCGAGGAAACAGAAATAGATGAATCCACGCCGGCCCAGGCGGACCGGGCGGATTGCCTTATTGAAAAAGAGAAGCGGGAAATCATAAAAAAAGAGATTTCAGGCCTGCCGGAAAGGCAGCGCATGGCCATTACGCTAAGGGCTTATCAGGGGTTAAGCATTTCGGAAGCGGCGCTTGTCATGGGTTGCACTGAAGGGGCCGTAAAGGCCCATTACAGCCTGGCTGTAAAGAAACTCAAAGACTCGGTAACGGCAAAAGGCTATGATAACCATGCATGAAAAAATAAGCGGACTGCTGCCGGATTATGCAAACGGGCTGCTTGCCGGAGAACTCAAAAAGCAAGTGGAGCAGCATGTCTCCGGATGCGCTGAATGCGCCGGTGAATTAAGCCTGCTGAAAGATATCAATGATATGGAAGTCCCCGATCCGGGGCCGGAATTCTGGAAAACATGCCCTGTACAAGCGGTTTCCGCTGCCGGGGATGTGAAGGCGCGCAAGCCGCTGTTCCGGATTTCAAACTTTAAATTCAGATACATTCTTCCTCCAGCCGCGGCGGCCGCTGCCCTGCTGCTTGGCTTTTTGATACACGGCGCGCATCAAGGCGAAAAACAGTCTCCAACCCTTGCACAGGTTTATTTCAGGGACCCGCTTTCATCGGAGTTCGCGCTTCCAGCCGCCGGCAGCGCCAATGGCACATCCTCCGGCTTTGAGGGGCAGGTGGATACCGAGATCGGGGAGGCCCTTGCCTCGAATCAGGAAGGTGCGGTAAATTCGCCGGCCAATTCGCAGGTAACCAGTGAAGATACAGGGCAGGCTGACTACGCCCCTGACTATGGAACGGACCTGGATTCGCTGGGGCCAAAAGGGCTAAAGAGACTTGGCAGGATTCTGAACGAGTACAAGGCCGGGGCCCGGTCCCGCGATGACAGCGCCTCTGGCTATTCAAGCGAAAGGATAATGGGATGAAAAGCAAAGGTAACAGGTTTGTTTCAATTTTTCTTAAGACCGCCGCCGTGGTCTTCTTCATTGTCTTTCTTTCCGGCGCGGCCATGGCGGCCGGCGGCCCTTATGGCCGGATACCACCTCGTCAGCAGTTTGAAAAGATGCGGGAAAAGATAAACACCCTGCGCATATGGAGGCTTACAAGGGTGCTAAACCTTGATGAGGACTCCGCTTCACGGGTTTTCCCAATCCTGAACAAATATGACAGGAGACGGGCGGACATCGAGTATAACCAGAGGGTTGCAATGCGCAATTTGAGGATGGCCCTTGCAAACAGGGACGATGCAAGAATTGAAACCGTGCTGGATAACCTGGAGGCAAACCATGAGGCGCTGGAACGAATTAACGGAGCGGAAAGGGCAGAGCTTAAAAAGGTGCTTACCGTTGAACAGCAGGCGAAATTCCTGCTCTTTCAGGTCCGGTTCAATAACCAGATAAAAAAGATGATTGCCGAGGCCAGGCGGAAACGCCCACAGGGCGGCAGGCCGTTTGCGGAAGGCCCTGTGCAGTAAAAAATTTAAACGGCAACAAATACGCTAAACAAAAAGAAAGGTGAAACAAGAATGAAAAAGGTTCGCAGGTTTCTGGCCCCGCTGGTGATGGCGGCCCTTGTGGCCGGCTCCGCAGGGTGTGTGGCGGAAGTGCGCACTCCTCCGCCAGCGGCAAGGGTGGAGGTTGTTGGCGCTGCCCCATATCCGGGGGCCGTATGGGTAGGGGGCTTCTGGGCATGGAGTTATGGACGCTATGTCTGGCGGCCGGGACATTGGGCAAGAAGGCCGTGGCCGCGTGCCGTATGGGTGCCGGGCCACTGGAGAGAGACACCCAGGGGCTGGAGGTGGCGCGGCGGCCACTGGAGATAACGGGCGGAATCAGGCCCGTTCGCTTAATTAAAAAATAAAAGGGACCCTTTGATTCAAGCATATAGCCTGCGGCTATATGAGAAGAGGAGTTGCGTCCAACGGCACAAAAAGGAGACAACCAGTGCGAAGGTATGGAATTTTCTTGATAATTCTTCTTTTTGCCATTACCGCCTGCGGTGCGGGAAGTGGCAGCAGCAGTACCGGATCATCTTCAGGCAGCGTAAACATCTCGATGAGCGACGCCCCTGGGGATTTCGACCATGTCTGGATAACCGTTAAATCCGTATGGTTCCACACAAGCAATGCGGCGGGGCCGGACGATGCTGGCTGGCTGAAATACGATCTCTCCAGCCCGGTAAGCATAGACCTTGAGAGCCTGAGCGGAAAGGTAAGCAGCCAGATCTGGAGCGGCCTGACATTGCCTGACGGCAACTATCAGCAGATTCGCCTGTTTCTAGTCCCTACGGAAAATGCGCTTGCGCAGTCGGCCAGTTCCCAGGGCCTTTCGTATAATAACGAGGCCGTGGTCAACGGGACTGCGTATCCGCTGCGGATACCCACTCCGGACAAGGGCATAAAGCTTTCTGGCACGTTCGGCGTGGCAGCTTCAACTCCTCTGAACCTGGCCCTGGAGTTTGACGTGAGCCATGACGTGATAAGTTTTACCCGCGACTCCATAACCGAATACGTGCTTAAGCCGGACCTCCAGTATTTCGACCTGGATAATGCCGCTGCCATAGTGGGGCAGCTGGACCCCGGCGCCATTGCAAACGCCCCGAATGCGCGCTTCATCATAAAAGCGGAGCAGGTTGACCAGGCTGGAGACCGCTTTGTAATACGGCGTGTTGCCGCGCTCCAGAGCAACGGGTCATTCATTCTTTATCCGCTGTGGCCTGGCACTTATGATGTGATGATAAGAGGCATTGGCTATGATACCGCCATCGTGCAAAACGTTCCGGCTGTAAAAGGGACAACGCCTGCTTCCAGCCCAACCAATATCGGGCAGTGCGCGATGGTAAACAGCCCGGCCCCTGATTTCGCCGTGGGCGGGACCGTTGTCCCTACAGGCTCATGGGCCGACTTTGAGCAGACCGTGCCGGGAATGGCCACCCCTTACGTGGTCCGGTACAGGCACTTCAATCCCTTTACCGGCACGTTCTCCAACTTCCTGCTTTCAAGCGGTCCGCTACAGGTTGCCCCATTTAATAACGGCGGCAATCCTGCATTTGCCAATACGGTGCCGGCCGAAGGGACTGGTAATTTCCAGGCGGTTGCGCGCGCCTACCTGTATGACCCTTCAACTGCGTTTATAGCCAACGCTTCCTCGGCAGAGCCGCTTGCTTTCGGTACATTGGCGCCGGCTTCGGGCACGGCAAACCAGGTTTCCGGCAACCTGCTGTTTGCCAGCAACGTGTCACTCTTCAACGGTGTAACATTTGTCACCCAGGGCGGCATAATTGTGAATGCCTTGTATACGGGTGCCATGTCCGGCTCCACATGGCCCTATGCCGTAGGCGACCTGCCGGGAAATTTTGCGGGCGCGCGTTACCACATTAACGCTTTAGCCTGGAACCCGGGATTGTATATTGGCGCTCCGTCTGCGTTCGACCTCATAAACGGAACCAATGCATCAGGGGTAGACGTACAGATGAAAGCACAGTAG
>JAJYLE010000065.1:6801-12390 GCA_021788025.1 Nitrospirota bacterium
GGGGCTGGAGACCGGGCTTTTATACCAGGTTTCTGGCCCCCATCCGTTTCTTAACCTTCTGGGCGTACATGGATTTTTCGGCGTGCGCGACAAGCTCATGAATGGAGCATGGGTCCGCAGGGTCGTAATACGAAAAACCGTAACTGATTGAAAGGGTGTACGGGCGCCCGCCCTGAAGGTTTTTGTTCTGCACATTGTCGTTTAGCCTTGCGGTGATCTTTTCGATGTCGTTTTCGTCATTGACCGGCACTACCACGAATTCATCGCCGCCTATGCGCGCTAAAACATCGGAATCCCTGAATGTGGCCTTCAGCACCTCCGCAACGTCCACCAGCGCGTGGTCTCCTTCAGGGTGGCCGTAGGTGTCGTTTATATATTTCAGGTTGTCAAGGTCTGCATAAAGCAGGTACATGCTCTTTCTTCTGCGGTTGCATACTTTCAGCATCTGCTCGCAAAAGGTGGCATATCCCCGTCTGTTGTAAAGTCCGGTAAGCTCGTCTGTAAGCGACAAGGTACGCAGCCTGGCCTCCATTTCCTTAAGCGGGGTGACATCCTTTGAAATTACGGTCACGGCCACCACGGTGCCTTCTGCTCCACGCACCGGGCTTAATGTCTGCGCAAAATATCTGCCATCCCTGCTGCTTTGGTGCTCATTGTTCTGCGACTCTCCCGTTGCTATCACCAATGAGACCTGGGCGGCAAACTTCTCCGTTTGCTCCGGGCTGTGGAATTCAGAGTACTTCCGGCCTGCGTATTGGCTGCCCGAAAAACCCATCCGGGCGCTATGTTTCCTGTTCATGTGGATAAACCTGCATTCGCCGTCAACAACATAAATGGAATCGTCAGTGGATTCTACCAGCGAACGGTATTTTTCCTCGCTTTCAATAAGCGCCTTTTCGGCGTGCATCTGCTCACGCGCGGTATCCATAATGGTGTGCAGGAATTCCTCTTTTTCACGGAGCGCAGCCTCCACCCGCTTGAGTTCGGCAACATTTTCCCTGAGCGGCCTGAGCATTGAAAAGTAGAGAATGGGTGCAACTGTAAGCGCCAGCAGTGCCGGGTACATCAGGCTTCTTCCAAATTCCGAAAGCGTGATAAATTTTGAAAGCACAAAGACGCTTGCTTCCTGGGCAAGCAATATTACCAGAATGGGTATTAGGAGCTGGAGGGCCGGGTTGATAATAACCCTCAGTGAAAACGGGTTTGCCTCCTGGCTACATAAAGACAAAACTGTTGTATCGTTTTCTCCGGCAGATTTCCCCATCCCGAACTAATTATAGACATGAAAAAGGCAGGTTTCAACAGAATTTAAACGTACTTTAGATTTGCAGGTTTTTTATTTAAAAACCAGAAACTGTTTGAATTTTCATGCATTTTTGATATATTATTAAACTTCATGGATATAAAAAAAATAACCGAGGAAAGTGGCCGGTATCAGATGGATACCTATACCAGGCAGCCTCTTGTGCTCAGGAAGGGCAGAGGGGTGCGCGTCTGGTCCGGTGATGACCGCGAATTCCTGGATTTTGTGGGCGGCATAGCTGTAAACGTGCTTGGGCATTGCCACCCCAAGGTTGTGGTTGCAGTGCAGAAACAGGTGCAGCGGCTGATACACGTCTCCAACCTGTACTATACGGAGGCCCAGGTAAAGCTTGCCCGCCTGCTGATAGAAAACAGCTTTGCCGGCAGGGCGTTCTTCTGCAACTCCGGGGCCGAGGCCAATGAGGCGGCTATAAAGCTGGCCAGGAAATATGCCAAAGAGCACTCCGGGCCGGAGAAATACAGGATAATCACGGCCATAAATTCGTTCCACGGGCGCACCTTCGGCGCGCTTTCGGCAACAGGGCAGCCTAAATTCCATGCCGGGTTCGAGCCGCTGCTGGACGGTTTTATCTATGTGCCATATGACGATGCCGGGGCGCTCAGGGAAGCGGTGGAGCATGAAAAGGGGAAGCTTTGCGCCGTTATGCTGGAGCCCATACAGGGTGAAGGCGGCGTCAGGGTGCCAGGCCAGGATTACCTGAAACAGGTGCGGGATATATGCGGCTCCGCCGGGGCGCTGCTGATATTTGACGAGGTGCAGACCGGCATCGGCCGGACGGGTGAGCTGTTTGCATACAAGCACTGGGGTGTAAAGCCTGATATAATGACCCTTGCCAAGGGGCTTGGCGGCGGGATGCCTATAGGGGCCGTCCTGGCGCGGGAAGATGTTGCGGAGGCGTTTACGCCAGGCTCCCATGCGTCCACGTTCGGCGGAGGGCCGGTGGTTTGCGCCGCCGGTGTTGCCGTCCTTCAGGTGCTGCTTGAAGACAACCATTACATGCTCGGCCATGCAAAGAGGATGGGAACATATTTCAGGGAGAAGCTGGATGCCCTGAAAGTCCGGTTCCCGGATTTGATAAAGGACATCCGGGGGATGGGCCTTCTTATCGGGATGGAGCTTTCAAAGCCGTGCGCCGCGATAGTTGCCGGCTGCATGGAAAAAGGGCTCCTGGTAAATTGCACGTCCGGCAACGTTTTGCGGTTCCTGCCGCCCCTTATAGTGCAGGATGCCGATATAGACATTGCCGTGAATATTCTGGACGAGGTGCTGGCGGGGGAGGCCAGGTGAAAAGGGATTTTATCGAGCTTCTGGACATCACGCCGGAAGAACTGCATGAATTGATAAACAGGGCCATTGCCTTGAAAAAAGGCGTGGACAGGAACAAATGCCCGCTTATAGGAAAGAGTGTTGGCCTCTTCTTCGAGAAGGCATCCACACGCACGCGGGTTTCCTTTGAGTCCGCGCTCTACCAGCTTGGGGCCAATTCCATCTTCCTTTCCCCCGGGGAAATACAGCTTGGCAGGGGCGAGACCGTGGCCGATACCGCCCGCACACTTTCGCTTTATCTGGACGGTATGATAATCCGCACGTTTGGCCATGCCAGGCTCAAGGAGTTTGCGTCCTGTTCCTCCATTCCCGTTATAAACGCGCTTACCGATACGCACCATCCATGCCAGGCCCTTGCGGACCTTATGACCATATACGAGAAGAAAGGCCGCCTGGAAGGGGTGAACGTGGCCTATATCGGCGACGGCAACAACGTGGCCAACTCCCTGATGGAAGGCGCCGCGCTTGCCGGGATGAATATATCGCTTGCTTGCCCGGAGGGGTTCGAGCCGGACCCGCTTGTGCTTGAGAAGGTGAGGGAAACGGCCAAGGGCGATATACTTGTGCTCAGGGAGCCAAAGGAGGCAGCGGGCAGGGCGGACGTGATATACACGGACGTATGGGTAAGCATGGGCCAGGAAAACGGCGGAGAGGAGCGCAAGAAACGCTTCGCCGGATACCAGATAAACGAGGCGCTGCTGGCGTGCGCCAGAAAAGACGTTATAGTGATGCACTGCCTGCCCGCCCACAGGGGCGAGGAGATAACCTCCGGCGTTATTGACGGCCCAAATAGCGTAGTATTTGAGCAGGCCGGAAACCGGCTGCATACCGGGAAGGCGCTGCTGGAGAAACTCTTATCATTGTGAATGAAAATGTGAACGGCGGCCTCAGGGACAATACCCTCTATGTAATCCCGCTTGGCGGGCTGGAGGAAGTGGGCGGCCTCAACATGACCGTCCTTGAGTACAACGGCGACATAGTGGTCATAGACGCGGGCCTCATGTTCCCCGAAGAAGACATGCTTGGCATCGATTTCGTCATCCCGGATTTCACCTACCTTCTTGAAAACCGTGAAAAGATAAGGGGCATAGTAATCACCCACGGCCATGAGGACCACGTGGGCGCGCTGCCATTCATGCTGAAGGAACTGCCGGTACCGGTATTCGGGACCCCGCTTACAATCGGGCTGATAAGGGAAAAGCTGAAGGAGCACCATCTTGAAGATTCTGAGATGCACGCCGTGCGGCCCAGGGGCAGGATAAGCCTTGGGGTCTTCGATATCGAGTTCATAAGAGTTACCCACAGCATAGTGGACGGCGTGGCGCTGGGCATAGAGACCCCGGTGGGCAGGGTTATCCACACCGGTGATTTCAAGGTGGACCCCACTCCCGTTGACGGCGAGCTTCTGGATTTCAAAACGTTTGCCGAATACGGCGAAAAGGGTACGGCGCTTCTTCTTTCAGACAGCACCAACGCGGAAAAAGGCGGGTTCACATTCTCTGAAAAGGAAGTGCGCCGCGCTTTCGAAAACGTGTTTGCCAGGGCCAAAGGCAGGATAATAATATCCACCTTCTCTTCAAATATCCACCGCATACAGCAGGCCATAGACGTGGCGGCCTCTTACGGCAGGAAGGTTGTGCTGTGCGGAAGGAGCATTGTGTCAAACGCCCAGATTGCGCTGGACCTTGGCTATCTGAAAATCCCGCGCGAAACATGGCTTAAGCTTGAAAACCTCAAAGACGTGCCCGACGATCAGGCGGTAATAATAACAACCGGCTCCCAGGGTGAGCCGATGAGCGTGCTTACCCGCATAGCCACGGGTGAGCACAAGCAGATACAGATCAAGGAGGGCGACACGGTTGTCCTTTCCGCCAAGATGATACCCGGCAACGAGCGCTCTATTGGCAGGATTATAAACCATCTGTTCAAGCGCGGGGCCAACGTGATCTATGAAAAGGTGTCGGAGATACACGTGTCCGGCCATGCCTCCAAGGAGGAGCTGAAGCTCCTTATGAACCTTGTGAAGCCCAAATACTTCATGCCGGTACACGGCGAATACAGGCACCTCTGCATTCACGCCGGGCTGGCCGCCAAGCAGGGCATCCCCAGGGAAAACATATTCATCATGGGCAACGGCGACATACTGGAGATCTCGCCCGAAGGCGCGGTGCAGGCCGGGAAGGTTGGCACCGGCAGGGTGTTCATAGACGGCAAAGGTGACGTGGAGGAAATGGTGCTGCGGGACCGCATGCGCATCGCCCACGACGGCGTGGTAATAGTGCTGCTTGGCGTGGAAAAGCTGACCGGCGGGATAATCTCCGGCCCCGATGTTGTGTCCAGAGGGTTTATTTTCGAGGACGCCTCGCCTGAATTTGTTTCGGACGTGAAGGATTTCCTTTCCGAAACCATTGCCGGGCTGGACAAGGAGATTATCGCGGACAGCGCCCTCTTGCAGGCCAAGATAAGAAGCACCTTAAAGAAATACCTCCGCAATACTTTGGACCGCCGTCCGCTTATCATGCCCATAATCATGGAAGTGTAAGCCCCCTCATTTTCTGCTCTTTTTTAGTGTTCAACCTCCCCTCGCTTTTTTGCTTTGTTTTCAATGTGTTAATAAAAATTCTTGTTCAATGCCGTTCAATCAGGCCATGATTTTTGAAGCTTGTTCCTGCCGTATAACCCCGGTCTTTTCAAAGAGCATTGGCTGGAAGCCCCCGGCCCAAAAGCGGCCCTGTGCTTCTTAGCCGCCCTGATATTAACCGCAAAAATATGACACCGTCCATATGACATGTGTCATGAAGTTCACGTCATGTTTTAGTGGGGGCGCGCGGAGCGGCGCGCTGGTGTCTGGTACACATGATAACCAACCCCTTCCGCAGCTTGAAACGGGTTTTAATTACCCCTTCCATTCCACACCCCGCGGGGAGGTTAGCGCATAC
>JAJYLE010000065.1:12400-13257 GCA_021788025.1 Nitrospirota bacterium
ACCCTCACCTCAATATCTCTTTGGCGGGATGCGGTGTACCCCTTCAAACAAACGCTGTATGTAGGAGGCGGCGAATATAAGAGTTCGCCCTTGAAGCTGGGCACACGCCCTATCCCCGGCAAGATACCAGTTACGACCAGTATGCAACAGGGTGGCTTTAACATCTCCACCAGACATTAAACAGGGCGCAATTTTGCTCGGCCCGGCTGAATACCATTTCAACATGCATAGGATTTCTGTGTTATAATGCCGCGGAACGCATCTGAAAGCCTCCAAGGCAAGGAGCCATTTTCAAAAAAACGAGGGGGAAAATATGGATCCAGCCGCCATCAACATTAAGAATGCCAAGACGATAATGAACGTGTCTATTATCGTTCTGGTTGCCGCTTTTGTACTGATTGGCTTTGCAAGTGCGGTTGTGGGCAAGCCCTCTTCTGTCTCAAATTTTTTGCACTATTCTATTGGTTTTGCCATTATGATCGCCGCATATTTGTGGTGCTTATCAGACAGCGTGGCATACAAATATCCATTCGGCAAATATATGATTATTTGGTTTGTCCTTTTTTTACCGTTGGGCGCAGCAATATATTTTTACCGGTCCCGCGGGTTTCAGAAAGGTAGTAAGGCCCTGCTAAAGGCAATTGGGGGGGGTGCATTGCTATTTATATTTTCTGTGATTATTGGCGTAATTACAAAATACATTTTGGGGATAGCCGTCAAATAATCTGGGGACATCTCCGAATAATCTGGGGAGTGAAAAAGGGACGGTTCTATTTAAATGAAAATCGAAGCGCGTGATGAGGAAAAGAAGAAAAATAGAACCGTCCCTTTAATTTTTATATGAGATGCTGTCTATG
>JAJYLE010000066.1 GCA_021788025.1 Nitrospirota bacterium
AAGCGCCTTTTGTGCCATACTATCTTCACCTCGTTGGTGTTGGTTTTTTGCTCAGCACAACATTCTAACACCGTGTCCCCATGGGATAAACGAGGTTTTTTATTTTCTTTAGATGGTGAATCAGGAAGACATCCTTCCCATTGACAATGTCATGCCGGGCTGGTTTATTGTATGGCAGCCGGACTAGAGGCTGAAGCGGTTTTGGAAATTGAAACAGATGGAACAAACGGAACAGATATCTGGATATAACCTGCTGAAATTAAAGTACTATCCTGAAAAGGATGGAACATATAAAAAGAAAGGGGCAATTCTGGTTCTTTTATGGGCAGGGCAAAAGGTTTCTTTATAACGGGCACTGATACCGGCGTTGGAAAGACCATAGCCGCCGCCGCCATTATCCGGCTGCTCATGGGCAACGGGACAAAAGTCTTCGGCATGAAGCCAATCGAGACGGGCTGCAAAGCGAGCATCTACGGCGATCTGCTGCCGGAAGACGGGATGATCTTAAAGGAAGTTGCGGGTATGAAAGAGGACATCCGGGAGATAGTCCCTTATCCCTTCCGCACGCCGGTTGCCCCGCTTGTGGCCTCACGCGAAGAAGGCAAAGAGATAAACATTGAAGTAATCAAAGAGCGGTTCGATGCCCTCTCAAAAAAATACGATGCCGGGGTAGTGGAGGGCGCGGGCGGGCTGCTTGTTCCGGTAAAAAAGGATTTTTTCATGCTGGACCTGGCCAAGGAGCTAAACCTTCCAATATTAATAGTCTCACCTAACCGCCTTGGGACGCTTAACCATACTTTGCTTACCGTTAAATATGCGCTGGACCACGGGGCGGAGGTGGCCGGGATAATCATGAACACGCCAAATCCGGGTGGGGCAGGCGTGGCGGAGAAGACGAATGCGGAGGTATTGAAAGAGTTGTCTCCGGTCCCCGTAATCGGGGAACTGCCGTATATTGAAGACATCTCCAATGCAAGCCTGGCCGCTATCGCGCAAAAAGGGATTGATTCCGGCGCTCTTGCCGGGCACATCTGCTGACCTTACAAAATGCGTCTCGGCCCCGCCTCTGGCCTGCACTTAATTGTATGTTCAGGTATAATATATCCTTATTTTGAACTTAAGGAGCGTGCATGGGCGACAATAAGGTCTATCTTATAGACGTAACCAACCGGGACGGGGTGCAGACTTCGCGCATCCTGCTTCCAAAGCTCTCAAAGACGATGCTCAATCTTTATCTGGACGAGATGGGCGTCTTTCAGAGTGAAGTTGGCTTTCCCACGCTCAAGCACGAAATCCACTACATAAACGCCAACCTGGACCTGGCCAAAAAGGGTGTGATAAAGAACCTTCACCTTGAAGGCTGGTGCAGGGCGCTGCCGTCGGACATCGAGCTTTCGTTCAAGAACTGTCCGGATTTAAAGCACATAAATATCTCCATGTCCACTTCGGAGATAATGATACAGGGCAAGTTCCAGGGCAGGATGGTATGGGGCGACATACTTAAATCTCTCCAGCAGGCGGTGAAGCTGGCAAAGCAGCTTGGCGCAAAAACCGTGGGCGTAAACGCGGAGGACGCCTCCAGGACCCAACTGGGCAAACTTGTGGACTTCATCAACGCCGGCAAGGAAGCCGGGGCGGACCGCTTCCGTTACTGCGACACGCTTGGGCTGGACGACCCCATAACCAGCTACGAGAGAATACGGGAATTGGCCCGGAACACGCAATTCCCGATAGAGATGCACTGCCATAATGACCTGGGCATGGCCGAGGCCGTGTCCGTGGCCGGCGCGCTTGGCGCAATAGAGGCCGGCGTGGACAGCTACATAAACACCACCGTAAACGGTTATGGCGAGCGCTGCGGCAACTGCGACCTGGTGTCTACCATACTGGCCCTGAAATACTCCACCAAGCTGGCTGAGAAGGCCCCGCTTCATAATACCGTGGACCTGAAGATGGCATGGCGGATAGCAAAATACGCATCCAAGGCATTCAATCTGCCCATTCCCATAAACCAGCCTGGCGTGGGCTCAAACGCCTTCGCGCACGAATCCGGCATCCACGCGGACGGCGCTTTGAAAGACAGGCGCAATTATGAGCTGTACGACCCCGAAGATGTTGGCCGCGGCGAGCCGGAGCTTACCGAGACCGGCAGGGTGATAACCACCGGCGCATACGGCGGCATAAAAGGCTTCAGGCACGTTTACGACAAGCTGGGCGTCCACTTCAAGGACGACGACGAGGCCCGGATGATACTGGAGCTGGTGCAGTACGCAAACCTTCACACTCAAAAGCCGCTCACCGATGACGAGCTGCGTTTCATTGCAAGCCATCCGGAGGCGGCAAGAAAGATAATGACGGTTACCCTGTAATGTATAAAGTGACCCTTATACCCGGAGACGGTGTAGGCCCGGAGATATCCGCCGCAACCCGCGCGGTCCTGGAGGCCACCGGTCTCAAGTTTGAATGGGACGTGCAGGACGCGGGCGAGGACGTTTATGCCAAAGAGGGCAGCCCCCTGCCGGACAGGGTCATAGAATCCATAAAGAAAAACGGCATAGCCATAAAAGGCCCCGTTACCACCCCGGTTGGCAAGGGGTTCAGGAGCGTGAACGTTTCACTGCGCCAGGCGCTGGACCTTTATGCCTGCCTGAGGCCGTGCATTACGTTCAAGGGCGTAAAATCCCTTTACGACAATATAGATATAGTGATAGTCCGCGAGAACACGGAGGACCTTTACGCCGGGATCGAGTTCCAGAAGGGCGCTCCGGATACCTTGAATATCATAAAAACCATAAACGGGCTTTTCCCCGGCAAAACGATAACCGATGACGCCGGGATAAGCATAAAGCCCATAACCGTGCACGGCACGGAGCGCATCGTCAAGTTCGCATTCGAGTACGCCCGCAAGAACGGGCGCAGGAAGGTAACGGCCGTCCACAAGGCCAATATAATGAAGTTCTCCGACGGGCTTTTTCTTGAGGTGGCGCGGGATGTGGCCTCCAGGTATTCCGATATAGAATTTGAGGACAGAATAATAGATAATATGTGTATGCAGCTTGTTCAGAAGCCCCAGCTTTATGATGTGCTGGTGCTGCCCAATCTTTACGGGGACATAGTCTCGGACCTGGGGGCTGGGCTTATAGGCGGGCTTGGGATGGCGCCGGGGGCCAACATCGGGGAAAAATACGCGGTGTTTGAGCCTACCCACGGCAGCGCGCCCAAGTACAAGGGCCTGAACAAGATGAACCCCTTTGCGATGATGCTGTCGGGCGTTATGATGCTTATCCATCTGGGTGAGCAGAAGCAGGCCGAAAGGCTCCGCAAGGCCATAGCCGCCGTGATAGAGGAAGGCAAGGATGTTACGTACGACATGAAGCCGGCCCCGGACGACCCGTCGGCCGCATCCACTTCCAGGGTGGCCGAAGCGGTGATCGCAAAGATGCAATCCATTTAACATATGGAACCTCCAAGTACGCTGGCCATATTCGTAATTCTTTTTTGCGTTTTTCTTCTTGCCCTGCTGTCCAGTTCCGAGGCGTCCTTCATCTCCGCCAACCGCTTCAGGATAAGGGGACTGATAGAGAAGGGCGACAAGAGGGCGCGCACGCTGAAGGAGATTTTAGACGAGCACGACAGGTTCTTCAGCGCCGTTGTGGTCTCGGCCACGCTCTTTACCATCCTTGCCACCTCGCTTGGCACGCAGATAGCAATAAGCCTGTTTGGCCCCGGCCCAAGGGGGGTAGTAATCATAACCGTTGTCCTTACGTTTGTGATCGTAATATTTTCCGAGCTGATACCCAAGACGCTGGCCGTTACCTACGCCGACGCCTTTGCGCTGAACCTTGCCAGGCCGGTTCGCGCGTATATGAAATTAATATCGCCGCTTGTGAGCTTCTTCAGCTGGATTATCCGGATGTTCGGGCTGAAGCGCGAGCCCCTGGCCGCCTATATGACCGTTGACGAGATAAAGGCGATGATAACCATAGGCGAGGAGGCCGGCGCCATCGAGGAAGAGGAGAAGGAGCTTCTGCACAGGGTTTTCGAGTTTGGGGACAAGATGGTGTCCGAGGTGATGGTGCCGCGGACCGAGATCGTCTCCATCCCCGGCGCGTCGGACATCTCCCAGGCCATGGCCCTGGTTAAGGATGAAGGGTATTCAAGGTATCCCGTTATCGGGGAGAGCATAGACGAGATACTGGGCATACTTTACATGAAGGACATACTTATAAAGCTGGCCGAAGGGGCTGTAAGCGAAAGCTCCCCGGTAACCGGGATAATGCGTGAGGCGTATTTTGTGCCGGAAAACAAGATGGTAAGCGAACTTCTGGACGAAATGCAGAAGAGGAAGTTCCAGATAGCCGTTGTGATGGACGAGTACGGCGGCACGGACGGCCTTATCACGTTTGAGGACATAGTAGAGGAGATTGTGGGCGAGCTTAAGGACGAATTTGAGGAGATTGAGGCCGGGCGCGAGGTGGAAAAGATAGACGAACGGACCTTCATTGTTGCGGGTTCGGCCAGCGTTGACGAGGTGAACGAGCTTGTTGGGGTGGAGCTTTCCAGCAAGGATTTCCATACCATAGCCGGTTTTGTCTTCGGGCTTTTCGGCAGGCTGCCCAAAGTGGGGGAGCAGGTGCGGTTTCAGGACTTCCGCTTCCTTATCCTTGAAATGGAGGACAGGAAGATAGTGAAGGTGAAAATTACGAAGCTTTAAGGGGCTGTAAACAGAAATATCTTTTTGCTCACAACACCTGAACAACTTTGGTTTGTTATAATGCAGCATTCGATGATGGCAAAGCGAATACGTAGATTGGTTTTTCTGGTCTTTCCGGCGCTGCTGGTTTTTCTACAGATGGCTGCCATTTCCTTGCCGCAGCAGGCCATGGCCGCCAACGCCTATGTGGGGCCGAACGGCCAGATATATATGGGGGACTCACTTCCCAGGGAACTTCTGGACAAGGGTTATGTCCCGATGGGCTCCAGGCGTGAGTCCCTTTATCCAACACAGGGCAAATTCAAGGATTTCATGTGGAAGGTCTCTTCCAGCACCACCACGGTTTATATCCTGGGCTCCGTGCATACGGCCAGAAGCAACGTTTACCCGCTGCCAGACGGGATTGAAAACGCTTATGATGGCTGCAGCGTGCTTGCGGTGGAGGCCGATTTGAACCCCGGCAAGCTTATGAGAAATGCCGTGGACATAACAAGGGAGATTCTGCGCGGCATCACGTACCCTGGGGGAGACACAATAGAGAACCACATCTCCGCGCATACCTACGCCCTTGCCAAGGCCAGGCTGGAAACGTTCGGCGTCTCCATGGACCAGGCAAAATATTTCAGGCCATGGGTGCTGGCCTCCATGGTAGAAGGCTTGTCCGATATGGGGGAAGGCTTTTCGGTCAATTACGGGATAGACAAGCACTTCATGGATGAGGCGGCCGGCAAGAAGCGCATCGTTGAGCTTGAGGGTATTGCCTTCCAGATAAACCTGTTTAATAATCTCTCCGACAAGGAAGAAGAGGCGATGCTGCTTGGCACGCTCAACGAAAAACAGGGCGAACTGAAAACGCTGCTTTCCTATTGGGCAGTGGGGGACGCCGCCAGGATAAACGCGCTTATTTACGGGGACATCGAAAAAAATCCTGATATGGCGTTATTCTACAAAAAATTTCTGTGGGACAGGAACCGGGGGATGGCCGGCAAGATAGAGAAATTCCTGGACGGCAGGCAAAAGGTGTTTGTGGTTGTTGGCGCGGCCCATCTTGTTGGGGACAAGGGCGTGCTGTCACTGTTAAGACAAAAGGGTTACAAAGTAGAGCAGATTGAATCCGAAGCCCGGCCCGCCTCTTTTTAGGCCCCGGATCCAGATTACGCCCATTCGATTACCGCTTTAATCTCGTCTGGAGAATGTTTTGTAAAAACATCTTTGAAAGCCTCTGCCTTATAGCGGTTGGTGATTAGCTTTTCAGCGTGGTCTCCCCACATGGCGGCGCACTTAAGCAGGTCGTTTGCCGCCATCCGGAAGTGGCCGTGCGCCGCATTAACGCTGCCAGCAATAGCCTGATTGTAAAGCACCAGCCTGCGCATGATCTCTGCGCCGGGGATTTGCAGGGGGCGGTCCCCGCCAGGGATGCCGGTTAGCACGTATATTCCGTCATGGGCCAGAAAGTCCAAGAGGCTGAAATCCAGTGAGGCGATGCCCGCAGCCTCAAACACCATATCCATCTGCCCCGTGCTATCGCCTGTTTTGCCGGAGGCCGTGCTCCGGGCATTTGCGCCACGGCTGTTTATGTAATGACCGCCGATCTTTTCAATCCATTTTGGCCGTGCCGTTTCCGGGTCCACAATATCAAGCCCGTAAACCTCTGCCCCACGCAGCCGCAGCGCAAGCGCGGCCAGAAGGCCTATCGGCCCAAGCCCGGCCACAAGGCATTTCTTCCCATTCAGCCATTCGGGTGTTGAACATGCGTCCGGCAGACGGGCGAACTGGATACGCACGGCCTCCTCAATCGCCTTTTCGGCAACCGAAAGCGGCTCCAGCAGAACGCCCGCGCTTTCGATCTCAGCGGGCACCTTCACCAGATATTTTTCCCTGTCCGTCACGTATTCAGTCTGATAACCGTCCAGCCCCCAGATGCCGCGCTCCATAAATTGACCTGTGCGGCACATGTCCGGGCGGTCCATCTGGCAGGGAAGGCATTTCCCGCAGCCGCGGCGCACGGTGAACACCGCGAAATCCCCCGTCTTTACGCTTTTTACATCCTTGCCTGTCTCAACCACTTTGCCGAACATCTCATGCCCGATAATTAAATCCTGCCGTCCGGCAGGGGCCATGGCGCGGCCTCCGGCGGCCTCTTCGCGGTCCGTGCCGCATATGCCAACCCGCAGCACCTGCAATTTGACCTCGTCGGGCGCGGTTATGGATGGCTCATCCCTTGATGTGAGCTGCAAGGCAGTGGTGCCGGGTTTTAACGAGATCGCCTTCATTAAAATTTTTCTGGCTGGCCTTATTTTAAATTCAGTTTTTGCCGTATTTCCTGCGCCGAAGCGCTGGTTGCATAAACGGTTGTTCCCACATCGAACGCCTTGGACTTGTTCAGCCCTCCCACAACAACGGGGTCCAGCCCCGCATGCTGCACAAGTTCCACCGCGGCATTCACGCCCTCTTCGTCATCGCCTGCTATCGGGATGCCGATCTTCTCTCCATTGCTGTTCACCCGTTTTTTAAGGTCTTCAAAGTAAACAGTGTTGAAGGCGCGCACTATTCTTGCCCCCGGCAATAGTTTGGAGACAAACACGCCCATGCCGCCAGGTTCCTTTAACGCCTGGCTGGCAATCTCCCCGTCCCTTTCCGGGTAAGGGTTTGAAGTGTCTATCACTATTTTGCCCTTCAGTGCGTTTTTTGTATTTTCATCCAGTTCGGGTATGGCTTTTAGCGGCACGGATAAGATGACCACGTCTGCAAATTCGATTGCCTCCGGCACGCTGCCAGCACGTGCCTTGGTCCCCGTGGCGGTGGCAAGCCCCTTTAATTTTTCCGGGTGCCTGGAACTGTAGAACACCTCATAGCCGGCCTTTCCAAGCAGCAATCCCAGATTACCGCCGATATGGCCTGAACCTATTATCCCTATCTTTTTTATTTTCGTGGCTACGGCTGCCATATTTGCCTCCTTTGGAAAGAATAATCTTCTGATTAAAAGCTATTCCAGGACAGCCGGACAGTCAAGTGGATGCTGGCTGATGTTAAAATGATGGATGCCTGATGATAAATCAAGATTGGTCTTTTCCACTGACAACCCCCTCCCAAGGAAAGAAAAATCTGTGCGGAAGACTCCTCAGGCAAGCCTGCCTGCCGCGCAGAAGAAAATGACCGTTCGGCTGGAGAGAAAAGGCAGGGGCGGGAAAACGGTCACCGTAATAGATGGCCTCCTGATGCAGCAAGGGAAAATGGAGGAACTTCTAAAACAGCTTAAATTCAGACTTGGCACAGGCGGCACGGTAAAGGATGAATCCCTCGAAATCCAGGGCGATCACCGAGATAAGATAATTGCGGAGTTAAACGGGATGGGTTTTGCGCCGAAAAGATCGGGCGGATAAGGACTTCAATCAGTTCGTTTAGCTGTTTTCGTTTGTCTGGTGGCCCGCGCCCAGTTTCATAATCTGGGTCTTATCAGCACCCATCAGCCCCACTTTAATTCCTTTGTTCCTTATAACGGCTGTGGCCTTGCCGTTAACTGCCAGCAGCAAAATGATATTGATTATCGGGACAAGCATCGCAACCACAACGCCCCATACCAACCCGGGCCTCAAGTTAAGCGCGGTGGCCAACTGATAGATAAAAACAAGGTTGATGATATTGATGGATAACTGCATAAGAGACCATATTACATGCCCAATGCCAAATATCCGCGCGAATAAAACGGCTATCGAGGCCAGGATCAACCACAGCAATATCTTCTGTTTTTTTGCGATTGTCAGTACCTGCGCATCGGTGTATTCCATGATTATCCTTTAAATTGCTATATTTAATGTCTAATATCCGGCCAGCGGCATTATAACAGAATTCCGGAAATGCCGGTATGGACTCAGGCACTTTAAAAACTGGGCTCTCTCTTTAACATACTGAACAACCGAAATTATAAAAGCTTAAAAAAACAATAAGTTGCAAAGTTCTGTTTGAAAAGAATCGCCAAAAAAAATGGGCCATGCTGTCCCGCGGCTTCCGGCAATTCGTGCAGCACAGGCAAAAACAGGTGCAAATTGGGCCGGATTATGGCATTATATTTCTCTTACGGGTCTGTTTGAAATAGCCGCGAAACATGGCTTAAAATAAAAAGATTATATTCTGGAGGACTTCTATATGGCTGAAACCCTTGAGATGAGATGGCACGGCAGAGGTGGGCAGGGCACGGTCACTGCGGCCAAGGTGCTCGCGGATGCTTGCCTTAGCGGTGGCCGGTATGTGCAGGCTTTTCCGGAATACGGGCCGGAGAGGGCGGGAGCGCCCCTGAAGGCATATAACCGGATCAGCGACAAGGAACTGAGGATGCACTGCCCTGTTACCCATCCTAAGGTGGTCAGCGTGGTGGACGCCAGCCTGCTGGACGCAATGGATGTAACGGAAGGCGCAACGGAAGACGCCGTTTTTGTTATAAACACATCCAAAGCCCCGGCCGATATCAAAAAGGCCATGAAGGTGAAGCCCGGGCAGAAGGTATTTACGGTGGACGCCACCAAGATAGCCCTGGACGAGATTGGCAGGGCGCTTCCAAACTCCCCAATGCTTGGGGCCATAGGGAAGATAACGGGCCTCGTAACGCTTGAGCATATGCTGGACGAAGTGAAGAAGAGTTTTGGTAAAAAGTTTTCCGAAAAGATAATCACCGGCAATTTAAAGGCCGTTGACAGGGGATACAAGGAGGTCAGGGAAGGATGAAGAAATGGAAGGAACTTGTGCCCGGCGCAGTAGTGCTGGAGGCCGGCAGTTCCGAAAAATTCAAGACCGGCTCGTGGAGGAGCTTTAAACCCCGCTGGATAGAGGAAAACTGCATACAGTGCCTTTTCTGCTGGCTCTACTGCCCGGATATGGCCGTTAAGGTCGTTGAAGGGAAGATGACCGGCTTTGATTATGACTATTGCAAGGGCTGCGGCGTGTGCGCGCGCGAATGCCCCGGTAAAAAGGGCCAGAAGGCCATAGTAATGGAACCGGAGGGCAAATAATGGGCAAGATAGCCGCAGTAACCGGAAATGAAGCGGTCGCAAACGCCCTCAGGCAGGCCAACCCGGATGTCTGTTCGCTGTATCCGATAACCCCGCAAACCGATATAGTGCAGAGGTTTGCAAGCTATGTGTCTAATGGGCAGGTGGACACGGAGCTGATAAACGCCGAGAGCGAGCACTCCTCCATGTCTGCCGCCATAGGCGCTTCCGCTGCGGGTGGGCGCGTGGTTACGGCCACGTCTTCCCAGGGGCTTGCCCTGATGTGGGAGATGCTGCATATCGCGTCGGCAACCAATCTTCCCATAATAATGCCGCTTGTAAACAGGGCGCTTTCCGCCCCGCTTAACATACACGGGGACCATTCAGACGGCATGGGCGCAAGGGACACCGGCTGGATACAGCTTTGGAGCGAGAACGCCCAGGAGGCCTACGACAACACGGTTCAGGCCTTCAGGATAGGCGAGCACAAGGACCTGAGGCTGCCCGTGATGGTCTGCATGGACGGTTTCATAATAAGCCATTCCATAGAGAGAATAGAGTACCTGGAAGACAAGCAGGTAAAAGACTTTATAGGCGAGTTCGTGAACGTAAACCCGCTTCTGGATCTGGAGCATCCAAAGAGCTACGGCCCGCTGATACTTACGGACCTCTATATGGAGTTCAAGAGGCTCCAGCACGAGATCATGGGGCGCGTGAAGAAGGTTGTGCTGGATGTTGCGGAGGACTTCTACAAGCTCTCCGGCAGGCGCTACGGGCTATTCGAGAGCTACAGGCTGGAGGACGCCGAAATTGGCATGGTTGTTCTCAATTCTGCCGCTGGTACGTCCAAGGATGTTGTGGACGCCTTCAGGGACAAGGGTATAAGGGCCGGGCTCTTAAAGCCAAGGCTGTTCAGGCCTTTCCCTTACACCGAGATTGCGGACGCGCTAAAGCATCTGAAGGCGGTATGCGTGATGGACAGGGCGGACTCCTACGGCGGCTACGGGCCGATGTTCATGGAGATAAGCTCCGCGCTGTATCAGGTAACCGGTAACGGCAGTGGCGTTGCAAAACCAAAACTGATAAACAAGATATACGGACTGGGCGGCAGGGACTACATGCCCGAACAGGCCGAACAGGTCTTTACGGAGCTGGACGCGATAGCCAAAGGCGCTCCGGTAAAGCTGGTAAAGGACTATATAGGGGTGAGAGAATAATGGCAACCGAACTGAAACTTAAAGAACTTTCAAAGAAACCGGACATCTTCTGCCACGGGCACAGGATGTGCTCCGGTTGCGGCGCACCCACCGTTGTGAAAATGGTGCTGCTTGCAACCGAGTACCCCGTGGTCATCTCCAACGCAACCGGCTGCCTTGAGGTGTCCTCCTGCATACAGGACCTTACCGCCTGGAAGACCCCGTGGATACACTCCGCCTTTGAAAACGCCGCGGCCACAATCGCCGGGGTTGAGACCATGTACAAGTCTCTCCTTAAAAGAGTCAAGATGCCGGAGAATGTGAAATTCATAGCCTTCGGCGGCGATGGCGGCACATACGATATAGGGTTCCAGAGCCTCTCCGGCGCAATGGAGCGCTGGCACGACATGCTCTATATCTGTTACGATAACGGCGCGTACATGAATACGGGAATCCAGCGTTCAAGCGCCA
Source organism: Nitrospirota bacterium (assembly GCA_021788025.1). GTDB lineage: Bacteria > Nitrospirota > Thermodesulfovibrionia > Thermodesulfovibrionales > JdFR-88 > JAKAKS01. Next base: position 11,367 of record JAJYLE010000066.1, read on the forward strand.
CTCCGCTTGGGGCGGACACTACAACCTCCCCGGCAGGCTCGGCAATTCCGGGCAAACTCCAGCCCAGGAAAGACCTTACAAAGATAATGGCCGCCCACGGCATACCTTACGCCGCGCAGGCCAGCCCGTCGCACTGGATGGACCTGATGAAGAAGGTGCGCAAGGCCCATGAGATAAAAGGCCCCAAATTCATGAATATCATAGCTCCGTGCAACAGGGGCTGGAGGAGCCAGACGGACGATTCGATTCTTCTTTCCAGGCTTGCCGTTGAGACCTGCTACTGGCCGCTTTACGAGGTTGAAGACGGCAAGGTTAAGGTAACTGTTAAGCCCAAGGAGAAGAAGCCCGTAGCCGAATTTATGAAACCGCAGGGCAGGTTCAAGCACCTTTTTGCCCCGGGCAACGAGGCCCTGCTTGAAAGGGTGCAGCAGGAGATTGATAAAAACTGGGAGCGGCTGTTGAAGGAAGACGCCGCGGAATAGACAAGGGACATGCCTGATTTTGACCTGGTAATGTATGAAGCCGAGTTCCGGCGCATCGATGAGGAGCTTAAAAAGCTCTATCACCAGGCCAATGCCAAAGTGGTATTTCTTGTGGACAAGAACGGCCAGCTTGTGGCTTCAGCCGGAGATTCTTCCGAGATAGATACCACCTCGCTTGCCTCCCTTACGGCTGGAAACATAGCCGCAACGGGGGGCATAGCGCGGCTGCTGGGCGAAAAGGAATTCTCCATACTTTTTCATGAGGGCGAGAAAGACAACATTCACATATCGCTGATAGGCCACAGGATAATCCTTGTGGTGATATTCGACAACCGCTCCTCGATAGGGCTGGTCAGGCTCCGGGTAAAAAAGAGCACGGAGGCCCTGGCGGCAATCTTTAACGAGATCACGTCCAAATCCGAAACGAAGAAGCAGGAAAAGGTAATTGACGACTCGCCTTTTGCCGAGATAACGGACGAGGACATAGACAATCTGTTCAGGTAAGGAAACGGCGTGTCTTTCATAAATTACTCCTCGCGTGAGATCAACTGCAAGATCGTTTACTACGGCCCGGGCCTTTGCGGCAAGACCACCAATCTCCAGCATATTTACCGCAAGACCAACCCGGACCAGAAGGGCAAGCTTATATCGCTGGCCACCGAGACGGAACGGACGCTCTTCTTCGATTTTCTGCCCCTTGCCCTTGGCGACATTAGGGGCTTCAAGGTGCGTTTTCATCTGTATACCGTTCCGGGGCAGGTCTTTTACGCGGCCTCCCGCAAGCTTATCCTGAAGGGCGTTGACGGGGTGGTGTTTGTGGCGGACAGCCAGGTGGAGCGCATGGACGCAAATATCGAGAGCGTTGAGGACCTTACCCTTAATCTTCAGGAGCAGGGATATGAGCTTTCCAAACTGCCTTTTGTAATCCAGTACAACAAGCGTGATCTTCCCAATGCAGTGGCCCTTGAGGAATTAAACAGGGCTGTAAACCCGGATGGCATCACGTGGTTTGAGGCTGTGGCCACCAAGGGCAGCGGCGTGTTTGAGACCCTGAAGGGCGTTGCCAAGCTTGTCCTGATGGAACTGAGGAAGAATTATTAAAATCCCGGTCCTGGCGTCTTCGTTTCTGTCACGCTTGATTCATTAGCCAATGCCAGTCTGTCCTCTGGTTTTTTCGCGGGGCGGTGGTTCGCCTCCGTTACAAGGGCCGCGCCTCACGTTTTTACCAGCCTCGCCGTATTTGCCCGCGCCAGAATTATTGCCAGCAGGTCACTTGCAGACGTACGCACGCGCGGCCCACTGCACGAAACCACCCCGCTTTCCCAAGGTAAGGGCAA
>JAJYLE010000067.1 GCA_021788025.1 Nitrospirota bacterium
TTTTTCTTGAGCATTGGTTTTTCAAAACCGGCAAATAGAGTATAAAAAAAGATTGCACGGCATGTCAAAAAATGAAGGCTCTTCAGGCTTCCCTGTGGGCAAAAAGGGCCCTTGTATTAGCCGTTTGGGTTTGTCTTTGAAGTACCTGGCAATGCGGGAGCGGTTAGTGAGCGCAGCGGGCCGCGCGTGCTTGCGTCTGCACTCTCAGTAATTCCTTCTATACAGACTTATCCGGTAAGCCACCCCTCCGGATGCAGTTTCATCAAATCCGTCCTCCAGCGCCGGTCCCTGGACCATAAAACTCTTATCCCGGCCCACTACCATAACGGCTTCAAGATGGTAATATCTGCCAACAATACTTTCGATGCGGGCCACGTATGGGCTGGCTGCCTTCAAGTCCACACCCAGAGAGGGGGAAAAGGGGATATCGATTATATATTCCGGCGGATTGCCTGCAAGCTCCTTCCAGGTCTTTATCAGGCAATCGGGATACCTTGGGTGCGTGGGCATGATATGCGCCCACCAGGGGTAAGGGGTTGCATTCATGCGGCGGGAATAGAACAGGATTTCAGGCTCCGAGCCGATTATGAAAACCCGTGCGTCCGGTCCGGTGCGGGCGGAGATATATTTGGCAATCTGTTTGGCTTCAGGAAAAGGATTGTAGCCAAAAAGGATTCCGCTTATCGCATCGGGGTTTTTTTGGAAATAATACTTGCCGCTGGCCCCAACTGGAACCAATATAAGCAGGGCCGCCATCAAGGGGTATGCGATTTTCCTGAGGGTGGCAGGCGTCTTTGCCAGAATGCCGCTTGCCCCGAAGCCGGCTGCCAGAGAGGCCGCAGGCGCGATCTGGGCAAAATAATGAGGATACCCGGCCCCAGGCAAGGCCCCAATGAATGAAAAACCAAGAAATCCCAGAATAAAATATCCCTTGCCGTCTTTTTTTAAGGCCGCGTAAACCGCTGAAAACAAACCAATGCCCAGCACCGGGAAGTCTTCCATAACAAGTCTGTGGAGGCTGGTTTTTAAAATGGTTAATTTGGTTGCGTAGGTAAATGCCTTGCCATAATAGAAATCATAGATAAAATTCCAGTAAAAAAAATCCGGCAAGGCCTTTTTGAAATAGAAATAAGCAGTGATTGTGGCGGAAACTGCCAGCCCACCCGCAAACCATAGAAACAAACCGGATAAAAGACCGGGCCGGGGCTTTTCCCTGCCGGCCGCTCTCAATGAAACGCAAACGTAAATAAGAACAAACAGGATGCTGAACACGGCAGATTGCTTTGTCCAGCACGCCAGAGAACCAGATACGCCGCTTGCCAATAAGTAAGCCGGGGCCCCCCTTTGAACAGCCAGCACCGCAAAAAGCAGGCTTAAAGTTATGGGCAGGAGCATGAACATTTCCATCGACGCGGTAAACCCCAGTATTGCCGGTGATGAACTGAACACAGCGTATACCAGGGCCGTCCAGAACGCAGCGGCTGCCCGTTTCCACAAAACCCTGGCCAGAATGTAAAGCGAAACAAGAGTCAGGAAATTGTAAATATGCAAAAAGATATGGATGCCGGCGGAATTAGATGGAACAAACAGCAGGGCCAGCGCATACAGGAAGAAAGCCAGGGGGGGCTTGCCGTCCGCAATATCCTTATAAAGGACACCGTGCCTTAATATGACCTGCCCGAAATAGCCGAATGAGCCTTCATCCCTGTTCAGGGGAACATTTATAAAATGCACCCTGGCGGCAACATAAACCGGCACGATCAGCAACCACGGCAGAATTTCCCGGCAGGGGGATCCCGCACTCTTTGCGCGCCAGTCAAAACATGTAATTCGCCCCATTATATTGAAAAAAATGTTTCTCCTAAAAGACCGGTAGAGACAACGCTAAAAAAATGGCAAGGCCCTGGGCTTACTTATTTCTTGTGGCAGTCCTCACAAAGCTGGCTTTTATTGAGCGTGTCTCTTAAAAACGGGTATGTGCCATTTACATCAGCCGGATTCCCTTCGTTATGCACATCGTGGCAAGTGGCGCATTCCATGCTTATACGGTGTCCCAATTGGAAATCCCAGTTGTCCGTGGGGCTGGGAAAAAACAGGAGGTGCGAGCTGGCCACAACATTTTCAATGGGGACGAACTCGGGGTCCGGGTTTGCAAGGGTGGACGTATAATCCATACTTACCGGATGGTCGTTTGCCAGGTCCATCACGCAGTCCGGCTGGCCTGGATTACACCCGCCGATATTAGGGTTCATTCCACCTCCCGCAACAGGACTGTCCGTGGTATAGGAGCCGCCTATCCCGCCTATCTGGGAATAACCCTTAACAATCTGCAAGCCTCCTCCCACACCCCTAACGCCATCCGATGGATAATCTGTCAGCACATTCATGGCCCCCACCCCGTCGTGGCAACTAAGGCATAAAAGCGAATAGATGCGCAGATTGGTGGGCGCATTTGTAAAAGTGGATGTCGCATAAGGCGTATAGGAAACCGCGTTGGAAAGGCTTCTGTTCCAGAGGAATTCGTGCTGGTCCATGCTTCCGGAATTCCATGTGCCCGCAGTTGAAAACGTTGTGTTCGATGCAACCGGGGCCGGAGTGGCGCTAATGGCGCCATGCGGGGTATGGCAAAAAATACACACCTGTTCAGTCTGGTATGTATATTCTGAGGCTGCGCTGTTTACAGACAAGTCGTGCTTGGAGCCCACAACGCCGGAAACCGAGTCCGCATGCGATTTGCCGCCAAACAGCATGAAAACACATATCAGGCAGATGCCGGCAATCAGATAAAGGCCGCGATGATTTACCATGGCCACTTCATCGACCCCATCGGGCCACTTATCTGCGTCATGCCATGATCGGCCCCATGGCAGCTCAGGTAACAGTAAGGTTTGCCCGCCTGGTAAGAAATCATGAGCGGCCCGCCGGCAGACCCGTTTGTCACCACGGAGGTATCAAACTGGATAAGGAAGCTGTTTGTGGTGCTGCCGTGCGCCGTGTGGCAGTCATGGCATGAAGCCTGCTCGTAAACAATATGGAATTTATGGGCCTGAAAGCTCTGGTCGCCCAGTATGCTGTTTCTATCGTGGCAGCCATAGCAAAGCGCATAAGCCTCCGGGGATTCAGGACCGTCCGTCGTATTGTATTGCCTTGCAAGTATCGGAGCGTAATCGGAACCATGAGGGCCTTTTGGGCCCGAGGGGTCGCTGTTGCCGTGGCAGTCTGTGCATTTTATTGTGCTTGCCGTGGTATAACCCTTTGTAAGGCTTGGCACCTGCATGTTCCTCCCGGGGAGTTCTACCGGATGATAGGACGGGTTCATCGGGTTGAATAACAGCCTTAGGTTTTTAGCCCCTGCGGGCTTGTTTGCACTGTCGGCATGGCACCGGAAGCAGATCTCGTATTCTGCCTGGGCCCTGTCCAGCTCTCCAATGGCCGAATATCCCATGGCGCCCCTGGTCGGGTTGGCCGGCGTATCCTCATGCGGGTTGTGGCAGTCCAGACAACTTACGTACCTGGGGGCAAGAGGATTGGCCTGAGGCTTCTGCTGGTATCTCGCATAAAGCCCCCCGGTTGTCCAGAAAGGGTGAACGGAAGGCTTCATCCTGAGCGATTCAAGGTCGGTCCTGGCTTCTTCACGAATGGAGGTTTTAACAGTGCCATGACAGTTAAAACATGATTTCTGGCCTCCGCCGGATGAGTGGCAAGACGAACAGCCGCCCGGATTCTGAACCGGGTCCATATGCGTGGGTATGGTGTTATCGGAATTGTCTGAATTATTTTGGGGCGCCGCCATGTTAATTGCCGGTGGAGGACTAATAACCGGTGTATTATAGGCCGGCTTTGGCGTATTGGAAACAGGCATTGGACTCAAACCCGGGCTTTTGATACTGGAAACGGGAAGAAGGTCCTGCACCGGCTTTGGCGCAACAGGGACGGGCGCGGGCGTCAAAAACCCTCTGTCATGATTGACCACCGGCGCAGCAAGCCGGGCCGCATAAGCTGTGCCAACTATTAATAAAACCCCAATGGACACAGCCGGCATCAGCTTTCGCAAACGGAAAAAGCTCTTTCTCATTTCATTTATCCCCCAGGAATTTAAACGCCTGAATCCTGGCATTAAGACTGTCTGAAACGAAAATCCTGTTTTGCCCGTCCACACATATGCCCGATGGCAGGGTAAATTGGCCATAATATGAACCCTTCTGGCCGAAAAACATCATGAGCCTGCCTTTTTTGTCGAATATCTTTATCATGTCCTGGCCGGCGTCGGCCACATATATATATCCTTGCCTGCTCACGGCTATCCCTTTTATCCTTTCAAAATCCCTGAAACCGTCGCCTATCACGCCAAACACCCGCTTGAAAGAGCCATCGGGTCCGAACATCTGCACCCTGAAATTTCCGGTATCGGCCACGTAAAGGGTCCCCCGCCGGCCAACGGCTGCGAATGTGGGGAAATTGAATTCTCCATTGCCAGTGCCACGACGGCCTATCTTTCTGAGCAGCTTGCCCGAAAGGTCGAATACGCAGACATCATTGGCCCATGTATCCACCACATACACCAACCCCCTGGCCTGGTCCACAGCCAGCCCCGTCGGCCTCAGGAAACTGGCATTGAAATCAAAAAGATAGGCGCCTTTTTCATCCAATGCAAAAACTTTTCTTAAATCCGGGTCCGTGACATATATTTTGCCGCTTCCGCCCGCAACTGAAAGAGGATAAACCATCCTGTCTGGACCGGCGGAGGTGAAAAAATCGGACTTCATGGTTTTTAAATTAACCATATCGACACGGCCCGCCCCTGGATCCGCCACGTAAAGGTTGTCCTTGCTGTCCACAAAAACCCCCCTGGGGGAGACAAGCAGCCCGGAATCCCCTGTTTGCGGAGAAGAAATCACGGACCATTGGCCGGGCGCCGGGGCGATAACAAAACCCTGATTTACCCTTGCCATCGACCAGAGGTATTCTATCCTGGGCTTCTCGGGCGGGCCGGGCCAGATTATACCTTGCGAAAGCGAATAATCTATCTCTGCCTTACCCGCCGTACAGGCGCTGGCGATCAAAAGAAGCAATACGCAAAATCTCTTCATTTGTCCTCTTTCAGGTCTTCATGCGGTTTAAAAAACGGTGTTTTTACAGGTAATATCAAAAACCTCCGTTTTATTATAACCGCTTTGCCGGCCCGGAACTCCAAAAAGTTCATTTTCCGTCCAGGATTTCTATTTTGGCCCCCTTCTTCAGCCTGCTCATAAGCGCATCCGTCGCCTTTTTCTTTTTATCGGCAGACAGGGAGCTTATTATCCCCTGCTTTACGGTGTTGAAGGAAAGCTGCTGCGGAGGATACACCTGCTCCACTTTAACAATGTTATAACCGTAAAGGGTCTTTATGACTCCGCTAACCTGGCCTTGTTTTAATTGAAAGACTGCTTTCTCCATGTCCTGGTCCTCAAGCATACCCCTGTGCACGATTCCCCGGTCCCCTTCCTTTACCCTGTATGGGTCCTCGGAATAGTTCCAGGCCATGGTGCCAAAATTCGCGCCTTTTTTGATCTTGTCCAGTATCTTTTCCGCAAACTGTTTCTTCTTCTGCCAGGCGCTTTCCGGGGCGGCCGGGTCCACCTTGAAGCATATCTCACTGAGCTTGCGCGCCCCCGGCCTGAAAAAGGTCTTTTTCTTTGCTTCATAGTAGGCCCTTGCTTCCTGGTCCGTGACAACAGATTTGTCACCGATCTCTTTTCTTTTCAGCGCCTGTATAAGCCATCCCCTTTTCAGCAAGGCCCAGTATTGCTGCTTTGTAATGCCGTTCCCCTTTAGCCACATTTCAAACCCTTTTGAACCGCCCGTCTTGGCAATGACGTATTCTTTTTCGCCTCTCAGCAATTTGGCCGGCATTTTTAGCCCGGTCCTTACCGCCTCCTGGTAACAAAGCTCATCATCTATCATCTTTTCAATTATCTGGGGCTTATACTTTGCGATTATGTCCCGGGTCAACCTGTGAAAAGTAAAAGGTATAACCTGATTAAACGCCTCGACGTAGTCAATCTGGGTAAGGTCCGTCCCGTTGACCTTTGCATAAACCTTCTGTTCAGTGGCAATTCCTGTCCCTGGCAGCACTGCCAGAAAGGCCGCCGCCGTCATTGCTGCTAAAACCAGTTTGAGTCTGTTCACTTTCAAATCCTCCTTTTATTCTTCATTGCTTACCATAACCTGTTGAATGCCGTCGCCCATGACCTGCTGACGCTCAGCATTACTTTCTCATCAAGTGAACTGCCTTGCGGATTTACCATTTGCGAAAGGGTATAATTTGCGCCAACTGCATATTCGCCAACGAAACAGCTATAAGCAGCAGAAATCCCCCTCGTTGCAGTGCCTGCGATCAGATCGCCCGAGTAATTTGCATTGGCAACCAAACTGGACCTGTTTTCAAACCTGGTATTGTATTGGGCATACACTTCATAGGTCAAAGAGGTAGAGCCGGCATGTGACGCATTTTCTGACATCTGTCCATGTGCCTGCAAGGCTGAAATGCCAGATAACTGCCACATTAAATCACCCCCCAACCAGGCCGTCTGACTCACGCCGGAATCCATCTGAGTTAACGTGTTGCCTGTGGTGCCTGTGGCCATCAAGTCCCATCTTATGGGGTACTGATATGCAGCTGTCGTAGTCAGAGTATTAACGTATGGCAGCGCCCCTTTCCCAAAAGATGTGGCAAAACCGTACACTCCGGTAAGCTGAAGCCGCCCAAGCCCCCTGGACGTGGCCTGTAAGTTGAGCTCCAGAGGCACCACACCATTGCCCTGGGGTTCGATTCCCGCGCCGCCATACCCGGTATATGCCGAAGCTATAAGTGTAGCATGCTTGTACCGGACGCTTGAAACCTGCCCTCTCAGGATTAACTGGTATCTGTCTAAATAATGATCTGTGTATCCCTGCCTGATGCCTGCAACAGTGGCGGTACTGGTGGGAATGTTAGCGGAATAGAGCGGTGATCCCGTAACCGGGGGCGCGTAACTGTCGCCAACACCAACTCCGGCATTGAAAGTCGCGGCGTAAAAAGCGGTTTCCGTATCGCTCAGCCTGAAGGTCCTTAGCCTTGACAAGCCGGTTAAACCGTTGGCAGAGGCATTATATGCATACAGGGTTCCGAGCACCCTTGATTTTTCTACTTCCCCTCCAAGATTCAACGAGTAATTGAAATAATGCTTTAACCTGCCAAGATAAGCATAATTGCCGGTAAGAATGCCGCCATAGTCCGAACCCCAATTATAAAGACTGTAAAAACCGGTCAACCCGACACTAACAGTCCCCCAGGGGAAAGCCCTGCCTACACTTGCGAATATGTTGAAATTATGAGTGCTTGTTGAATTCTGCGGAGTGCTGAAGCCCATATAAGTATAAGAAAATCCCAATGAGTATGCAGCTATCATCCTGCCATAAGCAGGAGGAATATTATGCAAGTCCATCCTAAAATCCGCCAGCGTGGTAGTGAACTGCCCGCTACCAATTGATTGACTGGCACTGCGGTTAAAATCCATGCTGATTACGGGATAAGTTACCGCGGTCAATTCCTTGTAATCCGTCAGCTGGTCTGATAAACTTCCGCCAGCATCCCTGCGCCCTGCGGGACTCCAGAATTCTTCATTTTCCCCGTTATTACCCGTATTGGCGTTTCCGTCTTCATATCCATTGTTATTGTCCAAAACGTCATTGCCGTTGCCACCGTTGCCACCGTTGCCACCGTTGCCACCGTTGCCACCGTTGCCACCGTTGCCACCATTGCCACCATTGCCACCATTGCCACCATTGCCACCATTGCCACCATTGCCACCATTGCCACCATTGCCACCATTGCCGTTATTGGCATTGTTGCCATTTGCATTATTGTTGCCGCCATTGCCGCTGTTTTGAGACTTATTCCCCGCGCTATACATTTGTTCCATGTAAGCGACATGCTGCTGCCTAACCAGATAATCTTTATCGTATTCCACCTTCCTTCCATCGCCTGGCAGAATTCTTAGCACCCCCTGCCTCATGTAAGTTGTGGAAAAGCCGTAATAGTAAGCCGAGCCGCCCGGCGCCTTTTCATAACCGAACCTCACAAAAATGGGCTTGGGGAAATATTTCCAGAAATGAGCGCCGGTATTCGGATCCAGGGTATCCAACAGATACAAATTCCCATTCAGTCCGGCCGTGTAGCCCGCACTTGAATAAAAATCGTTCATGGCCGAATCGTAATACATGCCCGTAACCTCGAATGCCGCCAGCCTCGGGTCATATATGTAACCCTTGAAATGGCTTGTATAGGTTTGAAAGACAGAATAATCGGAAGCGAAATCGCCCCACTCTCTCTGGTAAACAAGGCCGGCGGTAAAGTCCAGATAATAATAATGTCCGCTGAATCTGGGGGCCATTATTGCGCCTGCAATTGCCGGAAACAAAATAAAAAATACCAAACAGGCCGCGGCCAAATAGTTTTTGATCTTCCTCAGCCGCACCAGTTTTCCCGCTACGGCCTGGTCAAATCTCATGAACACCAGTCCGTGCGGTTTTCATGGGCGCGTTTTTCCTGCGGCCCTTTAAAGGCATACCGGCCCCGCGGCCCTCCAGGAAAACTATATCCCTTTTTAAAGTGGCAAGAGAACAGAGCAAAAGACACGACAAGTCAAAATATGAAAGCAGCACGCCCTGCTCGCTGGCCTCATTGGCCAGCCGTAAGGCCCTTCTGCGCCGCAGCTCCGTAATGCCGTATTTATCCAGCACCTCATTATCACCATGGTCTATCAGAGTGAGTTTGAGCTGCCGTCCGCTTCCGTTGGCCGTATATTCTATTTTTCCGAACTCCAATTATTTCTCCATAAAAGTGGCTGGCCCGCCTGCCCCGGGGTCGTGGGGCTGATATAGGGCCTGCGGGGGCAAAACGCCGGATTCCATCGCCCCGGAATAACCGCGCACCATTTCAGGGCCCGCATTCTCACCCGGCTCTAAGCCAAGCTTCCTTAAAAAACGCATGTCCCGCTTCAGTGTGGCTTTCGAGGAAAGCATTATCATGCTCAAGTCCCTGTAACTCAGTTTTGCTCCCTGGCAGCCCGCTTCCCGGAGAATGCGCGCAAGCCTCTTCCGCCTGATATACGGGATGGCCCCGCGGTCATCATCGGCACAAAAAGTAAGTTTTAATGCCCGCATCCGGTTGGCCCCGTCCGGCACCCAATAAACAAGTGTTCCGTTCATTTGTTTCCCCTCTTAAAACTCAAAACTGTGTTATATGCCCAATAATCTGTGCTATATACCATATAATTGCTTCGCAGTAACATGTCCCTGAATGGCCCAACCTGCCTCAAAAGGCTCATATGAGCCCGTATTTTCATGAAAAAATTTGAACCCCGTAGCGCAAGGTTCACTCTATAGCATACAAATAGCATGCCAAATGAAAAATCCCTTTAGGCCAGCTCAGTTTTATCTCTCAAACATATTGAATATGAATAAAACATGAAGATTCTTTGAAGGAATTATGGATTACGGTATTTTGATTTTAAAAAGAAACCGGGACCGGAATTAAACCCGCAGTGGAAGGCAAAAAAAAAGCTCATATGAGCCATACAAAAACCTGCTCATGTTTGCGCAATTTCTGAAAAAACCTATCCGGCAAACCTTAGCACGCGCAAACTTACAAATCGCTTACACACAAACGCTGAGCCAAGCTGAGCCAATATGTCTCAGTTGAGTCCCTCACTATAAAAAAAACAGGTTAAGCCATGCCGCAATCTATTCATTTAAATATAGGATTTTATTAATGACACTCCCTGACCTAAAGGCCAGGGTATCTTTCTTTGGGTGCCCCGGCTTCGCCGGATAGCTCCGCTCCGGGCGCCATTCATCCCCACCCTTAAAAGGCAGGAGTTTTCCGGAAGCTATGCCAATAAATTTAAACAGTGGACATTGGTTCCCTCTGTTTTCCCTGCCCCCCCAGCCCGGATAGCTATTGTATCTTCCATTATTACCATCTACAAACCTCATTATGGGTCTTTTCACAAAGAGTGAGTTTTTTCACCCAACAGTAATTTCATACTGAAAAATTTCCCATTTAGCTTACACGTTGAATTTAAAGGAAATTTATCTTCATTCATGATTTATTCACAGTTGGCATGACGTTTGCTTCATCTCTAGCGCTGTATAAAAAATCCCAAGGAGGTTTTTGTATGAAGAAGGTTTTGCTTCTGGCTCTCGCGCTGATACTCGCTATCGGCACAGCGGCTCTGGCCGGCGTTCTCGGATCGCCGCACGACATGACTGCGAATAGCGGTCCGGATGCCAAGGTATCTGGCACCAACCAGGTGTGCGTATTCTGCCACCACCCTCACAGAGGCCAGGTAACTGGCTGGACACAGGGCACGCTGCTCTGGAACTACAACAGCTCCAACTATCACTACGGCACCACCTACGTGTCTGACTCCATGCCGAACAACACCATGAGCATGGACTCAGACGTTATAAAGAGCAGTGGTGGCCCGGCCGTGTACTCACTGTATTGCCTTGGCTGCCACGACGGCGATACCGGCGCCGACACCTTACTCACAGAGCCGGCAGATGCAACTGTTGACCTCACCGCGGGTGGCTCTTTGGCTGGCATCGGTAGCGCAATGCAGGTAGACACCGACAACGGCGGCTTCTCCCAGTCCAGGGCTATCGGCTCCGGCTACACGTTGAATGCCGAGCACCCGGTCAACTTCACCGTGTTCCAGGCTGATGACATGGGCATAGTTACTCCTTACTCTGCCGCCACCATCACCACTCAGAATGACAGCGCAGAGGGTTCGCCCGGCTCGTTCAGCTACAATCCTTCAGGCACCGCCGGTTATGGCGCCACCGCCAGGGTTATCGTAGGTAACGTGTACAACTCTGACACTTACCCGCTCTTCGCTGGCACGCTGCAGTGCGTTACCTGCCACCAGCCGCACAACAGCAGCTCTAAGAACCTTTCCTTCATGAGGAACGGCACTCAGACGAAAGACCTGATGTATCAGAGCGCCATGTGCAGGGACTGCCACACCAACAAATAAGTCCCTTTTGCAGCAAACAAAAGGGGGCCTTCGGGCCCCCTTTTTTATTGCCCGGCGCATTTTAAAAGCCAGTTGCGCAAATAAACATTAATGCGTTATTCTTTTTCATGTCTGCGGGCAAATCAGCGCAAAAAACCACTCTGATACATGTACTTCTGGTCCTTTCCGTTGCCTTCCTTGTATATAGCGGTTGCCTGGCCAACAGTTTTGCTGGTGATGACAACGCAATGATTATCAATGACCGGTGGATCAGAAGCTTTTCGTTTGCCGGCAAAGCCTTCTTTAGCAATGCGTGGGGTTTTGACAAGGACTTTTCGAGCTATTACAGGCCTCTCCAGCAATTGGCCTATATGTTTTTTTATGCCGTGTTCGGGTTAAAGCCTTTGGGATGGCACCTGGCCAATATCGCCCTGCACGCCATAAATTCCACCCTGGTTTATTTTATTGCACTCAAGATAATTGCAATATGTTTCAGGCCCAAAACCGGCGCTGCGAAACCAGATTTCCCAAATGAAACGGAGGCTGCCGGCCAAACCCGCTCCGAGGCAAGCCTCAGGATTGGGCCCCTCGCAGCCGCGCTCATCTTTGCCGCCCATCCAATCCATGTAGACGCGGTGGCCTCACCTGCCGTATTTCCAGACCTGCTGGCCGCATTTTTCTCGTTCATGGCACTGCTGGTTTTCATAAGGCGCGCAGGACGGACGACAAACACAAAGGAATACGCCGGATATTTTGCCATTGAGTTTTCATTGCTTCTTGCCGCTTTTTTAAGCAAGGAGCCTGCCCTGACCATGCCCTTTGTTTTTGTAGCCTATGATGTCTCGCTAAATAAAACCGCTGATCCCATGACAAGCCGTAAACAGGAAAAGCCGGTAGTCAGGACGTTTATCAGGTACGCCCCCTCAATCTGCGCCATGGCCGTATATTCCGCAATGCGTTTATACGCCCTTGGGGGGTTCGGCGGGAATGATTTCCACCCGGAAATAGGGCTGGAATCGAATATTTTAAGCGGTGTAAAATTCTTCGCGCTTTACCTTTTAAAGACATTTGTCCCGTATAGCTTGAACGCAGGATATGATTTACGTCCTGTCTCCTCCTTGCTTCCTCTTGGTTGGCAGCTGCCACTTTCCGCCTTTGCATGCGGGCTTTTTGTATTTTCCCTGTATGCAGCATTCAAAAAGACCGGAAATGCCGGATCCGGTATTGGCAAAGGTTATTTTTTTTCCGGGCTTTTTTTTGCTTTGCCACTGCTGCCTGCCCTCGACCTTCATGCACTGATACAGTTTTTTTTCGCTGAAAGATACCTTTACATTCCGCTGGCCGGCTTTTCCCTTGCGCTTGGGATTTTTTTTGAGAGCGCGCTTAACGGAAATCTTGTAAAAACTGTCTTCCCGTCTAAAAAGGCCTCTGCTTTTCTGATATTCCTGATTTTAACTCTGTTGATTGCCTTCTATGGGGCTTCAACATTCAAAAGGACACATGTCTGGAAAAACAATTACTCTTTATGGGCCGACATAGCATCCAAATCGCCAGACAGCGGCATGGCGCACTTCAATTATGGAGACGGCCTGCAGAAAGAAGGGAAGTTCGACGAGGCTATGGCCCAGTACCGGGAGTCAATAAACTTATACCTTATTATATGGACGCTTACATCAGCCTGGGCGATATTTTAACGCTGAAAGGTGACAATCAGGGCGCGGCGAAGGTGTATGAGGCCGCCCTTTCAATTAACTCCGGCACAAGCGATACTTCCCTCATACGTTACAACCTTGCCCGCGCATATCAGTCCATGGGCAAGATTGACGCGGCCATCGGTGAATACAGGATGATCCTCCAGGAACGCCCCGACCCGGTCGCCTACCGCTGTTTGGCGGACCTGCTCTGCCATTCGGGAAACCGGACAGAAGCAAAGGCTTTATACAGGAAGGCTCTTAAATTGGATCCGCTGACCGCCGGCGGCACATGTAAATAGGTTTTTATTATCATGAAACATGGCGCAAAACCCGGTTCCGGCACCGTTCTGAAAACGCTCCCCCGCAAGTTCTGGGTTCC
>JAJYLE010000068.1 GCA_021788025.1 Nitrospirota bacterium
ATACCCTGTTACGCTTATAGTTGAGGACGGCAATGTTGTGCAGATAGAAGGCCGGGAGCCGTTTGTAAAAGAGCTGGCCCAAAAACTTGCCGCCGCGCCAGAATGCGCAAATATCGCGGAGCTTGGCATAGGCACAAACGCTAAGGCCAAAAGGCCGGACAACATTCTGGAATCGGAAAAGATACTTGGCACCATCCATATCGCCCTGGGTGACAATCACACATTCGGCGGAAGGGTGAGCGCCCCTTTCCATCAGGATTTTGTATTCTTCAATCCAACCCTTACCGCCACGTCCAAAAGCGGCGCTAAAACGGCAATAATGAAAAAAGGAAAACTCCTGCCCTGATGTCTCCTGAACGCGGCTTCACCGTGGTCCTTATAACCGCCCCAAACGAGGACGAAGGGGCCAGGATTGCCAGGACGCTTGTGGAAGAATCCCTTGCCGCCTGCGTGAACATGGTAAAAAACATCAGGTCCGTTTACTACTGGCAGGGCCGGGTGCATGATGAGGCGGAAGCGTTATTGATTGTAAAGACCAGGCGGGAGTTATTTGGCGCGCTGTCTGCCAGGGTAAAAGAGCTGCACAGTTACGAAGTGCCGGAGATAATAGCGCTGCCGGTAACTGAAGGCCCCGCCGGTTATCTGAACTGGCTTTATGAAGCTACCTCCGGGCAGCGTAGCTAAGGCCAAGACGCTCCAGCGTAGGCTGAGGGCCCGGATAGTCCTTGCCCATCTTAAAGAAAAGCCCAAATTCATAGCGGGCGCGGACGCCGCCTTTGACGGCGATTTTGCGCTTGCCGCAGCCTGCGTGTTCAGTTTCCCCGCACTTGAGCTGTTGGATATAAAAACCGCGTGCGTGAAGGTTAAATTCCCCTACATCCCAGGGCTCCTTGCCTTCAGGGAAGGTCCCGCCGTAATAAACGTTGTGAAAAAGCTCAGGCCAAAACCGGATGTGCTCCTTATAGACGGGCAGGGGATAGCCCATCCGGAGCGCATGGGTATTGCTTCGCACGTTGGGCTGCTGCTGGGCATTCCTACTATCGGCTGCGCCAAAAGCAGGCTTGTGGGCGAATGCGGGGAACCCGGCAAAAAGGCCGGCAGCCGGGTGGAACTGGTTTATAAAGGGGAAACGGTGGGCGCCGTCCTGAGGACAAAAGACAACGTGCGGCCCATGTTTATATCGCCGGGGCATCTGGTGGACATGGAGGACGCGGTTTCAATTGTGCTTGAGTGCGCGCGCGGCTTCCGCATGCCGGAGCCTACCAGGCAGGCGGATCTGATAACAAAGAAGATGAAGAGGGAGGGGAAGCAACAGTGCGCGGGTTAATGGCAAATTCACGCAATAATTTCTTGAAATTGCGGCGGATAACTGATACAAATTAGAAGAGGCTTACTTGTTATAAAGGAGGCGAAATGAGAAAACTGACCGCATGGACGATATGCTTGCTGGTTATTGCCGTTGCGTCTGCCCAGGCGCTGGCGCAGCAAAATGCGATTATGGAGCCCAAAAAGCTCTTCACAAAGCATTTTAACAGCACGGCGTTTGACATCACGAAAAACGCCATGTACAGCGTGGAGGTGTTGCCCAACGACAAGGAATATCCCATCGGCAAGGGAACTGTTGGCGTGGTAGTCCATAACGCCAGGGATGAAGATGTAAAAGGGGCGGGGCTGGGCATAACGTACAAGAACCTGGACACCGGTAAGGTAATCACGCCCACGGGGATTAAAGACAAGCACAATGGGCTGTATATAGTTACCGGGCTTGGTGATCTCTATCAGCCGGGCAACTGGAGCCTGGCCATAACCGTTGACGTAAACGGCGCAAAGGACGGGGTTGATTTCAAGCTTCCCGAAGCTTTTAAAAAGCCTTATCCAAAAGGAAGGTATTCGCCTTAAAAACCGGCAACCGTTTCAGGAGGGCGCTTGTGGGCCGGCGCCTTTCTGAAACGAGCTATTTCCGGCTTTTCTTTCCGGGGGTTATTTCCTCGGCTGCAACTTTTTCCTGGCAACCGATATTTAGCTTCTGTGTGCTTAGAACCTGGGCAAAGTTCTTTTTTGCAAGCAGCTTTCGGACTTCCTGCCTCACCTCAGTCCATACGGGGTGAACGGTGCAGTAGCCGCTCAGGGAACACAGTTTTTCATCCAGCGCGCATATATTCATTGCCACCGGCCCTTCAACGGCCTCGATAACTTCCAGAAAATTTATTTGTGCGGGTTTTTTCGTAAGCTCGAACCCGCCTTTTACCCCCCTGCGGGATTTTACAATCCCTGCCTTTGCAAGTTTCTGGAGTATTTTGGCAAGGAAATCCGCCGGCACGCGGGTGCTCTCCGCCATCTCGCTTATCGAGGCCGCCCCGGCCTTCTCCGCAAGATAATATATGCTTCTTATGGCATAATCGGTTTCCCTTGTTATCTGCATGCCTATCAGTATCGCGCTTTGATAGATAAATTTCAATACCGCGCCCTAACGGGGATTTGGTGTCACCCAGTGCCCCGGCACGGTATCCAGCGGCTTTGCTTCTGCCACTGTCCTACCCAAAAACCATGACATGCAATTCATGACACATGTCATATGGACGATGTCATGGTTGGGTATGTTATCTATATGGCGCGGTAAATGCCGGGCGTATATTTCCGCCCGGAAAAAGAAAGGAGAATAGATTCAAAAATGGCTTCCGGGCGGGTGAAATCAGGCTGGGCCGCAAAGCTGAAACAGATGGAACAAATGGAACAGGATTGTGGACGCAAGCGGCGGGAATAAAAAGAAAATCCCGGAATGGATGGAACATATAAAAAGAAAGGGCTTCAGCAATACAGGATTGCCCGGAATTTCAGACCGGGCATTAAGATTTAAATTAGGGCCAAACTTTGCAGGGCGGATTGAACGGATTGAACAAATGCCCGGCCCAAGTTGCTGAAATTAAAGAATAATGCCGGAATGGATTGAACATATAAAAAAATAAGGCCGGGCCGGTTACAAAAAAATTACTGAACCGTGTACAATATAAGGCTATGCCAAAGAGAGAAGACCTTAGAAATATCGCGATAATAGCGCACGTGGACCACGGCAAGACCACCCTGGTGGATGCCATGCTCAAGCAGTCCGGCGTATTCCGCGCAAACCAGCAGGTTGAGGAGCGCGTTATGGACAGCATGGACCTGGAACGGGAAAAAGGCATCACCATAATGGCCAAGAACACCGCGGTAAAATACGGCGCGCATACAATAAACATTGTGGACACCCCCGGCCACGCCGATTTCGGCGGCGAGGTAGAGCGCACGCTGAAAATGGTGGATGGCGTTCTGCTTCTGGTGGACTCGTCCGAGGGCCCGCTTCCGCAGACCCGGTTTGTCCTTAAAAAGGCGCTTGAACTTGGGCTGCCGCAGGTCCTGGTGATTAACAAGATAGACCGCGCGGACGCGCGAATACAGGAAGTGCTGAATGAGGTTTACGACCTGTTTATTGACCTGGACGCCGGGGAGTCCCAGATAGACTTTCCCATCGTTTACACAAACGCCAAGGCGGGCATAGCCAAGCGGGAACTGGATGAGGAGTCTTCCGACTTAAAGCCGCTTTTTGACCTGATACTCTCCTATATCCCCGCGCCTGACATGGGCGGCGAAAACGACCCTTTGCAGATGCTGGTTGCCAATATAGATTATGACGATTACAAGGGCCGTCTGGCCATAGGAAGAATTTTTGCCGGGGAGATTGCCGAGGGCACCCAGGTGGCCGTATGCGGCAAAGAGGGCGCCATCACCAATATGAAAGTGTCCTCCCTGTACGGTTTTGAGGGGCTTGGCAGGGCAAAAATAGAAAGCGCGAAGGCGGGCGACATTATCTGCCTTGCCGGCGCGGACTGGATAAATATTGGCGACACCATAACCGATCCGGAGCGGCCAAAACCGATGCCAAGGATTGTGGTGGACGAGCCCACCATATCCATGGTCTTCTCCGTGAACACCTCCCCGTTTGCCGGCAAAGAAGGGAAATTTGTCACATCCCGCCATATAAGGGAGCGGCTTGAAAAAGAGCTTCTGTATAACGTAGCCATCAAAGTGGACTTCACACAGCCTGACGCCTTTACCGTTATGGGCAGGGGCGAGCTTCAGCTTGCCGTGCTCATAGAGATGATGAGGCGCGAGGGGTACGAGCTTTCCGTCTCGATGCCCGCGATTATCACAAAAGAGATCAATGGCGCGCTGCACGAGCCGGTGGAACACCTTGTGATAGACGTGCCGGAGGAGTATATCGGCGTGGTCACCCAGCAGGCGGGCATGAGGAAGGGAAAGCTCAGAAAGATGTCCGACAACGGCAAAGGCAGGGCAAGGTTGGAATACCAGATACCTTCAAGAGGGCTTATAGGCTTCCGAAGCCAGTTTCTCATCGAAACAAGGGGCACGGGGCTTTTAAACCACATATTTGACGGGTACGTGCCGTGGCAGGGCCCGATGACCAAGAGGCCCACCGGTGCGCTGGTTTCAGACAGGCGGGGCGTCACCACCGTTTATGCACTCTTTCATCTTCAGCCGCGTGGCGTGCTGTTTATAAAAGAAAACACCAACGTCTACGAGGGGATGATCATAGGCGAGAACGCCAGGGAGCAGGACATAGACGTAAACTGCATAAAGGAGAAAAAGCTCACGAATATCAGGGCCGCAAACGCGGACGAGGCCCTGAAGCTGATCCCCCCCAGGGCTTTATCGCTGGAGCAGGCGATAGAGTTCATAAAGGAAGACGAACTGATTGAGGTGACCCCGGCTTCCATAAGGCTGAGGAAAAAAGTGCTGGAGAAGGGCAAGCGTTCAAAGGGGCCGTCTATTTAGTTTTTTCAGCCGTCTCGCCTGCATAGATTATATTTCCCGTCTCCACAATAGCCATCGGGTTTAGCTTGTGCTCCTGTGCCTTCTTCTCGCTCATTATGTGCATCACACGGATGCCGCGCACAACCAGCGCGTCGGCAATCAGCGAACGGTGGCACCTGAACGGGACGGCCTCCGCGCACATCACCGCAACCTTGCCTTCGCGGCCAAGCGCGATCAGTTTTTCCAGGTTGTCGTGGAAGTCTGCCGTAAGCATGTAGTCTGCAAATCCGCGGAAGGAATAATTCTGCCACCCGGTATTGGGTGAGTCCTTCCTGGGATGCCTGAGCCCGCCAAGGCCTCTTATATGCTCATAACCGATGCCGGCGGCCTTCAGTGATGCCGGAAGTGAGTCTATGTTGAACTGGGGATTAAAGGCGCTTCTGGGAACGGTGCGCACGTCTGCAACCGTGGTGATGCCGTATTTTTTCAGAATCCATATGAAATCCTCAAGAAGCCTTGTGGAATGGCCTATCGTATAAATGGTAATTTCTTCGGTGGTCATTTATTATACCCCCTGACGTAACCCTTTGATTCGAGCCCCCTTAGAAGGAGGTGGAAGTAAATAAATCCGCCATACGGATGGAACCTGGACAGTGAATGTGCCGCCTCCGCCGGGCCAAGCCAGTCCGCAAGCGCGCGCGATGCGCCGGAGTCCCCTTCCGGGAATATGTTCAATCTGCCCAACCCCCTTAAAAGTATGTATTGCGCGCTCCAGCGGCCAATCCCCTTCATGCCTGTCAGAAGGCGCATGGCGTCTGTGTCCCCCGCGTCTTCCAGGGCGCCTAACACGTCCTCTTTCTCCTGTCTGGCCGCCAGTCCGGCAAGCGCGTTTGCCTTTGCCTGGCTGTATCCGATTCTCTTTATTTCCGTAATCATTGCTCCGCTCAATTCCCGCGGCCCCGGGAACCCGGGCGCGCCGCCCTCGTCCTTTATGCCGAAGGCCGAGGCCAGCCTGTTTAGAAGCGTTATGCCAACTGTCAGCGAAAGCTGCTGGCATGAGACCGCGTTTACAGCCGCCTCGAACACTGATGCAAAGCGCGGCGGCTTCATGCCGTGAAACTGTGCGGAGATGTCCCTTAATTTTTTGTTTCCCCTGGCCAGGGCATAAAATCCCGAAAGGTCGGCATCAAGGGAAAGCATCTTTTTTAACAGCTCCGATACGGGCTTCACAACGGATTGACGCCCGGCCCCGCCGCCCCGCACGGTCACTTCCAGCCGCGGCTTCAAACGGCTGCCGGACTGGATTGCCCTCACCGAATACGGCCTCCCCTCAAGGACAAGCACCCGGCTGTAAGCGCCGTCTTCCCAGCGGTCTATTATATTTTCCGGTCTCCTCCTGAGCGCCCATGCCGTATAATCCAGCCTGAACGGCGGACGGGCCGGCAGGGTAAATCTGGAGGCACCCATATTATGAGTTTATCATCAAACCGGCGGTTTCCAATGGCTTCTTTAGCACGCTGGAAACCGCGCAATACGGGGGCTTTTTATCCTGGGGGCCAGTGCATATGCCTTCCGCCAAGCACGTGCAGGTGGATATGATACACGCTCTGGCCGGCTTCTGGATTTGTATTCATTACTAGCCTGAACCCCCTCTGGTCTATCCCTTTTTGCCTGGCTATCTGGTTTGCCGTCTGGAAGAGCCGCCCCATGAGCGCATTGTCCCCTTCCGCAAGCTCCAGGGTTGTGGATATGTGCTTTTTGGGGATAACAAGCACATGCACCGGGGCCTGAGGGTTTATGTCCTCGAAGGCGTAGCAAAGGGCGTCCTCATACACCTTTTTTGACGGCACCTTCTTTTCCAGTATCCGGCAGAAGAGACAATCGGAAGCCAGATTGTTCAATCTCATCTCCTGTTAACCGCGGGGCCTTGTCCGCGGCCTCATTTTTCTATTTTCCTGTAGAAGCACGTCCTCTCGCCAGTGTGGCATGCGCCTGCGCCGGCCTGGCTTACCTTCACCAGCAATGCATCGGCGTCGCAGTCATAACATACCTCTTTTACAGTCTGCAGGCAACCCGACGTCTCGCCCTTTTTCCAGAGTTTTTTCCTGGAGCGGGACCAGAAGTGTGTAAACCCGGTGTCGATTGTACGGCGCAGGGACTCCTCGTTCATCCATGCCATCATCAGCACCTCGCCTGTGGAGGCCTCCTGCACTATGGCGGGTATAAGGCCTTGCTCGTTGTACTTCAATTCAGGAAGAGTCATAGCTTGTAACCTATCTTTCTAAGGAATTCTTTCCTTTTGGATTTGTCCGGGGCCATTTCTATCCCCTTGGGGGCATATCCGTCCACTACTCCGAGCACGGCCGAGCCCATTTCAGTTTTTGCGGTTATCACCTCGACAGGGTTGGCTGTTGCGCAGAATATGCGGCATACCTCCGGGCAGTTCTTTATCTGGTTTAGCACATTTATCGGGAAAGCGTCTTTCATAAGCACGCAGAAGACATGGCCCGCACCGATTTTTTGCAGGTTGCGGGCGCACACATCAACCAATCCAGCGTCGTTGCCCTCAGTGCGGATAAGGCAGGGTCCGGAGGCCTCCGTGAAGGCCACGCCGAATTTTGCCTGCGGGACCGAGGTGGCCATTACCTCGTAGAGGTCCTCCGCCGTTTTTATGAAATGGGTTTGCCCCAGTATTATGTTTGTCCCTTCCGGTATCTCAATGCTTATTGCGGCAAGTTCCATATTCCCTCCTCAGGACGCGCGCATGCTGAATTTTGACGGCCCTAACATTTTACAGCCAAGCGTGCCGGGGCGTAAACCGCCTTGACACCTTGCGTACCGGCATCCATAATAATTCCGGCTTAATCAACCAAGGAGGGCACATGGAGATAAAGGTGGGCATTATAGGCGGCTCGGGGCTGGACGACCCCAAACTGATGAAGAACCCCAGAGAGAGAAACGTCCGCACCCCTTATGGCAAGCCGTCTTCCAGCCTTACTGAAGGGACCATAAACGGAGTAAGCACGGTCATCCTGGCAAGGCACGGCAAGGACCATTCCATCTATCCCACCGGGGTAAATTTCAGGGCAAATATCTGGGCGCTTATGAAGGCGGGCTGCACACATATCCTGGCCACTACCGCCGTGGGCTCACTGAGGGAAAAGATAAAACCCGGTGATTTGGTATTCCCGGACCAGTTCATAGATTTCACAAGGCACAGGCCGCTTACGTTTCATGTTGAAAAGGTGGTGCATACTCCCATGAGCGAGCCGTTCTGCCCGGACCTGCGGAATCTCCTTGCGGCAAAGGCGCGCTCAGTGAAATTACGGCACCATAAGACGGGCACCGTAATAACCATAGAGGGCCCCAGGTTTTCCACAAAGGCGGAATCTCACATGTTCCGCGGATTCGGGGCGGACGTGATTAATATGTCCACCGTGCCGGAGGTTGTGCTGGCCAGGGAGGCCGGTATCTGCTATCAGGCTATAGCAATGAGCACCGATTACGACTGCTGGAAAGAGGGCGAGGAGCCTGTGACTTGGGATATGGTTCTGAATATAATGCGCAACAACGCGGAAAACGTGAAGAAACTTATTATCGAGACCCTGCCGCAAATAAAGTATTCCAAATGCCAATGCCGCGCACACCAGTGTGCCCAGGAGGAAGGCCATGCCCATTAAATCAAAGATACGCACCATACCGGATTACCCCAAGAAGGGGATTATGTTCAGGGATATCACCACGCTTATAAAAGACCCCGTCGGTTTCCGCCTGGTAATAGACAGTCTTACCCAGCGGTACATAACCGGAGAGGTGCAGTTCGATGTGATAGCCGGGATAGAGTCCAGAGGCTTTATAATGGGCGGAGCGCTGGCCTACACACTTGGGAAGGGCTTTGTCCCGATAAGAAAGAAGGGGAAATTACCGGCGGAGAAGATTTCGCAGGAGTATGAGCTTGAATACGGCACGGATTCGATAGAGATGCACAAGGACGCCATTATGAAAGGCGCCTCCGTGCTCTTGGTGGACGATCTGATAGCCACAGGCGGCACAGCCCTGGCCGCTGCCGCCCTTATAGAAAAGCTTGGCGGGCGTGTGGCTGAGATGGCTTTCATAGTAGATTTGCCTGATGTTGGCGGCAGGAAACGGCTGGAGGCAAAAAACTACTTAGTCTTTGCCCTCACGGAGTTTGAGGGGGAATAAATCACCTTATATACATCCCGCCGTACACATACTGGAAAGTGCCATGTACGGTGAAGCTGTTCATGTGCCATGAGTCGGGAAGGGGCCAGTATGGCACCCCGTCCTTTAAGGCCCTCACAGCCGCATCGTCAAGTATGGGATAGCCTGAGGTTCTTGTGACCTGCACCTCGCCCAGAGTGCCGTCCTTGTTAATCGTAAAGCTTATTTCAAGGTCCCCCTCAAGCCTCTGCGCGATTGCCCGGCGGGGGTATACCCAGATGCCCTCGATCTTTTCCTTCAATCTCTGCATATACCCGATATACCGGAATTCCTTTGTGCCAAAACCTATAACATTTTTGGATTTGGGCTGCGCTCTCTCGCTCTGCTCCACTTCGTTTATTGCCGCTTCCGTTCCGGCCTCGGCCAGATTGATAGGTTTATGTTTTCTTCCGCCGGTTGCCTCGTATCCGGGCTTGCTGGACGTGATCTTTTCATTCCCAGCTTGTCCGTTCGCGCCAGACTGCGGGGCCGTGCGCGGACCAGTGTGCATCAAAGGCGGATGTGATGCGGCCTTCGGTATTGATTTAACAGGCGATCCTGCCCGGGGCATTCCGCTTATGGGCATCTTTTCCAGTTCCTCTTTTGTTGGGGGAAGCAGCTTGGGCATCCTTTCAATCGGCGGCGAAATCCGCCTTGGTTGGGGATGGGGCCGCGGGGGCACGACCACTGTGGGCGGTTTGATCTGCTCTGGAGTCACAAGGTCCGCCATTAGCTGGCTTTGCGGCGGTTTTGGCGCGGGAATATGTTTGTAGATGAAAAGCAGCGCTGCAATAATAGCCGCGTGAAGCAAAACGGAAAACAGGATGAATCTTTTAATCGTCAAAAGGTTATTTGCTTCCTGAGTGCGTTGATGAAGGAGTACAGACTGCCCTTCCTGTCTGATTTTTCAAGCCAGAGCCGGATGCCCCTCTGCTGTACCACCTTGTTCCTGAACACATTTAAAAGTCTTTCAGTATCGGTATCGTTTTTCAAGAAAAGCCCCCACAGGCTTTTCATAAGCATAAACCTGAGCCTGAAACGGCTCTTCCAATATTTGGGGTAATCCCCCGGCTTGCCGGCCCCGATTGCCTCCGCCGCAAACGTGCCGGAGCGCATCGCGTAATAAATGCCCTCAAACGTAAAGGGCATTACGGTGCCGGCTGAGTCCCCGGTGAAAAGTATATTGGCCATCCTCATCGGTTCGGCCTCCCAAAGCGGTATCCTGTATCCGCGTAATCTAAGCCCGTCTATCCCGGCCCCCAGATTTGCCATCATCTGCTCAAGCGCGGGTTTGAGTATCTTGGCATCCGTACTGCCTATTCCCACGGAGGACAGCCCGGCAGACGGGAATATCCAAGAGTAGCCATTCACTGCGGCGCCGCCGAAGAAGAACTCGCAAGCGTCTGTATCCAGAGGGACTTTTGCGCCAAGCGTGTAAAGCGAGCGGACCGGCTTAAGCCCCAGTGCCGCCCTTACCCGCGAGTGCACGCCGTCTGCCGCTACTACATACTCCGAGCGTATATTGAGAGTTTTTTCTTCTCCATCCGAAGTGCGTACCTCTGATACTATTTTGCCTTTTTCTTTGTGAATAAATCTAACAAATGCCCCTGCCACCACTTGTGCGCCTTCCGCCCTGGCCATCTCCCTTAATCCGTGGTCGAAATTTTTCCTGTTCACGATCCCGATGTAGCCTGATGGAAACTGTATATCGAAACTGGCGCCAGCCGGGGGATGAACACGCATCATTGTGATTTTCCTGCTGATGAGGCTTTGGGGCAGGCCCAGTTCAGTAAAAGCGCCGGAAGGAATGCCGCCTCCGCAAGGCTTTTCCCCTTCCAGGTTTTTTTCAAGTATTATGGAATCGATGCCTTCACGCGCCAGAAATCTGCCGCAGGAAGCGCCGGCCGGGCCGCCGCCGGCAATTAGCACCCTTGTTTCAAGCATATGCTAATCAAAGAGTGGGTGGGAACGGGCAGTGGATCTTGACCTTTCGGGTTGTGGCCTCGGTGCCGTTTAAGCAATAGGCCGATATTTTAAAGAAATACCGGCCTGCGCTGCCGGAAATTGTCCCATCCCTGTTCTCCCCCCAGTTCATTGTTTTGGAGTTGTTGTTTATTGCTATTATGAAATACACGCGTCCGGGGATCATGGTCTGAACGTCCTCCCTGCTCGGAACAGGCCTGCCCTTGAATTCGCCGTATTGGGTATGGGAATGGAAATCCCCTATAATCCGGAGCCTGTGAAATTTGTCTATAATCGGAGTGATCTTTTTCTGGCTTTCCCTGTCCAGGTCCACATTGCGGTGTCCGCGCTTGGCGCTTTGGAGAGTAAAGGCATGCTCCACAATGTACCTGTCGTCCATGGAATATCCCAATAAATATCCCAGGCACTCTTTCTTGTAGACCTCGGCCGAGCCAAGCAGCAACTCAAGGAAGGCCGAATCGGACAGGTATGCTCTCATTGCCCCGCTTCTTCCGGTGCGCGGACCGTCAGAACGGGGTATTTGGATTGCCTTACAACCCTTCCGGCCACACTGCCGAATATTACTTTATCCAGCCCTTTCCTGCCGTGTGTGCCCATTACAATCAGGTTGACATCCCTTTCTGCTGCATAGCGCAAAATCTCATTGGCGGGCTGCCCCCTGAGGACTGCAAATTCCATGTCCTTATATCCCCTGAGCTCTTCCAGCATTATCGTTTCAAGCTGTTTCCGGGCGGTTTTTTCCATGTCCTTGTAAACCTCTTCCATGCTCGTATGAGGAACATACCACCCGGACGCCGAAGCTATATCGTAAAGAACATGTATAACATACAATTTGGAACAATATTTCCTGACAAGATCGGCAGCCATGCATAAAGCAGCCTGCGACCCTTCTGTAAAATCGGTAGGAAAGAGTATTTTTTTAATTTCCATTGTGCGCCTCCTTGCAATTATGTATAAAATTCCGCTGTTCCGGTCAACTTGCCATATGAATGAGCCTGATCCCTTTAAGGGTAAGCGCCGGCTCGTGATAATCAATTCGTTTTAAAAAAGGTGCAACCAGGCCGGAATTCCCTCCCGTAAGGGCAACTTTGAACTGTTCAAGGCGCTCCATCTCAGCTTCCTCCAGGATTCTTCCAACAGCCCCGGCCGTCCCATATACAATACCAGAAAGTATGCTTGCGGAGGTTTCCCGGCCTATGGCCTCCTTTATTAAGGGGGCCTCAATTCCCGTGTCGACAAAAGGCAGTCTTGATGTGGCCTCCTTCAGGGATTTTGCCATCAGGCCCACCCCGGGCAATATTGCCCCGCCCAGAAAAGCCCCATCCCCAGACACGAAATTCAATGTGGTGGCTGTGCCCAAGTCCACCGAAACCACCGGCCCGCCATATAGCTTGAATGCCCCATAGCTGGATGCAAGTCTGTCCGGCCCCACGCCTGCCGGCACGGAAACAGCGAATTTCATGTCCTTTATTACCCGGTGGCTAATTATTAGCGGCACATTTCCTTTTGCGCAGATGAGAGAGAGAGCCTTTTCAAACACCTCTGTGTGTGAAGAAACTACCGAGCATAGCGCGGCAGAATCCGGCCTTTCCGGGAAGCCATATTTTTCAAGACCTTTTTCGATTTCATGTATATAATCTTCGGCACTTCTTAAGGGATGGGTAGCCAGATTTATGATATACGGCTCCTCTTTCTCAAAGAGCCCTATGCTGATTGAAGTGTTCCCTATGTCAACCGCCATAAACATTCTTCTTCAATCTAACACTTGACCGGAGGGGTGTCAATGCAATGACCGCCGGAAGACACTGAATCCGTAAAATCTTACATTTCAGTACAGTTAATCCGCATTTTTTTTGAAAATAACCTTATTTTTCAAAACATTAAATTTTTTA
>JAJYLE010000069.1 GCA_021788025.1 Nitrospirota bacterium
CGTTCATTATGGCATTGATGTCGCCGGTGAGGCCCAGGGAAAACGGGGTGAGCGGCACGCACTGGGAAAGGCCGCCGCCGGCCGCGGAGCCTTTTATGTTCATCGTGGGGCCGCCGGATGGCTGCCTTATGGCCGCGATCACTTTCTTGCCGCGCTTGCCAAGCCCTTGCGTAAGGCCCATTGTGGTGGTGGACTTGCCCTCGCCAAGCGGAGTGGGCGTTATGGCTGTAACGTCGATGTACTTGGCGTCCGGCCTGCCGGAAAGCCTGTCCGTGATCTTTTTAAAGTCCAGTTTGGCCACGTAATGGCCGTGGGGCAGGAGTTCCTCTTTCTGAAGCCCCAGTTCCTCGGCAAGCTGATACACCGTCTTCATGTTCTTTTCGGCGGCTTCGGCTATTTGCCAGTCTGGGTGCTTGGTCGGATCAAGCGGCATTGGTAAAACCCTCCTTTAAGTGTTTTTTCTCTTTATTGAATAACCGGAATCCGGATTATTTTTTACCGCTTCGTTACCGCCTTGAATTTGCACACATCAAAACAGCTGCCGCACTTTATGCATAGTTCCTGGTTGATCTTGTGCGGCTTTTTCTTCTCGCCCGTTATGGCGGCGTTCGGACAGGCCCTCAGGCAGGCCCCGCAGCCTTTGCAAAACTCCTCAAGTATCCCGAAAGTTATCAGCGCCTTGCAGGCCTTGGCTGGGCAGGTCTTTTCAAATATATGGGCCTCGTACTCGTGCCTGAAATATTTGAGCGTGCTCAGCACGGGATTGGGCGCGGTCTGGCCAAGGCCGCAGAGGGAGCCAAGCTTTATGTCATTTGACAGGTTTTCAAGAAGTTCTATATCGCCTTCACGGCCCTCGCCTCTCGTGATCCGTTCCAGTATTTCCAGCAGGCGCTTTGTGCCTATCCTGCAGGGCACGCACTTGCCGCAGGATTCGGACTGCGTGAAATTGAGGAAATACCTGGCCACATCCACCATGCAGTCGTCCTCGTCCAGCGCTATCATCCCGCCGGAGCCAACTATGGCGCCAAGCCTGGTCAGGCTCTCATAGTCCACGTTTACATCCAGGTGCTGCTCCGGGACGCATCCGCCGGACGGCCCGCCTATCTGGACCGCCTTGAACTTTTTCCCGTTCTCGATGCCGCCGCCTATCTCGAAGATTATCTCCCTGAGCGGTATGCCCATCGGCACCTCGATAAGCCCCGTGTTGCGCACCTTGCCGGTAAGCGCGAACACCTTGGTGCCCTTGGATTTTTCCGTGCCCATCGCGGCAAACCAGTCCGCCCCCTTATTGATTATGTAGGGGATATTGGAAAGCGTTTCCACGTTGTTTATAACGGTTGGCTTGCCCCAAAGCCCGCTTGTAACCGGGAACGGCGGCTTCGCCCTGGGCATCCCTCTTTCGCCTTCTATGCTTGCTATGAGCGCAGTCTCTTCGCCGCATACAAATGCGCCCGCGCCAAGCTTCACTTTTATATCGAAATCAAGCCCTCTGCCCAGAATGTTTTTGCCAAGATAACCCCTTTGCCTGGCGGCATCAAGGGCTATCCTGAGCCTGTCCACCGCAAGCGGATATTCGGCCCTGATATAAACGTAACCCTCGGACGCGCCAACCGAATAAGCGGCAATTACCATCCCCTCGATCACTGCGTGGGGGTTGCCCTCCATAACGGAGCGGTCCATGAACGCGCCCGGGTCACCCTCGTCCGCGTTGCAGATTATGTATTTGTGGGCACCCTGGGATTTTCTGCCCGCCTCCCATTTAACGCCTGTGGGGAAACCCGCGCCGCCGCGCCCCCTCAGCCCCGACCTCTTTATCAGATCTATGGTCTCTTCCGGCGCGGATGCAAGCACTTTTTTAATGGCTGTGTACCCGCCCCTTGCGATGTAAGAATCTATATCCTCCGGGTCCACCTTGCCGCAATCCGACAAAACAAGCTCCGCCTGCTTTCCGTGGAATGTGCGGTAATCCTCGCCAACCTCCCAGTCCGCTACGGGATTGCCCCCGATAACGTGCTCGGTGAGTATCCGCTCCACCATCTCCGGCTTTACGTACTGATAAGTGGTCTTCTCTCCGTTTACGGTTACGTCCACCAGCACGTCCTTGGCGCAAAAGCCCCTGCAGCCAACTTTGCCAGAGGAGCATTGCTTGAAACTGGCTGCAACCCCTTTTTCTTCCAGCCCGGTCTTGAATGCCTTAAGCACGGCTTCGCCGCCGGCTGCCATGCCGCCGGTGCCCATGCAAACCTTTATCTCTACGCCGCAGCCGTTATCAATGTTGCTCATTCTGGCCTCAGCTTCTTTATTTCTTTCATGAGTTTGTCCGAGCTCATCTTTCCATGCACTTCCTTGTTTATGATAATCACCGGGGCTATGCTGCACGCCCCAACGCAATTTACTTTTTCGAGCGTGAACTGCCGGTCCCGGGAGGTCTCTTCCCCTTCGGGTATCCCAAGCTCCCTGGCCAGGTTGTCTATCAGCCTGCCGGAGCCTTTAACATGGCAGGCAGTTCCGGAACATGCCGTGATGATGTTCTTGCCCCTTGGCTTGAAATGGAACTGGGCATAAAAAGTGGCAACCCCGAAGAAATGACTGCGGGGCATGCCCATGCTGTCCGCCACAAAATTTACCGCATCCTCAGGCACGTAGCCAAACAGTTCCTGTACGTCCTGCAGCACCGGGATAACCGCGCTTTGGGCCTTGTTATGGCGTTTACAGATTTCTTCCAGTTTGTTTACTTGCTCCGAAGTCAGCATCGGCCTCCTCTGAACCAGACCCGTTGTAGTTTTAAAAAGCTGCCTGTTTAAAAATCAGGAAATTCTATTTTAACAGTCACGGAAGGCCATTTTCAATGTTTTTATAACCAAATGAGAACTTTAAATAGAAAAATTCCTCATTTTTTAATGTAAAAATGACCAATTTTGAGTCTTTTGAAAAAAATGACGCCATATTGAGCCGCTTACGTTTTTGCAAGTGATTCCGAGTTTGATGGCGCGTATTTCAGCGCTTTCTTTTTATGTGTTCCACACATTTCGGGATTTCTTTTTATTTTCAGCAGCTTAGGTCCAATTTTTCGTTCCATCTTGTTCCATCCAGTTTCGCCAGTACTTTTCCAGCCCCACACCGGACAGCATAAACCACACAACCATGACATGGTCAATAGAGTCCATGTCATGGTTGTCCGATTTTTAACTCTTCCTTTTTGCTTTTGACGTACCTGGGAGAAGCGGGGGGCAGAGCGAAGCAGGCGAGCGGCACCACTCGTCCAAGCCCCGCCAGGGGCGCATGCTGGAGCTGATCACATTACAAGCCAGACAAGCCCGAACAAAGATAAACGCCTCCGCGGGAAAAAAGATAAGCAACCGGCAACGAATAATCAACCGATAAAGCCGGGGTTTGTCCACCTCCGCACAATTGGCACCCCGATCCTCTTTCCTGTTACTACCCGGCGTAATTGACATCGGTTGCATAATACTGATAGACTTAAACATTAAAATTAATTACCCGGATGAGAACAACGTCACTGTAACCCCGCCCGATACGCTGGCTTTTTCCCCCGGACACAAACAAAAAGGAGAGTAATGGACTTTCAAAAATTTAATTTGCATCCCCACGTGGCTGCCGGGGTAATGGCAGCGAAATATACCACCCCTACCCCAATTCAGTCGCAGGCTATCCCGCCGGTGATGCAGGGGCTTGATGTAATGGGACTCGCGCAGACCGGCACAGGCAAAACCGCCGCGTTCGTGTTGCCGGTTCTGGACCGGCTTATGCAGGGGCCGCGCGGCCGGGTGCGAGCGCTGGTGATCGCGCCCACACGCGAACTGTCGGAACAGATACACCAGACGGTAAAGACACTTGGAAAACAGACCCGCCTCCGGAGCGTCACGGTTTATGGAGGCGTAAGCGGCCATGCCCAGGCTGAACAGCTTAAACGCGGGGCGGAGATCGTCATCGCGTGCCCTGGCCGCCTGCTCGATCACATCGGCCAGCGCACGGTCAACTTGTCAGGCCTGGAAATGCTTATCCTGGACGAGGCGGACCGGATGTTCGATATGGGCTTCCTTCCCGATATCCGGAGGATAATGACTCACGTCCCGCAGAAGCGCCAGACGCTGATGTTTTCGGCAACAATGCCGGATGACATCCGCCGCCTGGCCCGCGACATTCTTCAGGAGCCGGTCACCATACAGATAGACCACGCCGCCCCTGCCAGCACCGTTGCCCACGCACTTTATCCGGTGGGGCAGGAACTTAAGACGCGGCTTCTGCTGGGCCTGCTGCGCCAGACAGACACAGGATCGGTCCTGGTCTTTACGCGCACCAAGCACAGGGCCAAGCGTGTTTCGGACCAGCTCCAGTCGGCCGGTTTCCGGTGCGCGTCGCTTCAGGGGAACCTTTCACAGAACCTGAGGCAAGCGGCGCTCAAAGGGTTCAGAAACGGCGCTTACCAGATACTTGTAGCCACCGACATCGCTGCCCGCGGCATAGATGTATCAGGCATATCCCACGTTATCAACTTTGACATGCCCGACAGCCTGGACTCCTACACGCACAGGATAGGCCGCACCGGCCGCGCCTCGAAGACCGGTGACGCGTTCACCTTCATCACGCGTGAAGACGCGGAGATGGTGCGAAGCATTGAGCGCGTGCTCGGCGAAAAGATTGAAAGGCGTTTCCTTGAAGGCTTCGATTACGGTATACCCACGCAACAGATGGAAACCGCTTTTGCAAGCCAGCCCCGCCCAGCCCAGCAGATCAGAAGAGTTTTCGCCCCCAAAACCCGGCGCTATAGCAACAGCATGCATTAAAGGGCAGTTGATACCAGTGCAAAAAAAGGGGGGGCGATCGTCCCCCCTTTTTTTTTGCGTTTGTCTTGCGGCCCTGAGCTTACGGACCTATTCCGGCCCCGGGCCGTACTTTGTCAAATGGGGTTCTACAGACCTGCGCCTTATTGTAAAAAACACCCCAATCATCATCACCACCGCGCCCGCCCACTGGTAGCGGGAAACGGGCTCCCCGTAAAGGCCAACCAGAAGGGCAAGGCTGAACAATGGAAATGTCATCACAAGCGAAATGGCCTTGGATATATCCAGCCGGTCCAGCGCCTCATACCACAGTATCTTGCACACGCCCAGCAGTACAAGCCCGGTAAAAAGGAGCATCGGCCAGTTGGCCCGGATAATTCCGGGCGCACCCTTTACGGTATTGGCTTCAAAGGTTACGGCCAGAACTGCCATGAACAGCCCGCCAAAAAAGAAGCGCACAAAAAGAATTACCGGCGGCGAAACCATGCCCAACGCTTTTTTTGCGTAAAAATTTCCGATTGGATAAGTAACGGTGCTGGCTATTATAAGCAGGTCGCCGGTGTTCGCGCGGAAACCTTTTTGCCCGTTATACAGTATAAACACGGCGCCAATAAATACCCCTATCCCCCCGGCCAGTTTTTCCGCGGTGGTCTTTTCGCCTATAAAATGCGTGAACAACAGCGTAAATATGATCTCGATCATCAGAAGAAGAGAGGTGTTCAGCCCGGATGTTTTGGAGGAACCTATAAAAAAAAGAGTGTACGGGACGATTACAATTAACAGCGTTACCATCAGCAGTGAGAAATAGGCGTCCTTTTTCCGCAGCTCGTTTAACTTTCCTTTGATAAACGCGTAAACAAACGCCCCGGTTGCGGCAAGCAGCGTGGAGAAGGCGGCAAACAACAGCGGAGGCATCCTCCGGGAACCACGGTTCACAATCACCGGAAACGCGCCCCACATGGCTGCGCTTAAAAGCGCAAGTATAGTGCCCCTGGCTTCATGTTTGGAATGCATTTGTTAAATAGGATTGAAAATACCCAAAAATCTCCTCCAGCCTCTCTTTTCCAAAGAGGGAAAATCCCTGCCTTTAGTAAAGGGAGGTCAGGATGGATTTACAAATCAGAATTTCTCGTGGTATTCCTTAAGCCTTTTCGCAAACGCCCGGCCAAAGTCATAGCAAGCGGCGTCGTCTTCGGGCGACGGCCTGTACAGGGCCTGGACACCAGGCTCGTGCAGTTCAAGCCCCATCTTCTTGAATTCCTCATAGCAGTCCCTAACCGCGCCCCCTGCCCAGCCGTAACTGCCGAATGCCCCGGCCATCCTGTTTCTGGGCCGCAATCCCCTCAGATATGTAAGGAACTGCGCAACGGACGGGAACATGGAGTTATTAAGCGTGGGCGTTCCGATAAGGCATCCCCTTGCTATCCAGAACTCCTTTATGGCAACGCTGGTGGGCGTGGCCCGAAGCTTTATCACCTTGCATTCTATCTGCTCGTCCTTTATCCCCTGCGATATGGGCATCACCATATGTTCCGTGCTGTGCCACATGGTGTCGTATATTATCGCCGCCCTCAGGCGGGACTTGCCCTCAGCCATATCCATGTACACCCGCAGCACCTTTTGCGGGTCCCGCCGCCAGATGATGCCGTGCACCGGGGCTATCATATCTATTTCCGGCGCCAGCTTGCCGATTTCCGCTATTTTTGTTTTTACAGTGCCCCCGAACGGCATGATGATATTGGCGTAATAATCTACAACCGCATCTTCCAGCATTGATATGGATTCACAGGAGACGTATTCGTCGTCAAACCTGTCCTCGCTGGCGATGTGCTGCCCGAAGGCGTCCTGGCTGAAGAGGGTTTTCTGCTCTTTCACGTAAGTCATCATCGAATCCGGCCAGTGCAGCATTGGCGTTTCGATGAAAAGCAGCGTCCGCTTGCCGATTGCAAGCGTATCGCCGGTTTTTACGATCTTCATCTTCCATCTGGAAATGTCGAAGAACCTCTCAAGGCCCTTCCTGCCCTTCTCTGTAATGTAGACGGTTGCATCCGGGGCCAGCTTCATTATCGTATCTATGCCGGCGGCATGGTCGTTTTCAATATGGTTTACGACAACATTCTTTATCTTCGACGGGTCTGTCAGCCCCTGTATGTTTTTGATCATCACCTCGACGAACTCCCGCTTCACGGTGTCCACAAGCGTAATGTCTTCATCCATTATCAGATAATTGTTATATGACGTGCCCCTCGGGGTCTCGTATCCGTGAAAATCGCGGATGGCCCAGTCTATTGCCCCGGTCCAGTAAATGCCTTCCTTTATCTCAACTGCTTTCATTGAACTGCCTCCTGCCGCTATGCAATATTTTATTACTTAAATAATATTAACATCTGAAGGCAGATTTTGGGCGGGGGGTAAACTTGTGGATTTAAAAAGCCTGTCCCGCAAATATACCACTTGGGGGGCGGGTTTAAAAATTGAAAACGGATTCCGCCCCGCTGGAATGAAGTACTCTATGCCGCTTTATCCAGCCCAAACGCCTCGTGCAGGGCGCGGACGGCAAGCTCCGTGTACATGTTGTCTATCACGCAGGAGACCTTGATCTCTGACGTGCTTATCATGATGATGTTGATGTTGTGCTTTGCAAGCGTTTCAAACATGCGCGCCGCAACGCCGGAGTGGGTGCGCATGCCCACGCCCACAACGGAGACCTTGGATATGCTGTCGTTATGGTCAACGCCCCTGGCGCCAAGCTCCGCGGCCATCTTGCGGGTCATCTCTATTGCCCTTGCGCTGTCCGTGCGCGGTATGGTGAAGGATATGTCCGTGGTCTTCTTGTCGCTTGAGACGTTCTGCACAATCATGTCCACCACAAACCCCGCGTTTGCGATATCGGAGAAGAGTTTTCCCGCTATGCCGGGCTTGTCCGGCACTCCAAGCACCGTCAGCTTGCACTGGTTTTTGTCGCTTGTGACCCCCGAAACCAGGACCTTCTCCATATCCTCATCCTCCTTCACTATGTATGTGCCCGGCGCATCATTGAAGCTGGACTTCACTACCAGCGGCACGCTGTATTTTTTTGCAAACTCAACCGATCTTGTCTGGAGCACCTTGGCCCCAAGGCTGGCAAGCTCCAGCATCTCTTCGTAGGATATCTTTTCCAGTTTCCTTGCTGAAGGCACGATATTGGGGTCCGATGTATAAACACCTTCCACGTCGGTGTATATCTCGCAGAGGTCCGCGTTTACCGCAGCGGCGATGGCCACGGCCGTAAGGTCGGAACCTCCCCTGCCAAGCGTTGTAACGTCATCTGTTTCTTCGGTAATCCCCTGGAAACCGGCAATCACCGCAACACAGCCATTTTCGAGGGTTTCCCTGAGCCTTTGGCCGGTTATCTTTTCTATCTTGGCGCGGGTATGGGCGGAGTCAGTTATTATGCCGCACTGCCTGCCGGTAAAAGACTTTGCCTCCACGCCAAGTTCCCGGATGGCAAGCGCGGTAAGCGCCGCGCTGACGCGCTCGCCTGAGGACAGAAGAAGGTCCATCTCCCGGTCCTCGGGCCTCTGGCTTATCTGATGGGCAAGCCCTATAAGCCTGTCCGTCTCCCCGCTCATCGCGGAGACCACCACTGCAACCTTGTTTCCCGCCTTAACGGTACGGGCCACGCGCTCTGCAACGGCACGGATCCTCTCCAGGCTGCCAACAGACGTACCGCCGTATTTCTGCACTATGAGCATTTAGGAAAGCTCTCCTTTTATAAGCAAGCCCATCAGCTTGTGGGCCTCTGTTTGGGACTTGCCTGCGGCGGTTATCGCCTCATTGTAACCACCCTCAAAACCCGGCTGCTTTTTGCCGCTTTCCCATATGACAAACGGCACAGGCTCCGCCGTATGCGTCCTTACTTCTATCGGTGTGGCGTGGTCCGGCATCAAAAGCACCCGGCAATCGTCCTTCAGCCCTTCCAGTATCGTGCCAACCACCAGACTGTCGAAATCCTCTATGGCCTTGATCTTCTCTTCTGCCTTGCCTTCGTGGGACGCCTCGTCCGGCGCTTCCACGTGCACGTAAACCAGGTCAACATCCTTAAGGGCCTTAAGGGCATATTCGGCCTTGCCCTTGTAATTTGTATCCAGGTACCCGGTTGCGCCTGGCACGTTTATCACGGAAAGCCCGGCGGCCACGGCAAGCCCCTTTGTCAGGTCCACTGCCGATATCATGGCGCCTTTTTTCCCGTAGATCGAATTGAAGGATTTCAGCCCCGGCTTTAGCCCCTGCCCCCAAAGCCATATGGAATTGGCCGGCCTCTTGCCTTTTGAAATCCGCTCCTTGTTTACCGGATGGTTCTCAAGCAGCATCATCGAGATGTCCATCAGCTTCGAAATGAGTTCCGCCCCTTCGCCCCTGGGCATGTACGCAGCAATCTCCTTGCCAAGTATGTCATGCGGAGGCGTGCAGTCGGCCCCGGCCTTCCCGCCCGGCCAGATCATGATGTTCCTGTAGCTTACGCCGGGATAGAATTTTATGTCGCATCCATCCCCGGCCACTTCAGTATTTAGCGCTTCAACAAGTATTTTGCCCTCGGCGGACGTAAGCTGGCCCGCGCTGTGGTCCTCCATCACCTGGTTTCCGGCGGCGTTACGTCCGATGGTCACAAGGTTGCACCTGAAGGCCACGTCGTTGGGGGCAAGATCGATCCCCATGCTTGCGGCCTCAAACGGGGCGCGGCCCGTATAATATTGCCTGGGGTCGTACCCAAGAATGGAGAGATTGGCAACGTCCGAACCGTTTGGCAGCCCATTTGGCAGAGTTACCGCCGCCCCGGCAAAGCCTTCCCTTGCAAGCCTGTCCATATTGGGGGTGTGCGCCGCTTGAAGCGGTGTTTTTCCGCCAAGCAAGGGCAGCGGTCTGTCGGCCATGCCGTCTCCAATAAGTATCAGGTATTTCAAAGCGCCGAGGCAAGGGCCTTTTTAACGGCCTGCAGGTCCGCCTCCACCTTCATTGGCTCACAGGGATTGCCGCGGAAAACTGAATCCGGGTCCTTAAGCCCGTTTCCGGTAAGCGTGCACACCACTACATCGCCTTTCGAGAAGAACCCCGCATGCCCAAGCTTCAGCACCCCGGCTATAGAGGCGGCCGAGGCAGGCTCGCAGAAGATGCCCTCTGAGGCGGCCACAAGCCTGTATGCGGCGATTATCTCGTCATCGCTTACCATGTCTATCTTCCCGCCGGACTCGGTTACGGCATTCACCGCACCCTTCCAGCTTGCGGGGTTTCCTATCCTTATGGCCGTTGCTATGGTCTCCGGCTTTTCAACGGGCCTGCCGCGCACTATGGGCGCGGCCCCCTCGGCCTGAAAGCCCAGCATATGCGGAAGCCGTGCGCATCTGCCAGCGGCCTTGTATTCTTTATAACCCTTCCAGTATGCGGTTATGTTGCCTGCATTGCCCACCGGCAGGGCATGATAGACCGGCGCGTCCCCAAGCGCGTCTGCAATCTCGAACGCGGCCGTCTTCTGCCCCTCTATCCTGTACGGGTTTATGGAATTTACCAGTTTAACCGGGTATTCGTTTACTATCGATTTTACTATCTCCAGGGCCGCGTCGAAATTGCCGTTTACCTGTAATACGTGCGCCCCGTGGACTATGGCCTGGGCAAGCTTCCCGTAGGCAATCTTGCCTTCAGGAATAAGCACGAATGCCTTTATCCCGGCCCTGGCCGCGTATGCAGCCGCGCTGGCCGACGTGTTGCCTGTGGATGCGCAGATTACGGCCCTTCCGCCCTCTTCAAGCGCCCTTGGGATGGCCACGGCCATCCCCCTGTCCTTAAAGGAGCCCGTTGGGTTTGCCCCTTCGAACTTGAAATAAAGCTCTATGTCCAGCCCGGCCTTTGATGCCAGGTTAGCCGATTTTAAAAGCGGGGTATTGCCTTCGTTAAGAGTTACTTTCGGCGCGCTGCCCGCCAGCGGCAGAAAACCGGAATAATGGTGGACGATCCCTTGCCAGGACATGATTTATTCGACCACGTCCCCTTCCGCCAGTTCCACGATAATACCCTGCTCCTTAAGGTATTTTATTCCCTTGTCCAGGTCCGCTTCGGCGCCTTCCAGTTCCAGCACCATCTCGCCCACCGTCTCTGTGACCTTCGCCCGCCTGATATTGGGCATGATGCTGAACTCCTTTGCCATCGTGAATATAACGGGCTCTTTAATGAGCTGCTGGGGGAACGTGAGCTTTACCCGTTTTTTCATTTTCTATATCCTCCCGCCCGCTATCGCAGGCACTATGGACACTTCCTGCCCATCCGATACCGCGGTGTTCTCCGCAGACAGAAACCGGATGTCCTCCTCGTTCACATAAATATTTACGAAACGGCGCACCTTGCCGCCTTCGGATATCCTCTCGGCAATGCCGGGGTATTCCTTATCCAGAGCGGCAATAATGTCGATAATCCTGCCCGGCTGAGCTTCCACCTCTTCCTTGCCGCCTGTAAGCCTTTGCAGCGGGGTTGGGATCCTCACTTTTACACCCATCTTTCAATCACCTCCCTATTCTGGCCAGCACATCCTCAAAGGATGCCAGGTTTGGTTTTATATGATGGACCTCGCCGGTGTGGCCGGCAAGGGCTTCCTGCGTTTTAAGCCCGTTTCCGGTTATGCATATTACAGTAGAACCGTTTTTATCTATCTTGCCGGCTTCGATAAGCCTCCTGGCCGCCGCCAGCGTTACCCCGCCCGCCGTCTCCGCGAAAATGCCCTCCGTGGCCGCCAGCAGTTTTATTGCGTCGATGATTTCGGCATCGGATACGTGCTCGCCGTAGCCGCCGGTTTCCCTGACAACCGCAGTGGCGTAGTATCCGTC
Organism: Nitrospirota bacterium; assembly: GCA_021788025.1. Lineage (GTDB taxonomy): Bacteria > Nitrospirota > Thermodesulfovibrionia > Thermodesulfovibrionales > JdFR-88 > JAKAKS01. The sequence goes on from JAJYLE010000069.1 coordinate 11,660, forward strand.
CGCCGGATTGCCTATTGCCAGTGATTTGGCAATGGTGTCCGGCTTGACGGGCCGTATCACGTCCGCGCCGGATTTGATTGCCGCCGCTATTGGCGAGCATCCGGTTGCCTGCGCGGCATATACCTTTGTGTGCAGGTCATTTATAAGCCCTATCTTGTGGGCCTCCTTGAAACTCTTCCACACCTTTGTAAGCAGGGAACCGCTGGCGCACGGCACAACCACATGGTCCGGCGCCTGCCAGCCAAGCTGGTCCAGTATCTCAAACCCCATTGTCTTGGAACCCTCGGCGTAAAACGGCCTTATATTGATGTTTACAAAGGCCCAGCGGTGCTTGTTGGCAATTTCGCTGCAAAGCCTGTTCACGTCGTCGTAATTGCCGTCAACGGCAATGAGGTTGGGCTCATACACAACGGAGGCAGTTATCTTGCTCTTTTCCAGCGAGGCCGGTATGAATACGAACCTCTTTAGCCCGGCACGCGCCCCCAGTGCGGACACAGAATGGGCCAGGTTGCCGGTGGATGCGCAGGCAACAGTATCGAACCCGAATTCCTTGGCCTTTGTGAGTGCCACAGAAACAACCCTGTCTTTAAAGGAGAGTGTCGGGTGCATTACAGTGTCGTCCTTTATATAAAGCTCTTTTACACCAAGTATTCGCGCAAGATTGTCGGCTTTGATGAGCGGGCTGAAACCGGAATCCAGCCCAACCTGGGGCTCACCGCCTATGGGCAGTAATTCCTTGTAGCGCCAAAGGGTCCTGGGCCTGGCTGCGATGGTTTCCCTGGTGAGTACCTTCTTTATTCCGTCATAGTCATACACGGCCTCCAGCGGGCCGAAGCAGAATTCACAAACATAAATAGGCTCTACAGGGTACTCCCTGGAACACTCCCTGCATTTAAGGGCCTTGGTAAAACCCATCGGCGCCACCTCCTTATTAGCCCGCCAGGACGCTCTGCCGGAACGTCAGCAGGGCTTTTTCCCGCATACATTAATAATCTGTGTCCGTTGCCGGAATGATTATTTTAACCCAAGGGCCGGCTTTTTTAAAGGTTTTTAAACGCGCTGGATGAAAATAAGTACGGGCGGGGCAAAAATGCCCCGCCCGCAAGTGAAATTCTTATGGGACCATCACAGTGCCCGATGCCGCATAGGCACTGTCTGCATAT
>JAJYLE010000070.1 GCA_021788025.1 Nitrospirota bacterium
CGGGGCGAGCCGCCTCTTGCCATGCACCTTGCCGCTGGGGGCCAGTTTTTTAACAAATTGGAAATCGAGGTCTTTCAGGAGTATGAGGGTGTTTATATCGCCCTCGGCCACATAATGCCCGCCTGATGCCGCCGTGCCGACCACATAAAGTGAGTGTACGTTGTCCCCCTCGCCTTCCAGCACCTCGGCCAACAGCGGGAAAACCCTGTTCTGGACCTCTGTGGAAAGCCCCTTTAAATCCAACCTTGACGCAACATCCTGGGCCATCGTGTTCACCCCCGCATAGCAATATCCTTCGCTATTATAATGTTTTTTTGTGCTAAAATTCAGAACCATGCCAAAGGTAACCGTACAGACCATTCTTGCAAAGAAAGCTGCGGGCCAGAAGATTACAATGCTTACCGCCCATGATTTCCCCACGGCCCGGATAGTTGACGAGGCTGGCGTGGACATGGTGCTTGTGGGCGACTCGCTTGCCATGGTGGTGCAGGGGCACGAAAATACTATCCCGGTTACAATGGACCAGATGGTCTACCACGCGGGCATGGCAAAAAGAGGCATAAGAAATGCGCTGCTTGTGGGAGACATGCCATTTCTGTCTTATCAGACCGGCCCGGAACAGGCCGTTCTCAACGCCGGGCGGTTTTTGAAGGAGGCCGGTTGCGAGGCGGTGAAACTGGAAGGCGGCATCAATATCGCAGGGCAGATAAAGGCGCTGGTGATGGCCGATATCCCCGTAATCGCGCATTTGGGGCTTACTCCGCAATCCGTTCACCGGATGGGCGGCTACAAGGTGCAGGGGCGTGAGGAATGCGCAGCGGCCAGGCTAATTGAAGAGGCCCGGGCTGTGGAAGAGGCGGGGGCATTTGCGGTGGTGCTTGAGGCCGTGCCCATGGAACTGGCAAAGAAGATTACCGGGGCGCTTTCCATCCCCACAATTGGGATTGGCGCAGGGCCGCACTGCGACGGCCAGGTGCTGGTGCTGTACGATGTTATCGGGATGTTCGAACGGTTCCTGCCCAAGTTCGCCAAGCGGTATGCAAATCTGCAGGAAGAAGCACTGAAGGCCGTGCTTGCCTACAAGGACGAGGTTGAAAAAGGCACCTTCCCGTCTGAAGAGCAGAGCTTCAGGTAAGTTCAATCCTTTCCTCCGATACGCTATAATCTTTTAATGAAATTACTGTTGGCTGGTTCCTCTCTTTGCGGATAGTTGCATTCATCGGCAGCCCCAGGAAGGGCGGCAACTCGCGCACCCTGCTTGATGAAGCGCTTAAAGGCGCCAGGCAGGCCGGGGCGGAACTGAAGATATTCGACCTGCCCGGCATGAAGATAGAGGGGTGCAGGAATTGCGGCTGCTGCGCGGACACGGGCAATTGCGTTATCAAAGATGACATGCAGCTGATCTATCCGGAGCTGCGGGCCTGCCAGGGTGTCATTCTTGCCGCGCCTGTTTACTTCTCCGGCCTGCCCTCCCAAACCAAGGCGATGATAGACCGCTGCCAGTCCATCTGGTGCGAAAAATATCTGCTAAAAAAACCCATACCGGGGGAAAACCGCGCGGGCCTCTTTATAACCGTGGCAGGCATGGACAAGAAAGAGGGCGAAAAATGTTCCGGCGCCACTGCGCGGGCGTTTTTCCTGACCGTCAGCCTGACTGATATGAAAAAGCTGGCCTATGTTGGCATAGATGCAAAAAGCGACGTCCTGAAACACCCGGAGGCCCTCAAAGAGGTTTTCGAAGCCGGCGCGGAGATTGCTTCAGGCCGTCTGAAGCAAGGAATAAGTTTTTAAACAGAAGGAGGATCAAATGGATATTAAAGCGCTTCCAGGCCATTACAGCAAGATAAGGAAAAGATTCCCGGAGTACGCCTCCGCCCTGGACAAGCTGGGCGAAGCAGCAAGGTGCGCTGGCCCACTGGATGAAAAGACGGCCCACCTTATCCAGATGGCGGCCGCGGCAGCCGTCCACTCGGAGGGCGCAGTTCATTCCCATACAAGAAGGGCGCTTATGGCCGGTGCAGAAAAAGAGGAGATATATCATGCGCTGCTTCTGCTTACAAGCACGGTAGGGTTTCCGACCGTGGCAGCGGCGCTCTCCTGGGCGGATGACATTCTGAAAAAAAAGGAGGGTAAATAAAAAGCGGGGCGTAAGCGTCTTAATTGAAGCTATTCATGGCTTTTTCAAGCCCGTCTTTGATAATCGCAGCCACGGCGTCCGCGGCCCTGGACACGGCCTCACTTACAATTTCCTTTTCTTCCGGAGGGAACTTTTTAAGCACGTAGGCATCTGCCGGAAGTTTCGGGTCCCTGCCTATGCCTATTTTTATCCTGGCGAATTTGCCGGTGCCCAGCGAGCCGATTATAGACTCGATCCCCCTGTGCCCGCCGGATGACCCGCCGCGCCTGATCTTTACCCTGGCAAGCTCCAGGTCTATATCGTCCTGGATTACAATGAAGTCCGCGGGCTGAATGTAATGCTTGCGCATTATCTCCGCGGCTGCCGCGCCGCTTAAATTCATATAGGTCAGAGGTTCGGCCAGGATGACCTTCTGGCCGCTTATAATAGCAGTCCAGGCGTCGTAATTGCCGGAGAAGGCCGTTTTTTTATCTGAAGCGGCAAACCGGCGCGCAAGCTCCTCCACAACCATGAAACCGAGGTTGTGGCGCGTGTTGCTGTACTTTGCGCCGGGATTGCCTAAACCTATTACCGCCAGCAATTTAGAACCTGTTTAAAAATTGCTTCCGGCAGTACCGCCCAGCAGGCAATGCGCCTCCGGGCGGTTTCCCCTTGTCTCCTTGCCTGCCACAATTTCTTCTCTCTTTCGCTTCAAAATCAATTTTGAGACAGGCCCAAAGAGTTCTCTACTTTTTGGCCGGGACGGCCTCTTCCTTCTCTTTACCCTTCTTGATCACTTCGGGTTCGGCTGCGGCCCCCTCGGCAGCGGCTGCAGCAGGGGCCTCTTCAGCCATGCTGGGCAGCGATACAATGGCTATGGCTTCTTCCTTGTGTGTAAGCACCTTCATGCCTTCGGGCAATTTTATGTCGCTTACGTGAAGTGACTGGCCCGCCCCAAGGGGAGAGACGTCCACGTCCACATGGCCGATAACCTGGTCAGGCAGGCACTCCACTTCTATCTGGCTTACGCCATGGGTAAGAATGCCGCCGTCTCTTTTAATGCCGATGGGCTCGCCTTTTATGTGCACAGCCACAGTGACCTTTATAGGTTCCTTCAGGGAGACCTCGAAGAAGTCGGTATGCAGAAGTTCCCTTCTTACCGGATCCACCTGGTAGTCCTTCAGCAGCGCAAGACGGGTCTCGCCTTCAGGGAACTGAAGATTCACTATGACCATCTCGCCCGAAGTCTGCTTCAGGAATTTTATAAGTTCGGGTTTCTGAAGTTTTATTGGCAAAGAGCCGCCTGCCCTGTAGAGCACGGCGGGGATCATGCTGGCCCTGCGGAGGGTCCGGGCCGCGCCTTTGCCCGCTTCCGGCCTTTTTTCAGCTTTAAGGGTTATCCTTTCCATTTAAAACACACCTCCTGTATTTATATCCTGCTTATTTTTTCTCTTATATAAAAAGAGAGCTGATCGAGGATTCCTCATGGATCCTCCGTATGGCCTCGGCAAAGAGACCCGCCACGGAAAGTATGGTCAGCTTGGAGCAAAGCTCCCGCTTGCTGTCCAGCGCTATGGTGTCCGTAACTATCAGTTCCTCCAGCGCGGACTTGTTTACCCTGTCTATTGCCGGGCCGGAGAGCACGGCATGCGAGCAGGCCGCGTACACCCTGCTTGCCCCCTTCTTCTTGAGGGCTTCGGCCGCCTGGGTAATCGTACCGGCGGTGTCAATCATGTCATCCAGTATTACCGCGTCTTTTCCTGAGACGTCACCTACCACGTTCATGACTTCCGATATGTTGGCCGCCTGCCGCCTCTTATCAATAATGGCCAGCGATGCCTTCAGTTTCTTGGCAAAATTCCTGGCCCTCTCCACGCCGCCAGCGTCCGGAGACACTATTACAGGCTCCTGAAATTTGCCTCTTTTTATATAATCGTACAGCACAGCCTGTCCGTAAAGATGGTCCACAGGGATATTGAAAAAGCCCTGTATCTGGCCAGCGTGCAAATCCATTGTAAGCACCCTGTGCGCGCCCGCTGTTGTAAGCAGGTCCGCAACCAGCTTGGAAGATATAGGCACCCTGGGCTGCACCTTCCTGTCCTGCCTTGCATACCCGTAATACGGCATAACGGCGGTGATCCTGCCCGCCGACGCCCTTTTTAGCGCGTCCAGCATCAGCAGCAGTTCCATTATGTTTTCATTCACGGGGGGGCAGGTCGGCTGGATAACAAAAACATCCGCGCCCCTCACGTTGTCATTTATCTGAAGCATTATCTCGCCATCGCTGAAATGCGTGACGGCAACATCGGTAAGGGGTACGCCAAGGTGACTGGATATGGATGAAGCCAGCTCCTTGTGCGCGTTTCCGGAAACAAGCTTTATTCCAACAGGCATAATTAAAATATTCCTCTAAAAAAATGGCTGGGGCGGGAGGATTCGAACCTCCACATGGGAGATCCAAAATCTCCTGACTTGCCATTTGTCGACGCCCCAAGCTTTAAATTAAAAGATCCCATATCCTTTAGCTCGCGGGGCCTTGATTGCGGCATTTTCAAGATGTTAAATCCCATTCCCTTTAATTCCGGACTTCAGCTTAAAAAATTCACTTCGGTTATGGTAGAGACGGCCCGGCTCCACCAAGACATGCCGGAGGCAGCCCTCATTGCTTCATCCAGGCCGCCAAAAACCCCGTATACGGCCGAGCCGCTGCCGCTCATGTGAGCGTAAAAAGCGCCCTTTTTACCAAGCTCGGCCTTCATCCGGCCTATCTCTGGATAAGCCGCACAGACACCCGGCTCAAGGTCGTTGCCGCCTGCGTCTTCCAGGGCGGAATAATCCCTTCGCGCCAAGGCGCGAATAAAGAGTTTAATATTGTCACGTGCTTTTGTCAACCCGGTATATCCCCTGAGCGCCCTGTAAGCCCAGCCGGAGGACACTCCAAAATCCGGTTTCGAAACCGTCAGGCGCATTGGCTGGCCGGTCTTCACGCGCTTCACCACTTCACCCCGGCCTGTAACAATGGCCGACGGCCCATAAAAAAAGAAAGGCACGTCGGAGCCAAGCTGCGCCCCAAGCGCGGCCAGCTTTCCATTTGGGATTTTCAGGCCCCATAGTTTATTGAGCCCCATAAGCGTGAACGCCGCGTCGGAGCTTCCGCCACCCAGCCCGGCCTCCATGGGAATATTTTTTTTGAGTGTTATTCTTGCGCCGGCATCCACCCCCGCGTAGTCCTTTAAAAGCAGGGCCGCCTTCCAAACAAGATTGGACGCAGGGGGCACCGGGCAGTCTGATTCAAGGGTAATCGCCCCGAAGGGCTCAAACGAAAGCTCGTCCCATAAATCTATGCACTGGATAAGCGATATGATTTCGTGATAGCCATCGTCCCGCCTGCCCGCAATAAAAAGCGCCCAGTTGATCTTGGCGGGGGCTCGAAGTGATAGCATGGTCTGATTTCCGGGCCCTAGGGCGTTACTGCTTCTTTGGGGCCTCTGCCTGGAGGGCCTTCAGCTTCTTCTCAACACGTTCTTTCTGCCCTTTTTCCTTCTTGGGCAGGCCAATCGACTTTTCCCATGCCTTTGCGGCATTGTCTTTCTGGTCAAGCGAGAAGTATATATCCCCCAGATGCTCGAATATGGTTGGGTCCGTGGTTAAAATGTCTTTTGCCTTAAGCAGCTGTTGAAGCGCCCTTTTATAATGGCCCATCTTGTAATACACCCACCCAAGGCTGTCCACTATATATCCGCTGCCGGGCTCAAGCCCCACGGCGCGCTTTAGAAGGGAAAGGGCGTCGTCAAGTTTTACCCCCTTTTCCGCATAGCTGTAACCAAGGTAATTCATTGCGTCGGCGTTTTTTGGGTTCAGCTCTATGGCCTTTTTAAGTTTGGCTTCCATTTCACCAAAATGGTCCGTCTTGTCGTAGTAGACGGCCATATAGAAGTTCAGTTCGTCATTTTTGGGAAACTTTGCCAGCCCCTCGCCAAGCACCTTCCCGGCTTCGCCGTATTTTTTCAAATCCAGGTAAAGCGACCCCAGATAAATGAAGGGCTGCGGCCTGGTATCGTCCAGCGACAGCGCTTTTTTATATGCAGCCACGGCGTCTTCCGGCTGATCCAGTTTTGTTTTCAGGTAACCCAGATACATGAGCGCCCGGAAGTCGCCCGGGGTGCTGGCCAGCATCTTATCCATTTCAGAGGCGGCCTCTTTGGTCCGTCCAAGCTGGTCCAGTGAAAAGGCGAGCATATATGCGCTTTGGGTATCGGTAGGCTCCGCGGCAAGCACAAGGCGAAGTTCGTCCACCGCGTTATTGTAATCTCCTTCGTCCACGTATAAAACCGCCAGTTTCCTGTGCACATTGGTGTCGCCGGGATTGGATTTCTGTATTTTCCTGTATTGCTCGATCGCTTTTTTGCCGTTTTTTTGCTGAATGTAAAGCTGGCCCAGCCTTTCTATGGCCTGGGTATTGCCGGGGTTGAGTTCTGAAGCGGTTTTGTAATACCGCTCTGCGGCGGCCAGATCGCCATTCAACTCGCTTATCACGCCAAGGTAGAACTGGGCGCCATCGAATTCCGGATCCACGGCGGCCGCCTTCTTCAGGTAGTCCTGGGCCTGGGCATAGTTTTTCTGGTCGAAGTTGATAAGCCCCATGTAAAAGAGGGCCATAAGGTTATTGGGATTGCGGTCCAGTATCTTCTGGAGCATTTGGCTGCCGCCTTTGTAATCGCCCTTCGAGGCACGCAGCACGCCAAGCATCAGGAGCGCCCTTTCGTTTGCGGGGTCCAAACTGAGCGCCTGTTTGTAAACCTTTTCGGCATCCGTTACGCGCCCCATGCTGTTATAAACATCGCCAAGCATCAGGAGCGCCCTGGTGTTCTTGGGGTCCTTCTGTGTTACATCCTCAAGTGTTTTCACGGACTCTTTAAGGCGGCCCAGCTTGGCCAGGATAGAGGCTATCTGTACACTGATCTCTTCCGACGAGGGATCCATCTGAAGGGCCTGCTCGTAGTAATTAAGGGCTTTTTCCCATTGGCCCTGCTGCTGGGCCTGATATCCGCGGATGAACTCATAGTAGGAATTCTCACCCTCTCCGGCAAAGGCGACGCCGGCAACAAGGAAAACGGACAGGACGGAAAAAACCAGCAATAAACGTCTCATTTTGTGATTATCGCATAAATCTCTCCGCACGGGCAACTGGCCAAATCACTGCATCAATGGATTTTCCAGCAGAGGAAATGCTTTTATACAATTTAATGACAAGAGGACATACTGATTAATGATATCCATAAAGAGAGGATAACATGAGGCTGGCCGCCTGGCTGGCAAGCCGGGCGTTCCAAATGGATCTGATATGCTTGGCTTATGAGGGCGCTTGTCACCGGCGGTACCGGATTCATCGGCAGTGAGGTGGTCCGGCAACTCCTTGCCGCAGGCCATAACGTCAGTTTATTTTTCCGAAGGAAGGACGCGCCCGCGTTATTTCGGGGCAGGGTGGAGGCTGCCCAAGGAGACCTGGAGCATCCCCAGTCCCTTATAAACGCGATGGACGGGGCTGACGTCCTCTATCATATCGGGGAGATCAAAAACACATCCAGAGCGGCCGCCGCAAAAAACGTAACTTTGATCGATGAAGTGCTCAAAAACGTAACCAGGAAAAAACTGAAAAGGATTGTATTTGTAAGTTCCATTACCGTGGCGGGCATTCCCGCGGCCGTACCGGCAACCGAAGATACACCGGCAGCAATTACCTTGCACGACCATTACACGGATTATAAAAGGACGGCTGAAAAAATGCTGGGCGGAACTGGCGGACATATTGAATACGCCATCATACGGCCCGGCTTTGTATACGGCCCGGGCTCCCGCCATATGGCCGGCATGATCGGCATTATTCGCAAGCTGGGGCCAATTGGCATCCCTTTCCCCGGCAATGCAAACAGCGCCGCGCCTTTAATCTATGTAAAGGATGTTGCGGCTGCCATTCTACAGGCCGGCACGGAGCCACTGGCTTCAGGGCAAACTTTCAACCTGGTTGACGGATCGCGCCACAGCTGGCGCGGGCTTCTGGAATCAATTGCCGGACACCTTGGCACGAAACTCCGTATTGTCACCCTGCCACGGCTGCTACTACATCTGTCCGCACTGCCCATTGACCTTGTTTCCGGTTATTTTGGGGCCAGGCTGGACGCCATAAGCTACGCCGGTTATTTCTCATCAGAACTTTATTTTGATAGTACCAAGGCGCGCAACCTGCTGAACTGGCGGCCCCGCTGCTCACTTGAAGAAGGCATAAGGGAAATGACGGAATTTTATTCCCGCAAAGAGGAATGAGGCCTCAGCTTAGGAAACGGAGATGCCGCCGTCTAAAAAAATGTGCATACATGATGGCCAAAAACCACCCGCCTGCAATCAAAATCATGTAGTTGGCGGGAACCTGTTTTGTCCGGCCATCATATACCGGATATACCGGCCCTTTGGCGGCAAGCTGGCCCGGTAAAAATTTTATATTGGCAACCCGGCCTCTGTCCGGATTGCTTTTTTCGTGGCATGTAGCGCACTTCTTCCCTGTTGCACGGGCATATTCGGGATTGGCGCTGGATGAGCGGGGGAAAGCAGCGATACAAACAATGCAGAAGAACAGCCCCATGAATGCTCTGCTTATCATATGTTTATTATAACGGAATTTTCCCCTCTTCAGCGGGAGAAATTTGACAGAATCTTTTGCACTCCATACAATGTGCAAATGCTCAAATCCCATGGGATAAACAGTCATGTCTCCAAGACGTAAGAAAGAGAGGATCTGCGGGTGCCCGTTCACAGGCAAGGGTTTCAAGCCCACCGGAATTCCGATGACGCAGCTGGAAAAGATAGTCCTTTTACGGGATGAACTGGAAACCCTGAAGCTGTGCGACATGGACGGCTTTACGCAGGAAGAGGCCGGGATAAAAATGGGCGTATCCAGGGGCACGGTCCAGAGGATCCTGTCGTCCGCCCGGAAGAAGGTTGCCCAGGCCATCTCGGAATGCAAGGCCATCCTCCTGGAAGACACGTCCCGCCAATAATAGTATCGGGGCAATAAACCCTCCCGCCCTGCCCGCCTTCAATTCTAAAATTATAATTTGACTTTTATTACATGCATTCATATAATGTGCATATGCTCAAATTAAAAGGAGGCCGCCAATGAAGATATGTTTGCCGGTAGAGAAAGACGAAGGGCTGGAAAGCGCGGTATTCGGGCATTTCGGCTCTGCGCCCGCCTTTCTGATTGTAGATTTGGACACAAGGGAGAGCAAAACTGTAATCAACCAGAACGCGGTCCACGCGCACGGGGCATGCAGCCCGATAGCCGCCCTGGGCGGCCAACAGGTGGACGCCATTCTTACCGGAGGCATAGGCGGCGGGGCTTTAGCCAAGCTGAATGCCGCCGGGATAGAGGCCTATCAGGCCATTAATGGGACCGTAAAGGACAACATCGAGGCGTTCGGGAAGCAAGCCCTTCCGCGCTTTGTGCCGGGGCATACCTGCGGCAGGCACGGGGGCTGCGCCCACTAGACCTGTCACAAAATTGATTTCGAAGCGCCCCGGAAGCAAGGCGCCAATCACATAAAGTGCCATAATTAAAGGAGAGGAACAAGTGGAGAACAAAAAATTCGTCTTTGTCATTACGCATTCGTACGATAATCCGGACGTTGTGGCCGGGGCTATGCAGCTTGCCACAAACATGAAGGCATTTGATATGGAACTTGATTTCTTCTTTATGGACAAAGGCGTGCTTCTGGCCAAAAAAGGTTTTGCCGAGACATTGACCTGGCAGAAAAAAGACGAGTTCTCGCCTGTTTCCGAACTCATAAAAACCCTTACAGACCTGGGCGCGAGGTTTTACATCTGCGCTTCCTGCGTAAAGCACTATGAGCTGGACAAGGTGGAGCGCATAGAAAACTCCGAGGTCAAACCGGGTTCTTTTCTGGCCGAGATGCTCCTGGAGCGGCAGGCCCTCACTTTTTAAGGAGATCATATGGATTACAAGACGGCTGTCACAAGGCTCAGGGTTTTTAATTATGCATTCGGGGTAATGGAAACCGTGCGCAAAGACCCATACTGCATGGAGTGCCGGGGCCTTACAAAGGCTTATGAAGCCATTGCAGTCAGTTTCAAAAAATTTGAGGAGGAAGTCTCGGCCCTGCAAGGCGGTTTGCCAGCGGCATTCCCGGGGCTTCAGGTGGAAGTTTGTAAAAGACAGGCCGGGCTGGACATACCCGTAAATACCGTAAGCCAGAAAGAGCTTGGAAAATGCTCGCTTCCTGACGTCTGCCTGCCGAAAGCGGCATTAGCCATACTGGCGAAAATAACGCAATAGAGGAAATCCAGGGCACGGAAAATGCCCAAAACCGGTCCGTTTGACAGCCATGCAGCAAAGTACGAAGCCTGGTTCCAGCGAAACAGGTTTGCATATCAGTCCGAACTGGAAGCCATAAGGCCGCTGCTGCCCGGACACGGAGACGGTCTGGAAATCGGGGTTGGCAGCGGCCGGTTCGCCGCCCCCCTCGGCATAAAAAATGGGGTTGAGCCTTCGGAGGCCATGGGCGCGCTAGCCAGGCAACGGGGAATAAATGTGACAAATAGCGTGGCCGAGGCGCTTGCATTCGAGGATTCCCGGTTCGATTTCGCCCTGATGGTAACAACCATATGTTTTGTGGACGATCCCGGCCTGGCCATCAAAGAAGCGTACCGTGTTCTAAAGCCGGGCGGTGCGTTGATAATCGGGCTTATAGACAAGGACAGCCCGCTGGGGGTTGTCTACCAGGCGCATAAAAACGAAAGCGTCTTTTACGGACCTGCCACATTCTATTCGGCGGACGAGGTTGTGGCCTTCCTTAAGGACGCCGGGTTCACGGATTTCCGCTTCGTCCAGACGCTCTTTACCAACCCGGCTGATTTAAAATCCCTTGAGCCTGCAAGGGAAGGCCGCGGCGAGGGCTCGTTTGTGGTGGTAAAGGCGCTAAAACCGGCAGGCGCCGGAGCCGGTGAAAGGTGATTGGCAAAAACATTCCCTTTTCTTTTTATATGTTCCAGCCATTTCGGGATTTTCTTTTGATTCCAGCCACTTGCGCCCAAAGCCTTGTTCCATTTGTTCCATCTGTTCCAGCCTTTCGATCAGCGTAAGCGCTTGATTTTAAAGAATTTGGATTTTTTTAGCCAAAACGCGATATTCCAAAAATGGAACAGCCTAACTAGTTGTTTTTTTATGGCTTTTCAATGCCATTCCGGCTTCTACCCCAAAAAACTACAGCTTTTCGGGGACCGCTGGATTGCCCGGAATCCTTTTTACCTCTTCCTCTTTTCAAAGAGCAGAGGCCACCCCTTTATCCCCTCCCTGGAAGGGAGGCCGAAGGCCAGGGTGGGCCCGTTTTCGCCACGCCCCATCATATACCGTCCCATCATGACATTGTCCATATGACATATGTCATGATTTTCATGTCATGTTTGCGGCGGGCCGGTAGTGTTTGACTGAGAACAAACGGCGAGGCGGCTTACAGCTACTTTCTTTTAATGGGAGAAACATTGCGTCTTACGTAAAATTGCGCCAGACAACAGTCCGTCCAGGAAGTGAAACGAACTCAGGATGGCTTGAAAGTGCGACTTTCGCCCTCAAGTCAGCGCTGGTAGTCAAGACGTAATTATAGCGAATACTGGTTGAAAGAGACATCGGATTAAGTTTTTTCAGGTAGGTTGGGTAGAGCGTAGCGAAACCCAACAACAAAAACAATTCCGCTTATCATCCGGCTTTTTTGGATACCCGCAAAAAAAGAATCGTTTTTAAATTGAAAATAATTAAAGTTGGGTTTCGACCGGGCTCAACCCAACCTTGTATCTACGCTGCTTTATCTATTTCCTTTGGCCCGATTGTGAGTTTTGCATAGCATCTGGCAATTCTTAACATCTGTTGCACCGCCCTTACTCCAAGCTGATACATGGTCAGCGTCCATTTCAGCAAGCTTCCAGAGTTTGCTCTTGCTGGCATCATGTCCAATGGCGCAAAGAGGACAGTTTGATTCGCCTTTCGCTTCAGCTTTTTTAGTCTGAGATGCATAAACAGATTTCTTTGTTGGTTCATCAAACACACGGATATTCAATAATTTAGTATCTATTGAACCGCCAAGGATGTACTCAAAAATACCCTTTAGGTTTTTAACATAAAGATCATCGTATAGCTTTTGCACTTCAGCTGACACCTTGGCGGGATTATATGCCTTTGTGTGATACTCTTCGTATAGTCGCCCCCACTCAAGTCCGCTCATTTCGCTTTTAACGTCAATAAATACACTAGAAGCCCAGTCGATCACGCTGTTAAAATATTTTTTTAATTCATTGATATTTTTATCAAAGCGATGACGGCTCATGTAATCGCCAATATTGCCCCTGCTTACCCAATCCAAAGCACATTCCAAAAATTCCTGCCGGTTGGCGCTGCCTTTGACGTAGGCGCTCCACTTCTGGATATTAGCGTTCTGGCTGTTGCTGAACTCGGCCTTCGCCAGGGTGACGAAGGGACCCGAGTAGATGGCGTTCAGGAGCTCTT
>JAJYLE010000221.1 GCA_021788025.1 Nitrospirota bacterium
ACGGAAATAAAAAAGGAAAAGAAAAAGAAAAAGAAAAAAATGAAAAAACGGAAACTAAAAAAAACTCCCAGCCCCCAGGCTACACGGTGACCGTATCCGAAGAAGCCCAAAAAACGGACGGCATAACTACAACGTCCCTGAAGCAGGGCCTTTTTCAAAATAAGGTGGAAGCCTATGGAGAGGTACTTTCCCCCGAAGGGCTTAACGAATCGTCTAAAAATTACATAGCCGCCATCACAAGGCTGCAACAGGCGGAAGCCGTGCTTGGAACCCAGGAAAAAGAGTATGCGCGGTTAAAGGCGCTCAACTCCAACGGTAAAAATATCTCCGACCGCGAGCTTCAGGCCGCTGCGGCCCGGCTTGCCTCGGACAAGGCGGAGGAGACCCATGCGCTCGGGGCGCTCCGTTCCGCAAAAGACGAAATAAAAATCAAATGGGGTCCTGTCATCCCGGAATGGATTTTTTTATCCGGCTATAACGCCCACCTTCGTGAGGTCCTCGAGGCAAAGGATGTCCTTGTGCAGCTTACTCTTTCCCCGTCTGCCCCGATCCGGGGCATCCCGAAAGAGATCGAAATAACCCCTCCGGCGGGAGGCAAGATCCCCGCAAGGTTTGTCTCGCGGGCCGCCACCGCCGACCCCAGGATACAGGGGATAAGTTTCATATACGTTGCCTCTTCAGGTTCAGGCAGCCTCGTGCCCGGGATGAACGTAACCGCGCAGATGCCTTCGGTGCAGGCGCAGGCCGGGTTTGTATTGCCATTGTCCGCCGTGGTATGGCTTCAGGACAAGGCATGGGTCTATGTCAAAAAGAGCGCTACGGGTTTTTTAAGGGTGGAAGCGCCCACATCAGACCCGGTTAACGGCGGCTACCTGGTTTCCGGAGTTTTTTTTGCTTTTTCACCCGTAGACCAGATCGTGATCAAAGGCGCCCAGGCCCTTCTGTCCGAGGAGAGCACGCCAAAGGCAACTGGCGGAGGCGGGGAAGAAGAGGACAATGATTGATGGCCGAAACTGAGCGCCACGGCATACTGGGCACAATCGTAAGGTTTGCCCTGCGCCGGCGCGGCATAATCATAGCGCTTGCCGCCCTCTTCCTGGGTTACAGCGTCTATTCACTTACCAAGGCCAGATATGATGTATTCCCGGAGTTTGCCCCGCCTGAAGTCACAATCCATACCGAGGCTCCGGGGTTTTCGCCTGATCAAAACGAGCAGCTCATTACCCGCCCGGTGGAAACCGCCATAAGCGGAGTGGGCGGCATTTCATCCATGATGTCCAAATCGATACAGGGGCTGTCAGTCGTCACCGTCAAATTCGCAACCGGGACCGATGTTTATCTTGCCAGGCAGAAGATAGCGGAACGCCTCTCCACGCTCACAGGCCAGCTTCCCACGGGAATAGCGCCGGAGATGACGCCCCTTACATCCTCCACTGGAAATGTGATCGTAATCGGGCTAACCTCCGCCAAGCTCTCCCCCATGCAGTTGAGGACTGTGGCTGACTGGACGGTTAGGCCGCGTCTTCTGGCGGTGCCTGGTGTTTCAAAGGTGGCCATTTTCGGAAGCCAGGATAAAGAGCTCCAGGTACAGGTGTTGCCTGAACGCCTGATTAAATATGACATTTCTCTTGAAGACGTGATATCCGCTGCCCAAAAAGCGACAGGCATAGCAGGCGCGGGCTTCATAGACGGGGCAAACCAGCGCATAACCATCAGAAGCCAGGGCCAGTCCCTGACGGCAAACGAGATTTCCCAAACGGTCCTTGAGCATAAAAATGGGGCAAATGTGACGCTAGGTGACGTTGCCCATGTGACGGAGGCCCCCGCTCCACAGATAGGCGGGGCGCTGATAAATGGCAAACCAGGCATCCTCATGGTGGTTTCGGCCCAATATGGCGCAAACACTTTGGAGGTAACAAACGGTCTTGACAAGGCCATTGCGGAACTTGGCCCGGCGCTTAAATCGCAGGGCATAACGCTGTACCCCGGCCTTTTCCGCGCTGCCGATTTCATAAACACTGCGCTTCATAATATAAACTCCGCTCTCATCCTGGGGGCCATACTCGTAATAATCGTGCTTTTCCTTTATCTGCTTAATTTAAGGACTGCCGCTATCTCCTGCGCCGCTATCCCGCTTTCGCTGCTTGGGTCGGTTGTCATATTGGAGAAAATGGGCCTGAGCCTGAATACCATGACCATCGGCGGGCTGGCGATCGCCATAGGCGAGGTAGTGGACGATGCCGTGATAGACGTGGAGAACATTTTCAGGCGATTAAGGGAAAACAGCCTTCTTGAAAAGCCGCTACAAAAAAATGTGCTGCGGGTGGTGTATGAGGCCTCGGTGGAAGTAAGGAGCGCCGTGATCTACGCCACTTTTGCCGTGGTGCTGGTCTTCATACCGGTGCTTACCATGAGTGGAGTGTCGGGCAGATTTTTTGCGCCCCTCGGGCTTGCCTATATATTTGCCATCCTCTCTTCTTTGCTCGTTGCGCTTACCGTGACGCCGGCCCTTTCGCTTATCATGCTGGGCGGTAAAAAACTAAAAGGAGAATACCCGTGTC
>JAJYLE010000071.1 GCA_021788025.1 Nitrospirota bacterium
TCTTCAGGACCAGAGGGATTTCTAAAATATAAATAAGGCCGATCAGAGGGGGCGGGGTGCTGCCGTGGGCATAGTTTCGAAAGAACGAAAGCCCAATCGTAATTATTATGGCAAAAACAAACATGAAACCCACACCGATAAAACCCAATATGGATAAAAACCTGGTCCATCCGGCCGTGGACCGGATATAGTCCCTGATGTTTCCCGGCAGCTGCAAATTCGGATTCTCAAGCATGCTTTCCCTCCGGTTTATGTTTTGATTGCGCCCGTGCGGATATCAGGATATTGCAAGTTTTTCCATTTGCCCCCTTTTTTCTCAAACAGAAACGTGCATAAAATTAACATAATGTCCGCCGGAAAACAATTGGAAAAGTTTAAGGTGTTTAAGGCTGGTTGAAAATCACCCTTGGAAACGTGCATAGTATTTTGAAAATTGCCTTGCATAAGGGAGGGTTTATGAAAGGGATTCTCATAACGGGGGCGATAATGATAGCCCTGGCGGGGGGCGCAGCCGTAATATGCTGGAACAATTGACGTATCTTGCCGATGCCTATGGCTACATGAAAGCGGGTAAATCAAAACAGGAGGCTTTGGCCTGGTTGCATACGAAGGTGCCGCCTCAGATGTATAATCCGTTTAGCGAGGCATGTTATGACCAGGAGCAGGTTGACCTCCTTTGGGATTTTATAGATAAGCCATATCCAGGGGAAGGAATGAACTTGTCTGGGTCTTTCGTGCTGCTTCATTAAAGGTGCCAATAACTAGCCAGCAACGCCAGGCAGTGAACCGGACGGTCGCAAACTGCGGAATACCGCTGGGCTTATAACGTTCTTTATCTTTGGGGCTCAAAAAATAAGAGTTTGGAGTGGCTGGCAAAAAATAAAATTTAGGTGAGGGTAAAGCCCATATGCCTGAAAAAGGAACCCATGCGGTAACCGGGGCGTTCGGGTTTTCGGGGAAGTACATAACCCGCAGGCTGCTTGATGCCGGGTGCGAGGTGCGCGCCCTTACGAACTCGCCGCAGCGCAAAAACCCGTTTGGCGGCAGGGTAAAGGCGTATCCGTTTAATTTTGATAATCCCGATGAGCTGGCGAAATCACTTGCCGGAGTTTCTGTCCTTTTTAACAATTACTGGGTAAGATTTAACTGGAAGGGGAAAAACGGTTTCAGCTTCGCCCGGGCGGTTGAAAACACGTACAAGCTGTTTGAAGCTGCCAGCAGGGCCGGAGTCGAAAAAATAGTGCACATAAGCATAACCAATCCCTCGGAGGATTCCCCATTTGAATACTTCCGGGGCAAGGCAAAGCTGGAGCGCGCGCTGATGGAGACGGGAATATCATATAGCATACTCAGGCCGGACGTGCTCTTTGGCGCGGAGGATATACTAATAAACAACATCGCCTGGTTTTTGCGCAGGTTCCCGGTGTTCGGCGTTTTTGGAGACGGGCAATACAGGCTTCAGCCGATTTACGTGGATGACCTTGCGGAACTGGCCGTCCGCGAGGCCGCACTAGATGGCGACCACATAATAAACGCCATAGGCCCGGAGACGTTTACGTACCGGGGGCTGGCCCGGGAGATAGGAAGAATAATCGGAAAGTCCAGGCCGGTAATCTCATTGCCGCCGGTTCTCGGCTTTGCCGTTGGCGCGCTTATTGGAAAGATAATGGGTGATGTCGTAATAACCCGTGATGAGATAGGCGGCCTTATGGCCGGGCTCCTTTACACGGATTCAGCGCCAACCGGCAATACAAAATTAACGGACTGGGCCAGGGCGCATTCTGATGCAATAGGCACACATTACGCAAGCGAGCTGGCAAGAAGGAAAAACAGGGTGTCCGAATATGAAAAGTTATGACCATGAACAGCCACACGAAAAACCAGTTGAATATGTTCAGGTCCTCTTTACTTACAATGCGGCGGACGTGGCATTTATCAAATCGCTTCTGGACGGTGAGGGTATCGCGTATTATTTCCTCGGCGAGGAATTCATGTACGTGCGCCCCTGGGTTGAGCCCGCCCGCCTTATGGTTGACAAGGAAGAGGCGGACCAGGTTAGAGAGCTTTTAAAGGACGCCAATCTTTCGATTACGGCGGCAAACCGGAGCGGAAAAAAGAAGGAAGATTGAAATAAAGGAGGCCAAAAAATGAAAAATGAAACTCTTGAAATCATTTACACAAGAAGAAGCGTGCGCAGCTATACGGGTGAGGCGGTGCCGCGTGAAACCCTGATGAAAATCCTTAGGGCCGGGATGGCGGCGCCTTCGGCCAGGAATATACAACCCTGGGCTTTTATCGTGGTGACAGACAGGGGCAAGCTGGACAGCCTGTGCGCAAAACTCCCTTACGCAAAGATGCTGGATAAGGCCGGGGCGGCAATTGTGGTGTGCGGCGTCCCGGAAAAGGATACGGTCTACGGCGGAAAATATTGGGTGGAGGACTGTTCCGCCGCAACTGAAAACATCCTGCTTGCCTGCCATGCCCTGGGCCTTGGGGCCGTGTGGACTGCGGCCCATCCCAATGAGGACCGCGCCGCAACCGTAAGGGAAATATTAAATGTTCCGGAAACGGTTGTGCCCCTTAACGTAATCCCCATTGGCGTGCCTAAGGACAAGGGGCACGTTATAGAAAAATTCAGGGAGGAGAATATTCACTGGGAGAGGTGGCAGGGATAAAATAAAGGGCTAAGGGAGGGATAAAAAAATCATGAAAAAAGGAATACTTGAAACACCCAGCGGGAAAGTAAAAAACTATAGAGCACAAGCAGTGCAGACCGATGTTTTAATGAGAATCATCATGGCAGGGCTGACAGGCCCTTTGATTAACGTGCAGCCCTGGAATTTTATGATAGTAACGGAACGCACGATTCTGGACAGCCTGAGCATAAAGCTCCCCCATGCAAAAATGCTCCATAAGGCCAAGGCGGCCCTAATCATTTGCGGCACTCCTGAAAAGAACGAGCTATATAGCAGGGATTCCTGGGTTATGGATTATTCAGCCATTACCAGAAATATTCTCCTTGCCTGTAACGCAATAGGGCTTGGGGCCGTATGGGTAGGAGCATACCCCAGCAAGGAACGCATAGCTTTGGTCAGAGAGATACTAAATATTCCTAAAGAAGTCGTGCCCGTGAACGTAATCCCAATCGGAGTTCCAGGCGGCACGGGACAATTAAGAGAAAAATTCCAGAAAGAAAATATACGCTGGGAGAGGTGGTGAAAATTAGAATTTAACCGCCTTTTCGGTTATTATTTCAACCGGCATAGGGAATTGGAGTCGCCAGACTATTTTAACAGGACGTTCACTTTCATTGCTGACACGCTCTGCTGGCCATATCCAAAGGACCCCGGATTGCAGCGTGCCTGACATCCCCTGTCTGATTTTGCTGTTTTTACCTTGTCCCAAGAGCAGGAATTATAATAAGATATTCAATGGCTAAGGAGAAGAAACCTAAACACGGGCCGCATTCGCATCCTCTTGCTGAAGTTTTCGGCTTTCCGATAACCAACCAATCAGACGAGGCACAAAGGCACAGACACGGCAAACTATGCCCGTTTCATAACAGGGTACCATCGTGCACTAAAGACAAAGTAAAAAATCCTCTCGGCGTGTGTTCTATTTTAAATAATAATGGATTAGCCATAACCTGTCCGATAAGGTTCACCGAACGGAATTTGATTGTAAGCGATGCCGCTGGATTTTTCTTTCCTGAAGATTCCTCGTGGACATTCCTCCCCGAAGTGAAATTAAAGGACAGGCATGGAAAATCTGCTGGCAATATTGATTTTGTTCTGGTCTCATACGACAAAAAGACGGGAACGGTAACCGACTTTGGTGCTATTGAGATACAGGGTGTATATATTTCTGGCAACGTTAGAAAACCTTTTGAACAGTATATGAAGGAGTATAAGACTATAAAAACCTTTGACTGGACAAAGGCAAAGGATTTCCCAAGAGCAGATTATCTTTCTTCGTCAAGAAAAAGGTTAGTACCACAGTTGATCTACAAAGGTGGCATCCTTCATTCCTGGAACAAGAAAACCGCGGTAGTTTTACATGAAGATTTTTTTAAAACCTTACCCGAACTGCCCGAAGTTAGCAAGGAGCACGCCGATGTTGCATGGTGTATATATACTCTCAAAGAGGACACGGGAAAAAATCGTTACATTTTAGACAAAAGAAAAATTGTATACACGAAATTTAAACCGGCGCTGGATAAGATTTCTATTGCTGAACCTGGCGACGTAACTGACTTCATAAAGACACTTCAAAAGAAATTAAAACAAAAGGTGAATAATAAGACGGCCTACGAAGCCCCCTCAATTAAAGAGTTGTTTGATGAGGAGAATGATGACACAGCTTAATTTATTATTGCCGACCCATCCAGATAAAATTATTAATGTTGCTCAGGTTAAGCAGTTAAGCCCATTTAGATATCCCGGCGGAAAAACATGGCTTGTCCCATGGGTCAAAAGTTGGCTTTTATATCTTCAACAGTTTGATGCAACCTTTATTGAACCATTTGCTGGCGGTGGCATAACAAGTCTAACTGTTGCTCATGACAACCTTGCTTCAAGATGCATCATGATTGAAAAAGATGAAGAAATAGCAGCAGTATGGCAAACGATTATTAGTGGTGACTGGCAGTATCTTGCTGACAGAATTCTAAACTTTAATCTGAGTTACGAAAATGCCAAAGAGGTTATTAATGCGCAACCAAATTCTGCAAGCGAAAAAGCATTTCAAACCATCCTGAGAAACAGGATTTACCATGGAGGCATACTCGCAAATGGCTCAGGCATGCTTAAGAACGGAGAAAATGGGAAAGGCATACACTCACGGTGGTATCCAGAAACGATAGCAAAGAGATTAAAAACCATCTCGCTATTTAGAAATCGCGTTGAATTTATAGGTGGTGACGGTTTTGAAATAATAAACCAGCATTTGAATGATCCTAATGCAATATTTTTTGTTGATCCCCCCTACACGGCATCAAAGAAAAAGGCGGGAACGCGGTTGTATCGATACCATAAACTTGATCACGATAAACTTTTTTCTTTAATGTCTCGCACTCAAGGACATTTCATGATGACGTATGATGATTCTGCAGAAATTGAAGATTATTGTAAAAAGTATAATCTGCAGTATGTACGCGTGCCAATGACAGGAACACACCACAGGAAACTTTTTGAATTGATCATTTGTGATGATATAAACTGGGCTATATCATAAATCTTCAACGCTTATTCTATTATTTAATTGGCTTACTCCCCCGCCACTCTTTTCAACTCCAGGCTTGCCCTTCTCATGCCGTAGCCGAAATAGATGAAAAAGCCGATTACGAGCCAGACCAGAAGTCTTATCCATGTGTCTTTGGGAAGGCCGGTCATAAGGTAAAGGCATGAGATCATGCCAAGGATAGGGGTTACGGGGCCTCCGGGGGCCTTGAACGCCCTCTTCATCTCCGGATTGGTATACCTGAGCACCAGAACGCCGCCGCAAACGATAACAAAGGCCAGCAGGGTGCCGATGCTCACAAGCTCGCCCACTATGCCTATGGGCAGCAGCGCCGCTGCTATCGCGGTTATTACGCCGGTTATTATCGAGTTTATGTAAGGCGTTTTAAAGCGGGGATGCACCTTGGACGTCCACGGGGGCAAAAGCCTGTCTTTGGCCATGGAGAAGAATATCCTGGACTGCCCCAGCAGAAGAACCAGTATTGTGGAGGTAAGCCCCGCAATGGCCCCAACCTTTAAAAGCGGGGCAAACCATTTTATGTTCATCGCGTCCAGGGCCACCGCAAACGGGGCCGGCACGTTCAGTTTGTAATAGGGCACGATGCCGGTTAGCACAAGGGCAACTATCACGTAAAGAATGGTACATATCAAAAGGCTAAGGAGAATGCCGATGGGCATGTCCTTTTGCGGGTTCCTGGCCTCCTGGGCGCAGGTGGAAACCGCGTCGAACCCTATATAGGCAAAAAATATCACTCCGGCCCCCCGCAAAACGCCGCTGTAACCGAATACGCCGAACCGCCCCTTGTTGGCCGGGACAAACGGGTGCCACAGCCCCGGGTTTATGAATTTCAAACCAATCAGAACGAAAAGAACTATGATGGCCACTTTTACAAAGACTATAAACGCGTTGAAGGTGGCTGATTCCTTTATCCCGATTACGAGAATGGCTGTTATGAAAATTATAAGAAGGGCAGCGGGCAGGTTAAACATGGCGCCGGTGGATACCCACTTGTTTACCACCGCGTCATAATTATAAGGCGGATTTATAATGGCGGCCGGCGGATTGATGCCCAGGTCTTTCATGAAGCTCACAAAGTATCCGGACCAGCCGATGGCAACCGTGGTGGAACCTAGGGCGTATTCCAGGATAAGGTCCCAGCCTATTATCCAGGCTATGAACTGGCCCAGGGTTGCGTATGCGTATGAATATGCGCTTCCCGCAATCGGCAGCATGGAGGCGAACTCCGCATAGCACAGGCCGGAAAAGACGCAGGCTATGGCTGAAAGGATAAAGGAAACGGCTATTGCCGGCCCGGCGTTCTCGGCCGCCGCATGGCCCGTAAGCACGAAGATGCCGGCCCCGATGATGGCGCCGATGCCCAGAAGCGTGAGGTTTACCGGCCCCAGGGTCCTCTTCAAGCCGCCTGTCTCGGCCTCCTCGCGTATGTCCATGATGGGTTTCCTGCTGAAAAGTCTTTTCATGTGGAGCCCTTATTACCTTTCTTCCCGCCTTACCCCAAAAAAGCTTCAGCTTTTTTTGGGCCCCGGCCTTGGGCAAATTCAGCATATCATACCGGAATCAAAGGTTTTTTAAAAGGACGGACTTCAGAGGGCGATGAGCCCGGGGAAGTCCCCCATATACCTGCCTTGCACACTTGAAAAAAACCGTTCAAAGAAGCATATTACATATGGGGAGAAGTATTGGAAACGAACAGCCAAAACAAACACAAGGAAGAAGGTTTGAATACTGGCGGCTCCGCATCTGAGGGCGGCGAAGCGGGTCTGCTTTACCGCACCCTGTTTGAGCAATCACCGGACGGCATAGTTGTAATCGATACAGGCGGCACGGTGGTGCAGTTCAACGAAGCGGCCCATACCCAGATGGGATACACAAGGGAAGAGTTTGAAGGCATCCATTTATCCAGGCTAACCCTGTCGGGAAGCCGGGAAGAGATCCAGGCAAAAGCCAGGGAGATAATCAAAGCAGGCAAGGCTGAGTTCAGGATAAAGCGCAAGACCAAACAAGGGGACATAAAGGATATCCATATTATTACCCAAACGATAAACCTTTCCGGCAAGGTATTTTTCCACAGCATCTGGCGCGATATTACGGGGCAGAAAAAAGCCGAGGAAGCGCTTTCCGAAAGCGAGGATAAATACCGCGCACTGGTTGAAAGCACGGATGATTCAATCTACCTGGTGAACAGGGATTTCAAATACCTGTTTATGAACAAAAGGCACACCGCCCGGCTGGGGATACAGGGAAATGAGTACGTTGGGCGCACTTATGGTGATTTCCATACGCCTGAGGAAACAGAGGCGTTCATAAAGGATGCTGTAAAGGTTTTTGAAACCGGGGAATCCGCCCAGCATGAGTATAGAAGCGTAAGGGACGGCGGGTATTTTGTCCAGACCCTGAGCGCCGTTAAAGACAAGGCCGGCAAGACCGTAGCAGTTACAATAGTTTCAAAAGACATAACGGAACGCAAGAAAATGGAGGAGGAACTCCGGTTATTGTCGCTTACGGACGAACTTACCGGGCTTTACAACAGGCGGGGGTTCCGCCTGCTTACGGAGCAATACCTGAGGTTATGCAAACGCCGCAAGCAGGGGGCTTATATGCTGTATGCGGACGTGGACGGGTTAAAGCGCATAAACGACGTGTTCGGGCATCAGGCGGGCGATTCGGCGCTGATCGATACGGCCGAAATCCTGAAGACCACATGCAGGATTTCCGATATTATCGCCCGCACCGGCGGGGACGAATTTGTGGTGATCCCGCTGGGCATATCGGTGGACGATGTAAAAAAGATTATCAGCCGGTTGGAAAAGAACATCGCAATTCATAATTCGGATAAAAGGCGCGGTTATGCATTGTCTATCAGTTTCGGCATTTCCTATTACGACCCGGAGTCCGGTACGACACTGGATGAACTTGCGGAACAGGCCGAAAAAATGATGTACGAACAGAAAAACAGCAAGCGAAAGGCCGGATAACAACCTGTCTCAAATAGGTTATTAAGAGTTTTTTTTGTTTTTAAGCAGGCACACAGCCATCACGGCAATGCCTTCGCCTCTGCCTGTAAATCCCATCCCCTCGTTTGTTTTGGGCTTGATATTTACAGGCGCGCCAATCACTGACGACAAAGCCTCTTTCATCGCGGGCAGATAAGGGGCGAGCTTCGGCTTTTCAAGTATTACCGTAGAGTCCACCGTTTCAATGCTGAAACCTCTTTCAGACAGGTGCAAAACGGTTTTTTTAAGCAAGTCCATACTGGATGCATTTTTATAAGCCGGATCGGTGTCGGGGAAATGCTCTCCTATGTTTCCCTCACCCGCTGCCCCAAGCACGGCATCTATTATTGCGTGGATAAGGGCGTCGCCATCGGAGTGGCCCAGAAGTCCTTTTTCAAAAGGTATCTCGATGCCTCCAAGCATAAATTTCCTGCCGGGGACAAGCCGGTGGCTGTCGTATCCTATCCCGATTTTATCAGCCAAGGGTACCGGTTCCCAGGGGGCCAGCCCAAGCAGACCTGAAGAATTCTTTTGCCGTTACGATGTCTTCCGGCGTAGTCAGCTTTATGTTGCCGGGTTCGCCGGGGACAACCCGCACTTTTCCGCCAGCCGCCTCAATTAGCGCCGAATCGTCAGTAGAATAGAAGCCTTCCTTTGAGGCCAGTTCATAAGCGGCCTTTATCGCCTGGCACCGGAAAACCTGAGGTGTTTGCACGGCCACCAGCCTGCTGCGGTCCGGCGTGGACAGCACAAACTGCCCGTTATCGGATGAGGCCACCTCTTTTATGGTGTCCCTTGGCATTATGCCAGGGATTACGCCGTCAAACGGGGGTTCGAGCGCCGCGATCAGCCGGCTTATAAATGCCGCTGCGGCAAAGGGGCGCGCCGCGTCATGGATAAGCACGATACCGGCCTGCGCGGGCACAAGCGCAAGCGCGTTGCTTACAGAGTCCTGCCGTTCCTTGCCGCCCCGTGCTATACGCCTTATCTTTTTCAGGCCGCCCAAGCGGGCCATATCCAGCGTCTGTGCAATGCGCTCTGCTTTCACGGCCGGTATTATCTCATCAATCTCGGGCACGCGCTCCAGGGCGCGAAGAGTCCAGAACAAAAGGGGTTTTCCCTCAAGCTCAAAAAAAGCTTTGTCCACCCCGGCCATTAGCCTGGTGCCGGAGCCCGCTGCGGGGACCAGCGCGATTATGCTTTGCCTTTGAACGTTCAAAAGGTTACCGGGCCGCCCTGGCCTCCTCCCGGTCAAACTCCTCTTTTGTCTTGGTGAATATCATCCGCCCGGCGGTAGTCTGAAGGACGCTTGTCACGCTTACCTCGGCATGCTTGCCGATGAGCTTCCTTCCATTATCAACCACCACCATTGTGCCGTCGTCCAGATAGGCCACACCCTGGTTGGACTCCTTGCCCTCCTTGATGATAAACACACTCATAGTCTCGCCGGGCAGCACCACCGGCTTAAGCACGTTGGCCAGCTCGTTTATGTTCAGCACCGATATTCCCTGAAGCTCCGCCACTTTGTTCAGGTTAAAGTCGTTTGTGATTATCTTGGCCCCCATCGCCTTTCCCAGGGCAACCAGCTTGGCGTCCACCTCTTTTATCTTCGGGAAATCCTCCTCGATAATCCTGATTGTGATATTCGCCATCTTCTGCATTCTGTGGAGGATATCAAGACCACGCCTGCCCCTTGCCCTTTTAAGCGGGTCCGGGGAGTCGGCGATGTGTTGAAGCTCGTGAAGTATAAACTGCGGGGCTATGAATGCCCCCTCAATGAACCCCGATTCACATATCTCGGCTATCCTGCCGTCTATTATCACGCTGGTATCCAGAATCTTCAGGTTCTGCTCCTGAACTTCGCCGCGGAATATCCGGAACAGCCCGGGTATAGTCAGGTTTTTGCCTCTTTTCAAGCCCAGGAAGAAACCTCCCCAACCAAGAAGCCCGGAAAGAAGAAAGATAAAAATTTCCCTCGTATTGGCAGGCAAAATGCCCAGCACCGGCAAAAGCAGCAGCCTTGCAAACAGCAGGCCCAGAAAAAGGCCAATCAGCCCGCCTATTATGGTGCCAAGTGAAATCCTGCGCAAAAGGGCCTCTACAATGAAAGTAATAAAGCCAAGGACAAGCCCGATTATGCCGCCCAGCGCCGGGTTTCCATATCCCTGGCCCAGAAACACCCCCGCCCCTGTAAAAATCAGTACAACGGCTATTCTGAATATTGCGATCATGAATAAATTCCCCCTCTTTCCGTTTACCGGCCCTGCTTTAATGTAGTATAAAAGCTCTTGCCCGCCCTGGATATAAGAAAAAGCACGGTCTTTTCATCAGCAGGCGTCCTTGCGGCCAGTCTTTTAAAATCGGAAATGTCCCTGACCGGCTTCTTCTCTATTTCTTTTATTATATCTCCGCGTTTAAGCCCGCTATCAAATGCCGGCGTGCCGTCCTGCACGTCTATAATCACCACTCCATTTAAATCAGACCCAAGGCCAAGCTGCTTCGATATATCGCCGGTGAGGTCCATTACCCCCAGCCCGGAAAATGCGCTCTCGTATTTCTGGCCGCCTGCCGCGGCGTTTATCCTAACCGGCCCGGAATCCAGGTCGCCTATACGCGCCCTGATGGAATACCGCATACCGTTTCTGATTATGGTCATGCCCACCTCGGAGCCGGGGGTGGCCGCCGCTATCATGTTTTTCAATGAAGCGGGGTCTTTTACCGGCTTGCCGGCAAACCCGGTTATCACATCCCCCCTGCGCAATCCGGCCTGGGCCGCCGGTCCGCTTGCTGAAATATCGCTTACAAGCGCGCCATCCATGGACAGCTTATCACCGCCCTTTGTCTTGCCCGTCTCCTCAAATTTCTCGCTTAGCTCTGGCGTCAGGTCCTGAAGGCTTACGCCAAGCCAGCCCCTCACTACCTTTCCCTGTTTTACAAGCTGGTCCATTATGGAGCGCACCATATTGGCTGGCACGGCAAACCCTATTCCCTGATTTCCGCCGCTGCGCGAAAATATGGCGGTGTTTATCCCGATTACATCTCCGTTTTCATCCACAAGCGGCCCTCCGGAATTCCCCGGATTTATCGCCGCGTCCGTTTGTATGAAATCCTCATAATCGGCAATGCCCACACTGGCCCTCCCCACGGCGCTAATTATGCCCATTGTGACCGTGTGGCTCAGCCCGAAGGGGTTGCCGATGGCAAGCACAAACTCCCCCGGGGCTATATCGTCGGAATCTCCCCATCTTATCACCGGCAAGCCGCTGGCCTTTATTCTGAGGACAGCTATGTCTGTTTTCGGGTCCGCCCCCACCAGGGTTGCCGGGAAGCATCTTTTATCCAGAAGGCATACCTTAATATCGTCCGAATCCGCTATAACATGATAATTTGTGATTATCAGGCCGTCCGGGGAAACCAGCACCCCGGATGCCATGCTCTGCTCGCCGGGTGCGGGGCCCCTGTTGTCAGAATCCGAATCAGAATCCGAGGAGGACGGGCCTGTATCCGTGCCGGCGCCCCGGCAGGAGATATTTACCACGGACGGCGACACGGCAGCTACAACCCTGGCAAAACCGCTGTTCGGTATTATCGGGGGTGAAGGCATCCCGGCGCTTAATTTGTCCACTCCGGCGATGCGGACAGAACCAAGCAAGGACTTTAAAGTGCCGCCCTGATATAAGGCCGAGGCTACTCCGCCCAGGGCAAACCCTGCCAGAAGAAGCGCCAGCCACGGGGAAAATATCTTCCCGAAGGCCGGTTTGAAGCCGGACTTTTTCACCCTTTTATTATAATCCTGTATTTATAAACCATGCAAATAGTCAATAATTTCAGCGGTTTTACAATCTGCTGGATCCGCTTGCGCATGGGAAATGTGCGCGGAGTTTTTTTGACGGCAGAAGAAATAATCAGTCTATATTTTTTAAAACCCCGGCGGAGCTCTCCACGATAAGCAGTTTTTCCATGTTCTTCAAGGAGCGCTCGTGGCCTTCCCTGTCCGGCGATGAAACGCAGTCTCTTATCACCACCGGATAAAATCCCCTGTTCGAGGCATCTCTGGCAGAAGATTCGATGCCGAACTCGGTGGATATTCCAGTAAAGAGCAGGGTTGTTACGCCTTTTGCCCGCATCATGTTTTCGAAATTTGTCCCGATGAATATGCTTGCAGCGGGTTTTTCCAGCAATAGTGCGCCTTTCTCAGGCCGCACGGCATCGGCTATCTCCCGTTCTTTTGAACCTGGGGCCATGAATGAGGGCAACTGCTCCGGCTCCTTTACATTGAAGCGCCTCATCATGGAGTAGATGTGCCAGGAGGC
>JAJYLE010000072.1 GCA_021788025.1 Nitrospirota bacterium
TAATGATCTTTTATTCATAATCAGGGAAATACACCGCCTGCTTAAACCGGGCGGGGTATACATCTTGACAACCCCCGCTCCATGGGCGGATTTTGTACTGCGGCTTTTTGCAAAAATCAGATTGGTGAGCCCCGTTGAAATAGTGGAGCACAAGGCAGCTTACTCCCAAAGAAAAATAAAAGAGATTCTCCACGCCTCCAATTTTTCAAAAGATGGGGTCACAGCCGGATATTTTGAGTTTTATATGAACAATTGGGTAAAGGCTAAAAAGTTGTAAAGCCGCACGGTAATGCCAAGTAGAAACTGTTTTGGCGAGATGGCTTAGGAATTAAACCTACGCCTTCAACAAACCCACGGCCCACACGGCCAAAAAGAACACAAACGTAACCGCCCCATATAATGCGGGACGGCCCTTCAGCCTGCCCTCCTTGGTAAACCCCTTGAAGGCGGTGACGAATGCGGTAATCACCCAGCCCAAAAACCCTATCTCGGCCAGGATGGACCAGAACACCGAGGGGGCAAGGTCTTTCCTGAACACGGCCATAAGCTTCTGGTATTCCGCCTGCCGGGCTTCAGGCTTTATGGAGCCGTCCGCAACCAGCATCTGCGATTCCACGGTGGCAAGCTTGCCGCCGCACCTGCTAATCCAGGCCCTTCCAGGCGTAAAGAAGCTCCGGTCGGCATAGAACGAGCTTCTGATGTCCCCATAGGCGATAAGCGCCCAGTCCGGCTTGCCTTCCTTTTCAAACTGCTGGCCTATGGCCCACAGCCTTTCAGCGGATTTTTCCATGTAAGGGGAAAACGGGAAATAGAAGTGCATGGAGGTGTCGTACTCGCGCATGGCGAGCTTCATGTTGCTGGCGGCATAATACCCCTCTCCCTCATTATAGTGATGGGCCGCCAGGTACACCACCCTGGCAAATACCATAACCAGGGCGATTGCTATTATAATAAGGACGCCAAGGATTTTCTTTTTATCCAGGCCCATTAATAAATCTAACATATTCGGGGGCAATGACGTTCCCCTGTTCCAGCGATTTGATTTGCCGTACCCCTGGGGAAGCAGGCGGTTTCGTGAAGCGGGCGGGACGGGAGCAACCTGCTGAATAGAGAGAAAAAGGTTTGACGGATACAGGATTAAAGGAATATGTTTTATTGCACAACTCTATGATTTTCTTGGAGAATTTGACAAATAACCATTTCCCGGTTTAAGCTATACAAGGAGGATTAATGCTTAAAAACATAGAGGAAGTCAGCCCAACAAAAAAGAGGCTGGTGATCGAAATCCCGCCAGCCGAGATCGAAAAGGAGATTGGGGACTCCCTGGCCCGGCTGCGGCAGCGCACCAGAATACCGGGATTCAGGGCAGGCAAGGCCCCGATGTCCCTTATTGAAAAGAAGTTCGGAAAAGACGTGGAAGGGGAAGTGCTTCAGCACCTTATACCAAAACATTATTCGGCAGTGCTGAAAGAGGCGGATTTAAGGCCCATTGCGGACCCGGTATTTGAAAACGCGGGGGAATTCAGGAAAAACGAGCCCTTTAACATGACCCTGGTGGTTGAGGTGTTCCCAAAGATTGAAAACCTCAAATACGCCGGCATAAAGGTAAAAGAGATAGAAACCCCGGTAACCGATGCCGAGGTGGATGACGTTATTAACAGGCTCCGCGAGGACAAGGCGGTATTCGAGCCCACGGAAGCGCCCCTGGCCGAAGGGGATCTGGCCATTATGGATTACAAAGTGGAAGGCGAGGAAAAGTCCTTCGAGGGGCAGGTATTCAAGATAGGCTCCACGTCCATGCCGAAGGAGTTTTCAGACGGGCTTACCGGCAAGAAGAAGGGCGATGCCTTCGATCTGGCCATCAAATTCCCTGACGATTACCCGGTAAAGGAAGCGGCCGGCAAGGAGCACGTATTCCATATCACGTTAAAAGATGCTAAAAAGATAAAGCTGCCCGAACTGGACGGGGAATTCGCAAAGGATTTGAACCGGGAGAGCATGGAGGACCTGAAAACCCATGTGCTCCAGGAAATCCAGAACTCCAAGAAGGCGGCGCTTAAAAAGATGCAGAAGGCCGAGCTTATGAGGAAGCTGGTTGAGGAAAACGACTTCCCGGTGCCTGAGGGCATGGTTGAAAGCGAAGTCTCCCATCTGGCAAGCGAAGCGGCCAGCCAGGCCGTTTCCGGTATCGCGGCGGGCCAGGTTGAAGGCCAGGCCGGCGCGGAAGGCAAGGCGCCGGACATGGCAAAGCTGAAGGAAGAAAAGCGGCCGGATGCCGTGAGGAACGTAAAGGCCAGCATCCTGCTGGAGACGATCGGCCGCAAAGAGAATGTGAACGTGACGGAAGAGGACGTTAGGGAAAGGGTGGCCGAGCTGGCCAAAAGGCTTGGCGTTACCCCGGAATATGTAATCAAATACTACATATCCAGGCACGGCTCCATGGATGCGATGAAACATGCGGCATATGAAGAGAAGATCATGGACCTGCCCCTCGGGCGCGCCGAATTCGAAAAGGTGGAAAAATGAGCATAGTTCCGATAGTAATAGAGCAGACCGGAAGGACCGAGAGGGCTTATGATATCTACTCCCGTCTCCTTAAAGACAGGATAATATTTCTGGGCACGCCGGTTGACGATTACGTGGCCAACACGATCATCGCGGAACTGCTTTTTTTGCAGAGCGAGGACCCTGAAAAGGACATACATATTTACATCAACTCCCCCGGCGGCAGCGTTACGGCTGGGCTGGCCATCTACGATACCATGCAGTTCATAAAGCCAGACGTGTCCACGTACTGCATAGGCCAGGCGGCCAGCATGGGCGCCCTTCTGCTTTGCGCCGGAAGCAAGGGAAAGAGGTTTGCCCTGCCAAACTCCAGGGTGATGATTCATCAGCCTACGGCCGGCTTTTACGGGCAGGCAACCGATGTTGAGATACACGCCAAGGAAGTCCTCAAGATGAAGGACTCCCTTAACAGGATAATGTCTTACCATACAGGCCAGCCCATCGAGAAGATACATGCGGACACGGACAGGGACTTCTTCATGTCCGGCCAGGAGGCCAAGGAATACGGGCTGGTGGATGATGTTTTGAAAGCCAGCAAAATCAAACTGTCTTAGGGAGGCGCTTATGGCCAAAAAAGACAATCCGGAATATAAATGTTCATTCTGCGGCAGAGGGCAGGACGAAGTGCGCAAGCTGATTGCGGGGCCCACGGTGTTCATCTGCGACGAGTGCGTGGGGCTGTGCAATGAGATTATAGCGGACGAGCTTTATGCCGATGAAAAGACCCAGCCGGGGCTGCCCAAACTTCCGGCCCCTAAAGAGATAAAGAGCTTCCTGGACGATTACGTTATCGGGCAGGAAAGGGCAAAAAAGACGCTCTCCGTTGCCGTCTATAACCACTACAAGCGCATTTACAGCGCTGCGGACAGCGACGTGGAGCTGCAAAAGAGCAACATCCTTATGATTGGCCCCACCGGCACCGGCAAGACGCTGCTGGCCCAGACGCTTGCGCGCATGCTGGATGTGCCGTTTACCATAACGGACGCCACCACGCTTACCGAGGCTGGCTATGTGGGCGAGGATGTGGAGAACGTGATTTTAAAACTCCTCCAGGCTGCCGACTACGATGTGGAGAAGGCCCAGAGGGGCATAATCTATATAGACGAGATAGACAAGATAGGCCGCAAGGCAGACAGCCCTTCGATTACGCGTGATGTGTCCGGCGAAGGGGTGCAGCAGGCCCTCCTTAAAATAATAGAGGGCACCACGGCCAATATCCCCCCGCAGGGCGGGCGCAAGCACCCCCAGCAGGAGTACATTCAGGTAAACACCACGAACATCCTGTTCATATGCGGCGGGGCGTTTGTGGGGCTGGACAACGTTATCCGGCAGAGGACAGGCAAGCGCACCGTAGGGTTTGACGCCAAGGCGGAGGCAACCCAGAAAAACCTGGGCGAGTTGATCTCGCAAGTGGAGCCGGAAGACCTTATAAAATACGGCATGATCCCGGAGTTCGTTGGCAGGGTGCCAGTGGTGGCCACCCTGGACGAACTGGACATGGACCAGCTGGTAAAGATACTTACGGAGCCAAAGAACTCCCTTGTAAAGCAGTACCAGAGGCTTCTGGCCCTGGACAACGTAAGGCTGAGGTTCACCGACAGCGCCCTGAAGGCCATAGCCAGAAGCGCCATAAAGAAGAAGACCGGCGCCAGGGGGCTCAGGGCCATATTGGAAACCGTAATGCTGGATCTGATGTACGAGGTGCCGTCGGAAAAGAGCATAAAGGAATGCCTGATAAACGAAGAGGTGATTACCAGCAAGGAAAAGCCGCTTCTGATTTACAGGCAGTCAGCTTAACAAGAAACAATCCGGAAATTTCAAATATAAGGCGCGTTCCTCTGAACGCGCCTTAATTCTTGTATACTTGAATATTAATTGCTTTCTCCCTGCTTCCTGAATGGAGGGGTGGCCGAGCGGTTTAAGGCGACGGTCTTGAAAATCGTTGACCGTTCACGCGGTCCGGGAGTTCGAATCTCCCCCCCTCCGCTTTTATGGCCCGCTAATGCCACCCATGCCTGCATTTACTGGCTGCCGGAAGGCCCGTCCACCTCTTGTATTTTACTAAGTTTATGCCCCTGCGCCCTGAATTAGGTATGCAACCCTCCATTGCTTGCAGTTATTGATTTTTCAATTTAAAATAAACCATTACACCCAAAGGGGGGGCATATGACATTAGTAGGAAGCAACGTGGCAAATAATGCCGTAACCGGCGGCAAAACACAAAGCCTTCAGGATGCCTATCTGAACAAGCTGCGGAAGGACAAGATCCCGGTAGTGGTTTACCTGACAAATGGAATAAGGCTGAGGGGAATAATAAAGGGTTTCGATAATTTCGTGCTGCTTCTTAAAGGTTCCAACCCGCAGTTGATATACAAGCACGCCATATCCACCATACTGCCCGAAAAGGAAATCGAGACCGAAGGGACTGATGAGGCCTGAAACTGGCCCCGCCTCAAAAAAGCATGAAAATCCCGTCCCGACTGTGGATATAATAATCGAATACGGCGGCGGCATAGTATTGATAGAAAGGAAAAATCCGCCCCACGGATGGGCCATTCCCGGCGGTTTTGTGGATATTGGCGAAACGCTTGAAGAAGCCGCCTGCAGGGAGGCCAGGGAAGAGACCGGCCTTGACGTATTGCTTGAAAGGCAGTTCCACACTTATTCAGACCCGGCGAGGGACCCAAGAAGGCACACGATAAGCACCGTGTTCATAGGAAAGGGAGCAGGACGCCTTGAGGGCGCCGATGACGCGCTTCGCGCACAGGTATTCACAAGGCAGTCCATTCCAAGCCCTCTGGCTTTCGACCACGCCAGGATACTGGAAGATTATTTCACTAGGAGGTATTAAGCCCCGTTATGCTTAGAAAAATGCGCAAGCACGCGAAGTACTTCTACGTGCTTTTCTTTCTCATCATAGCCTCGTTTATCCTGTGGGGGTCCTGGACCAGCCACACCGGCAATGAAAAGAGCGCCGAAACCATAGCCGAGATAGGCCACCACAAGATTTCGGTATATGATTTCTGGACCACTTATTCCAGGGCCGAAGAAAATATCAGGGACATGTACGGGGCCAAATTCGATGACAACATGGCCACTGCGCTTAAACAGACCGTGCTCAATGACATGGTAACGGACGAAGTGCTTTACCAGGCGGCCCGCAAGGAAGGCATAACTGTTTCAGACCAGGAACTTTCGGATTTCGTGACTTCAAACCCGGCGTTCGTAGTGGGAGGCGTTTTCAGGAAAGACAGGTACGACCGGTTCCTGAGGGCCACTGGGCAGACCGAAAACGATTTGCGGCGGCAGCTTGTCATGGAAAAGATGAAACAGCTTGTGCTGGGTTCCATAGAGGTGTCGCCAGCTGAGATGAAGAGCATGCCCAAGACCGACAGCAAAACCGCCGCCATGGTGCAGGACGCCATACTGAAATCCAAGCAGGAACGCGCCCTGGCCTCTTATGTGAACGGCCTCAAGAGCCAGATGCACGTAGTAGTGCATACGGAACTGGCGTCGTAAAAAAACGAACATAAAGCCCCTGCCTCAGG
Source organism: Nitrospirota bacterium (assembly GCA_021788025.1). Taxonomy (GTDB): domain Bacteria; phylum Nitrospirota; class Thermodesulfovibrionia; order Thermodesulfovibrionales; family JdFR-88; genus JAKAKS01. Next base: position 6,114 of record JAJYLE010000072.1, read on the forward strand.
CGGGGGCTTTTCAAAAAAATCCGCCCGCAAAGGACTGCGGCAAAACATGTCCGTAAAGGACGATCTGTTCAAACTTTTTGAAAATGACCTCTTCCACCTGCCCTCCACTGCCCTGCTCTTTAATCAGTACCTGGATGAGGACCCGCAATTTGACCTCCCCGGCGCCGCCGGCATCAGAAGAGAAAACCTGGCGCGCTACATTGCAAGTTTTAAAAAGAAGCCCGAATGGCTCCTTATCGGCGAAGCCCCGGGGCCGTGGGGGTGCAGGTTTTCAGGCATACCGTTTACAAGCGAAAAACAGCTGATATCCGGCGCACTGCCGTTTAAAGGGGAAAGGTCGGGCATCCGGAAAGCGCCGCATTCCGAGGCGTCCGGCACAGTGCTCTGGGGCGCTCTGGCGGAGTTTTACCCACGGTTCTTAATCTGGAACGCCGTGCCGCTTCATCCTCATAAACCGGGAGTTCCGCTTTCAATAAGGACGCCGTCACCGGCAGAGATAAAACAATTTTCCGCCCTGTTAAAAAAAGTGATAGCCTTGACCGGCCCAAAGGAAATCATCGCCGTTGGCAGGAGCGCCGAACGCGCGCTTGCGGCCACAGGCGCAAAATGCAGTTACATACGGCATCCCTCACAGGCCGGCGCGGCAGAATTCAGGCGGGAAATAAAAAAACTTTTACAAAATGAAGTATAAAAAAAGCCTCTCTATTTTTTGATGTCATTCCGCTCGAATGACTCCTGATAATGTAAAGAATTCCAGACATACGTCGTGAATTTTGACACTTTTTTCGATTTTATAAATAGAGCCTGTTAAGAAATATCTTTTGTAATCAATGTGTTTTTAAGTGGTGTGTTTCTTGCATGAATTATTTTAGCGAAATTTGAAGACATGGAGAACCGGAAAATGAAAATACTGATAAAAGTTGTTCTTTTGGCTATGCTGCTGCTTGTAATAGCCGCGCCGGCTTTTGCAACGCCTTACGTCGTTGCCGGTGATTCCATTTATCTGAACAGCTGGAACTCACTGGACCAGTCCGGGATTATGAACTACACGGTTTCAGGGGGCGGGAAGCAATTTAACATCGGAACGTTTTGCATACAGGACAATGTGGATGTTAATCCCAGCACGTGGTACACGGTAGGAAATGTATCGGACATCGTTGGCTGGAGGAACTCGACTCCAAACTACGATTCGTCGGTTGCGGGTGAAGGGCCGCTTAATAGCAACGTCAACTGGCTCTATGCCCAATATGAGACCGGCGTTTTCGGCCCAATTGGCCTCGGCAATCAGAGCAATCAGTCCGATTTTCAAAACCTTCTTTGGTATCTTCAGGGGGAAGACACTTATAATTCGTCGGATGGGAAGTGGTATTCGTCGATCGGCACTACATTTTCTACAAGTTCCGCGTGGTACAAGGATTACATCAATAATTATGCCTCTGCCGCCGCCGCAAATCCTTCGGGCCAATGGGGGACCGAGGTGCTCAACATAGTTGATTCCAAGGGAGTTATTGCGCAGAACCAGCTTGTTTATCAGCCCGTGACCGAGCCCTCCACACTTCTCATGTCAGCTGCCGGACTGTTTGGCCTGCTCTTGATAAGAAGGGGCGGAGCAATCAAAAATTTGCCGGTGTACAGGAAACTGAGGGCCCGGAAAGAATCCTGATCCCGCTGATGCGGTATTCAACGGGTTTGAAGAGCAATCGATTCAGGGCAACCAGGCGCCCACAGATAGCCATTAGTGTTCGTTTGCTTCCGGACGGATTTCGCCTCCCAGATAATGAAAGCCTTGGGGTATTAATTTGAGGAGGGGAAAAGCCAAAAGAGAAAAAGACGCCGGCTTTACTTCATTATCTCTTTTGCAGCTTTGATTATCCCGTTTTTGTCCACGCCGTTTCTGGCCTTCTGCTCGGCCTGGCTGGCGTGCTCTATAAACTTATCGGGGAACCCGATTATCTTCAGTGCCACCCCGCCCAGGCCAAGCCCGAACAACGCCTCGCAGACGGCGCCGCCAAACCCGCCAAGCACGGAATTGTCCTCCACGGTTACTATTCTGCCCGTTCCCGCGGCCTCTTTTACGGCCTCCATATCCAGGGGCTTGATAAACCGCATATTGTAAACCGAGGCGCTGATGCCCTCCTTTGAAAGCTCGTCCGCGGCGGCTGCCGCCTCCGGCGCCATATTGCCAACAGCCAGTATCGCAAGGCCCTTGCCTTCCCTTAATTTTTCGGCCTTGCCCAGTTCAAGAAGCCCGGTGTCCGCGAATTTTACAGCCTTGCCCCTTGGATACCTGATGGCAGATGGCCCATTGAGCGTGAGCGCCAGTTTCATCATCTCTTCCAGTTCAGGCGCGTCCTTGGGGGCCATTACGGTCATACCGGGGATATGCCGCAGGTATGAAATGTCATAAAGCCCATGGTGTGTGGGGCCGTCCTCGCCCACAACACCAGCCCTGTCTATGGCAAACACCACCGGCAGGTTCTGAAGGCATACGTCATGTATAAGCTCGTCGTACCCTCTTTGAAGGAAGGTGGAATATATGGCCACCACCGGCCTCAACCCGCCCTTGGCCATCGCGGCGGAAAATACCACCGCATGGGGCTCGGCTATGCCAACGTCATACACCCTTTCCGGGAAAAGCTCCTCGAATTTGGCAAGCCCCGTGCCCTGCTTCATGGCCGCGGTTACGGCCACAATCCGCGGGTCCTTTTCAGCAAGCCTGGCAAGCGCCTGGCCGAAGTATTCGCTGTATGATACCGCGCTGGCTTTGGAATTGCCGGTTTCAATCTCAAAGGGCCCTACTCCGTGGAAGTTGCACGGATCGTCCTCGGAGTGCACATAGCCTTTGCCCTTTTTGGTAATCACGTGCACCAGCCTTGGCCCCTTCTCCTCTTTTACCGCCCTCAGGGCGGCCATCAGGCCAGGAAGGTCGTGCCCGTCGAGCGGCCCGGTATATTTGAACCCAAGGTCCTCAAAAAGCATCCCGGGCAAAACCATGCCCTTCACTGCCACTTCCATCTTCTGTGCGGCCTTGGACACCTGCTGTCCGAAAGGCATCTTCTCCATCAATTCCCTGGTTGTGCCCTTGAATTTTTTATAGACGCTTGCGGTAAGCACCCTGTTTAAATAAGAGGACAGCGCGCCCACGTTTTTGGATATGGACATCTCGTTGTCGTTGAGTATCACGATCAGGTCTTTTTTCAGGTGGCCCGCGTGATTAAGCCCCTCAAACGCAAGCCCGGCCGTCATCGAGCCATCGCCTATTATGGCTATCACCTCGTTTTTGCCAAAACTTCTGTCCCTGGCCTCAACAAGCCCCAGGGCCGCCGATATGGAGGTAGAGCTGTGCCCGGCTATGAAGGCGTCATGGCATGATTCCGCCGGCCTTGGGAACCCGGAGATCCCGCCGGACCGCCTAAGGGTGGAAAACGCCTTTCTCCTGCCTGTTATTATTTTGTGGGTATAGCTTTGGTGGCCAACGTCCCACACCAGTTTGTCCTTGGGCGAATCGAACAGGTAATGCAGGGCAACCGTAAGTTCCACCACACCCAGGTTGGAGGCCAGGTGGCCGCCCGTGGTGGAAACCTGCTCTATTATGAATTGCCTTATCTCGTCACAGAGGGCGGGAAGGTCTCTTTCGTCCAGGTTTTTAAGATCGGCAGGCGATTCTATGGTTTCAAGAAACATTTTTTCTTTGCTTATCTGTCCCTGTCTATTATGTAGCGGGCAATCGCGGCCAAAGGTTCCGCCTTGGCCCCGAACGCCCCAACGGAGGCTATCGCGCTTTCAACCAGTTGTCTGGCTTCGGCTTCGGCCCGCTCCAGCCCGAACACGCCCGGCCAGGTAAGCTTCTCTTTCCGGCTGTCGGAGCCAGCGGTTTTGCCCATCAGGGCCGTCTGGCCCTTGATGTCAAGTATATCATCCATCACCTGGAAGGCAATCCCGATGGCCCGGCCATATACCGTAAGCGCGTCCAGGTCCAGATGCGAGGCCCCCGCCAGTATGCCCCCCATCCGCACCGAGGCCGCCAGAAGCTGGGCGGTCTTATGCTCGTGTATGAACTTGATCATATGCTCCGGGTCCTTCATGGCGCCGCTGCCCTTTGCCTCCGCTAAAATGTCCTGGACCTGCCCGGCCACCATCCCCCACAGCCCGGCGCGCATGGACACGTCCTCGATGGCCTTTAAAAGCCTGTCCGCCCCGATGCCGTTTTCAGGCACTGAAAGCATATGGAACGCCTCGGTCAAAAGCCCGTCGCCCGCCAGGATGGCCACGGCCTCGCCATATACCTTGTGGTTGGTGGGCTTGCCGCGCCGCAGGTCATCATCGTCCATTGCGGGCAGATCGTCGTGAATGAGGGAATACGTGTGTATCAGCTCAAGGGCGCAGGCATAGCGGAGTATCTCTTGCGGACTGCCCCCAAGGGCCTCGTAGGAGGCCAGGGCCAGCACAGGCCTTATCCTCTTGCCGCCCGCCGAAATGGAGTAATACATGGATTCCCTGAGCACGGCCGGCAGCACGCCGAAGCCGAAATATTCCTCCAGGTAGCCATCAACCATTGCGGCCCTGGAAGACAGATAACCTTTAAGATCGAAATTGCCTGAAGTCTTTTCCGATATCAATTTGGACCCCGCGGGGCAGGATTATTCCCACTCTATGGTGCCGGGCGGCTTGGAGCTTATGTCGTACACCACCCTGTTGACGCCCTTCACTTCATTTACAATCCGGCTGGACATTGCGCCAAGCACTTCGTAAGGGAGTTTTGCCCAGTCCGCGGTCATCCCGTCCAGGCTCTGCACTGCACGGATGGCCACGGCCCTGTCGTATGTGCGCTCGTCCCCCATAACGCCCACGCTTTTTACGGGCAGAAGCACCGCAAAACACTGCCAGACGTTCCTGTAAAGCCCCGCCTTCTTAAGCTCCTCCAGAACGATTGCGTCCGCTTCCCGCACCATGCGGAGCTTCCCGGCGGTGACCTCGCCCAGGCACCTTATGGCAAGCCCCGGGCCGGGGAACGGATGCCTCCAGCAAACCTCCCCGGAAAGCCCCAACTCCTCGCCAACCGCCCTCACCTCGTCCTTAAACAGCTCCCTTAAGGGCTCGATCAGTTTCAGTTTCATCACTTCGGGCAGGCCGCCAACGTTATGGTGGCTTTTTATCACGGCGGACGGGCCTTTGAAGGAAACACTCTCTATAACATCCGGATAAAGCGTGCCCTGGGCAAGATAACTGACGCCCTTTATCTTTTTGGCCTCTTCCTCAAATACTGCTATGAACTCACGCCCGATTATCTTTCTTTTCTGCTCCGGGTCCGTAACGCCCTTGAGTTTATCCAGGAACCTTTGGGCCGCATCCACGTGCACAACTTTTATGTGGAAGTGCTTCTGGAACATATCCATGACCTTGACGGCCTCGTCTTTCCTTAAAAGGCCGTTGTCAACGAATATGCAGGTAAGGGCGTCCCCAAGGGCCTTATGCGCAAGGACGGCCACCACGGAGGAGTCCACCCCGCCGCTCAAGGCGCAGATAACGCCGTCTCCGCCAGCCTTCTGCTTTATTTCCCTGACCGATTCTTCAATAAATGATGCCATCTTCCACTCCGGCTTGCACCCGCATACGCCGAATACGAAATTGGCAATGATATTTGAGCCCTCGGCTGTATGGGCCACCTCCGGATGGAACTGGAGGGCGTAAAATCTTTTTTCCGGGTTGCTCATGGCCGCGTAAGGCGAATTGCCGGTTTTGGCTATGATGTCGAACCCGGGCGGAAGTGTTTCTATCTTGTCGCCGTGGCTCATCCATACGATGCTGTTGTTGGATATGCCCTTGAAAAGGGCGTCAGCATCGCCTTTGGTGTTTAGCTTGCCGCTTGCCAGGCAAACATCGAGTTCCGCCCGGCCGTATTCCCTTCTCTGTGAGCCGGCCACCTTGCCCCCAAGCATATGGGCCATAAGCTGCATGCCGTAGCACAGGCCAAGTATGGGCACCCCAAGCTCGAATATGCCGGGGTCCGGAAGCGGCGCGCCATCGGCGTAAACGCTTGAGGGGCCACCCGAAAGGATGATCCCCTTGGGGGAGAACTCCTTTATCTTTGAAAGCGGGACGTTATAAGGCAGTATCTCCGAGTAAACGGAGGACTCCCTTACCCGTCTTGCGATAAGCTGTGTGTACTGTGAGCCGAAATCGAGGACCAATATTCCTTCAGAGCGCATCTGGAAATTATAAAGTATACAGGAAGGAAATGTCTAAGCCTCAAAATGTGAGATAAATGAACCGGGGGAATTCAGCCCCCCCCCAAATGCAAGACATGTTGAATTTATTTTTCCATGCGAATAAAATAGAAGTCTGATGTCGCCGTTTAGCAGCAAGATGTCCCGCTTTTTACCCGGGATATTTACCATCCGTTTTATTGCCATCAACGCTGTTGCCATTATCAGCTGGTTTA
>JAJYLE010000073.1 GCA_021788025.1 Nitrospirota bacterium
GCAGCTACCGGGAGCCTAAGTTCGATGCGTTGTCGGAATTTCTGAGGCTGGAAGCCGGGGTGCGGATAATGCTGGAATAGGCGGCGGGGGAGCTTGAAAAGACGGACAGTCCGGAGGGCCTGAGGGCCGGGCTGGAAACGCTTTACGGGCTGAACGGCCTCTTCGGATTGCTTGGCATCCCGGATTTCCAGCTGGATGAAACATGCGCAATTATGCAAAACACAAGGATAACGCTGTCCCAGTTAGCGGACCTCATCAGGATTTGGCAGAGGGAGCTTAAGTGGCGGGTGGAGGTTTTCAGCCGCACGTTCAGCCCGCCGCTGGCCGGGGTGATATCGCTTTATCCAAAAACGGGCCTGCCGGAAAAACTTATGGGGCTTGACCACCAGGCAAAGGATTTTCCGGACAAGGCGGCGGACATCGTGCTGAGGGGCATGCTGGCCGAGGCAACCGGGATGACCGAGGCCGACCGGCTCCTTGCCGTTTTCATGAAGGCGGTATCCAGGGCCGTTGCCGCCAATGGAGATATTGTTTTAAATCCGGACGCCGCGCCTGTGCATACGGAGTTGTTTGATCCGGCCAGGATTACAAAAGAAGAGGCGATATCACTTGCCCCTGAAATGGGAGGCAAGGCCAAAGGGCTTCTTTACCTAAATGACGCGGGGGTGGACATACCAAACTGGGTGGCATTCTCCGCCATCAGGACTGAAGATTGCCAGGCATATACTGAAGGCAACAAATTCAGAGAGAAACTCCGGGACGCCACCGGCATACTGGAAGCCCGCACCGGCAGAAAATTCGGAGGCGCAGAAAAGCCGCTGTTTATCGCGGTAAGAAGCGGCTCCTATATATCCATGCCGGGCATTCTCACCTCCATACTCTATTGCGGGCTTAATCGCAACACGCTGGCCGGGTTTATATCAGAAACTGGTGACGAGCGGCTTGGCTGGGACTCCATGCGGAGATTTCTGGAGCAATATGGCGCGGCGGTCTGCGGCATAGACCCTGCCCGGTTTGAAAAGTTAAGCGGCAGGCTGGTTGCTGAAAAGGCAGTTTCCTCCAGGGAGCTTCTGGACGCAAACGGAGTGAAAGAATTGGTGGAATTGTACGAATCGGAAATCAAGGCCCCCGCTGACGGGGACTGGCGCGCATGGCCTCCGCCAGACGATGTATTTGAGCAGGCGGCAAACGCTGTGTGGGCCGTTTACTCCTCGTGGCACCGGACGAAAGCGGCCCAGTTCAGGCAGGCCATGAATGTATCGGACCGGTGGGGCACAGCAGTAATGCTTATAGAGATGGTTTGCGGCAACACCCAAAAGCACGGTGCGGGCTCCTCGATGTTCTTTACAAGGAACCCGTTTACATATGCCAAAAAACCGTTTGGTGAATTCCTTGCGCACTCCACCGGAGAGGAGATAGCCATGGGCGGAGGCAGGGGGGTTCCCATCTCTTCGGACTCTCCAGCCCCCAATAAAAAAAGCCTGGAAGAGACAAATCCCGAGCTGTTTAAAATCCATGTGGATGCCGCGGAAAAAATCGAGCGCGCCATGGGCGGGCTGCCCCAGGAGGTTGAGGCCGCCTATATAACGCCAAATGGGGCCGGAAAATTCTATGTGGTGCAGGCCAGGCGTATGGAGCCGGGCGAGGCCGGATCTTTGAAATTCGACGAGGTCTGCGAGATGGGCTCCCGCATTATCGGGCGCGGCGCAGGCGCGGCGGGCGGGGCAGTGAGCGGAGCGGCGTCTTTTTCGTCATCGGCCGAAGAGCTGGAGGCGCTCAAAAAAAGCGCGGGCGCCCCGGTGATACTTTTGAGAAGGACTGTTGGCACGGAGGACGTTTCATTGATGCCCCATATAGGTGGGCTGGTAACATCAGTTGGCGGTATAACCTCTCATGCGGCCGTGCTGGCGCAGAAATTCGGAATCGCATCCGTTGTTGCCTGTGCCGATATGGAACTGGTGGCGGACGGAAAAGGAGCACCTGGCGCTAAATTCGGAGACACGATTATAACCGAGGGCACTCCGGTGAGCATTGATGGCCGCTCCGGGCTGGTCTTCTCCGGATTCTGCCCGTTTATAGTGAGAAAATAATGCAATAAAGGGGAAGGCCTGGCAGCCGCCCACCTTGACCTCTTTCCGGGAAAGAAGATAATATATAAACTTAGCCGAAGTGGTGGAACTGGCAGACACGCTAGGTTCAGGGTCTAGTGGGGGCAACCTCGTGGGGGTTCAAATCCCCCCTTCGGCATTTTTATTTTCCTTTTAAATCAATAAGTTATCTTCTCGAAACTCCTAAAAATACTGTCCCTGGAATCGGATTTCGTCTTTTCAAGCTAGTGCAGAATCCGGACCGTGGCCGAGGACTAAAATTCTTTTCTCCTCACGCCAGCGTTTTGGCCTGACTTTTTTGTTAGTTTGTTCCATAATGCCGTTTGTTGCCCGGAGGGCTTGTTTGTTTGATCGTTTGTTTGTGGTCTCAAGCTTCGCAGCCAATTGCTCGAATTTTGGGTCCACTCTCCTAAGCCGTTTATTTCCGCTCGGAATGTAGCATCTTCCATTGTCCTAGAGATTTAAATATCTGTCTTTTTTATTTTATCCCGCGGATGCAGCAAAGTATTTTAAATCACTTGTTGATCGTGGGATTTCGGACTCGAACGTTTATAACGGTCTCTTCACTTACTGCCTTTCTTCCGATTCTGTCTTTGGCGTTACCGGAGCAAAGCGAGGCGGTATATAAGTGGGAAGAATAATAAAATTCCATCTCCATTAGTCCGCGGGTGTAAGCCGCGTCCGAAGTGGCCGGGCGGGCCGGTTAGTATCTGAGGCGCGCCGTGTGGCCGTCCGCCGGGGTTTTTGATTTGGAAGCCTGTTTCCAGCACCATCCGGCATGTTATTATATACATACAGTGTATGTGTTCACTTACATCTTTCCGGCCTGACGATTATTCAGCCGCAATTTTACAGGGGTTTAAATCATGACTTCCGCGTTCCGTTCCTTGCGGCACAGAAACTACCGGCTGTTTTTTGTGGGCCAGGGCATATCGCTTATAGGCACCTGGATGCAGCAGATAGCCATGAGCTGGCTTGTGTATCAGCTATCCAAATCCGCGCTGCTTCTGGGGGTTGTGGGGTTTGCCGGGCAGATACCCACGTTTCTGCTCTCGCCTTTTGCGGGCGTGATGGCCGACAGGTGGAACAAGCGCCGCGTGCTGGTGATTACACAAACACTCTCAATGCTGCAGGCCTTCGCGCTGGCGGCGCTGGTGCTGATGAAGGCGATTCTGGTGTGGCATATAATTGCGCTTGGCATACTGCTTGGCTGCGTAAACGCATTCGATATAACAACCAGGCAGGCGTTTGTGCCGGAAATGCTTGAGAAGAAGGAGGACCTTGGAAACGCGATCGCCCTGAACTCCTCCTTGTTTAACGCCGCAAGGCTAATCGGGCCGGCCATCGCGGGCATCCTGATAGCGCTTGTAGGCGAAGGCATGTGTTTTCTTCTAAACGGCATCAGTTATATCGCCGTGATCATGGCATTGCTGATGATGAAGTTGGAAAGGGCGCCCAGGCGGGCGGCCAGTGAAAGCTTCAGAAACGAAATAACGCAGGGTTTTTCTTACGTGTACAATTCCGTTGCGATGAGGTCCATTCTGCTTCTGCTGGCACTTGTCAGTTTTGTGGGTGTTCCGTACGCGGTGCTTATGCCCATATTTGCGGGCAGCATTTTGCACGGCGGCGCGCACACGCTTGGCTTTCTTATGACCGCTTCGGGACTGGGCGCGCTTGGTGGTACAATATTCCTCGCGTCACGAAAAGGCGCCATGCGGCTTGGGATGACAACACCCGTTTCCGGCATGGTATTCGGGGCCGGGCTTACGGCCTTTGCCTATTCGCGTTTTTTATGGCTTTCGCTGCTTCTGATGGCGGTTACGGGCTTTGGGATAATAGTGCAGATGGCCTCAAGCAACATGGTGCTTCAATACATTGTGGACGACGGTAAAAGGGGAAGGGTGATGAGCTTTTTTGCCATGGCGTTCATGGGTACGGCCCCTTCGGCAGCCTTCTGGCCGGTGTGCTGGCAGGCAGGATAGGCGCTCCGGCCACGCTGTTGTTTTGCGGGATTGGCTGCGTGCTTGGCTCGCTGGCCTTTTTAAGCAGGCTTCCGTTAATCCAGCGGGAACTTGCGCCAATATACGTGCAAAAGGAAATTATCTGAAATGAAAAAAGTTTACTTGGACCATAACGCCACCACCCCTGTGCACCGGGAGACGATAGACGCCATGCTCCCGTTTCTGGCAGCGGACGGCCGGTTTGGAAACCCGTCGTCCCTGCACTGGGCGGGGCGCGAGGCAAGGGAAGCTGTGGAGCGGGCCAGGCAAAGCGTTGCCGCCCTGATCGGCGCATGGCCGGATGAGATTTTCTTTACCAGCGGCGGCACCGAGGGCGACAACATGGCTATAAAAGGCGTTCTTTTTTCCAGTATGAAAAAGACGGGCAAACTGGGCCACGTTGTTACAACCGCCATAGAGCATCCCGCCGTCCTCCACGTTTGCAGGCAGATGGAGGAACAGGGTTTCGGGGCAGCCTACGCCCCCGTGGACGGGCAGGGCATGGCTGACCCGGCGGACGTGAAAAAGGCTGTAAGGCCGGACACCGTGCTGGTTTCAGTTATGTATGCAAACAATGAGACCGGCAACATTCTTCCCGTTTCTGAAATGGCCCGCATGGCGCATGAAAAAGGCGTAATCTTCCATACGGACGCCGTGCAGGCCGTTGGCAAGGCGCCGATAGATGTAAAGGTGATTGGCGCGGACATCCTCACCGCCTCCGGCCACAAGTTCGGCGCGCCCAAGGGCATCGGGTTCCAGTATGTGCGCAGGGACGTGCAGCCGGAGATATGGCCATTAATAGCTGGCGGCGGGCAGGAGAAGGGGCTTCGGGGCGGCACCGAAAATGTGCCCGGTATTATAGCGCTTGGGAAGGCGTGCGAGATAGCCCAAAGAGAGATGGCCGCCAAAGCGGGACGCATAAAAAAGCTGAGAGACAGGCTTGAAGATTCCATTCTTAAAAACATTCCCGAAACCGTTTTGAACGGCCACAAGGAAAAGAGGATTTACAACACCAGCAATATCAGCTTCAAATACATAGAGGCCGATGCCATTTTGACAATGCTGGACATGAAGGGGATAGCCGTATCCACCGGGTCGGCATGTTCTTCCGGGGATTCCGAGCCGTCGCACGTGCTTACCGCCATGGGGCTTGGGCCGGTACGCTCCAGGGGTGCGTTAAGGTTCAGCCTTGGGCATGACAACACGGAAGAAGACGTTGATTACTGCATTGAGGCGCTTGCGCCCATTGTGGAACGGCTGCTTGCGATGAGCCCGCTGTATAAGCAATAATTGCCTCTACCGGGTTTCCCGTGGGGCAAGTTTATTTGAGGCATTCGCCGGTATGCCTGAATCTTAATAGCCGGGTTTTACTTTTTCGCGGGGCGGTGTTCGCCTCTGCTAGGGCCGCGTCTCATGTTATAAATGCCCTGCGGCATTACCCGCGCCGGAGCTGTTTCCAGCAACGCACTTGCAGGCGTACGCACGCGCGGCCCGCTTCACTCACCAACCGCTCCCGCATTGCCCGTTTTGTAAAAATCAACCTAAAGGCCGCTAAAAGAAATCTCTTGTCCACAAGAAAGCCTAAAGAGCCTTTTTTATTTTCCCGCGGTATGGGGGGCTGTGCCCCCATACCTTTTGATTGAGCGGGAGGGTGGCCTTCTTATCCTTTTACGGTCTCGATGTCCTTTTTTATCTCCTGGTCGGTCATGTCCATGCCGTGGTGCTGCTTTACATGTTTCTTGGTCAGTTCGATTATCTCCTTTTCGTCATGGCTTCTGATCAGAAACCCGCATTCCGGGCCGCAGTCTATCTGCTTTAACTGCTGCTGCTTTTTCTCCTTTGTGGCAGGCATATTAATCACCTCCTGATTTAAAGCTATCACCGCCAAAATATTAGTCAACCGGGGTAATCTGTTAAAATGAAACTGCCAGAGGCAGATCGAATGCATAAACCAAAAATCGGCAGAATACATTACCTGAATCTTTACCCGATTTTCTTCGGGCTGGAGAGGGCGGGATTTGAGTGCGAATATCTCAACGGATGTCCCTCTGAGGTAAACGGGATGCTCCGGCGCGGGCTTGTGGACGTAAGCCCCTCGTCCTCAATCGAATACTTGAGAAGGCAGGGCGATTACGAGCTTGTGGGCGGCCATTCGATAAGCTCCCGCGGGCCAATAAAAAGCATTTTCCTTATAAGCAAGAGGCCGGTAGCTGGCCTGAACGGGGCGGAGATTGGCATAACATGGCAGACCGAAACGTCCGCGGTATTAATGGAAATAGTGCTGAAAAAGTTTTATGGCCTGGAATTTACGCCGAGGCAGGAAAACGGGATTGCGCCTGAACAGGCTTTAAATAAATACGACGCGTATCTCTCTATCGGAGATGAGGCGCTTGCGATTGCCGGCAGCCAGGCCGCGGCGGGCCGGTATGTTTACGATATGGGTGAGCTGTGGCACCAGGAAACAGGCCTGCCTTTTGTGTTTGCGTTGTGGATAGCCAGGAAGGACTGGGCTGGCCGGGACAAGGAAGGGTTTGCCGCGTTTTGTGCCGCCCTGGACAAGGCGCGTGATTTCGGATTGTCGCGTCTTGATGAGGCCGTTTCCGTACTTGCCGGGGAGAACCGGCAATTGTATCAGGCAGTTGGCCCCGAAGAGATAATCCATTACTGGCGGAATATTATCTACGGCCTGGGCGAGGACGAAAAGAAAGGGGTGGAACTCTTCAGGAAATACGCCCGGGAACTAGGGGCGCTTTAGCTTATTGTGATATTCCTGCACCGGCCTTGTCGCGTATCCCGATTTCCTGATGCTCTCGATTGCCTCAACAACTGCCCTTGCGCCCGATAGCGTTGTTGTGTACGGCACGCCGTAGTGCATGGCGTTTTGACGTATGTAGTATGAGTCCTTGTGGGAGCGCGCGTCGCTTATCGTGTTTACGATAAAGCTTAAGTCGCGGTTTTTTATCAGGTCCACAACGTTTGGCCGGCCCTCGCTTAGTTTATTAATCCGTTCCACTTCAAGCCCGTGGGCCTGAAGGTGCTCCGCCGTTCCCTTTGTTGCCACTAGCCCCAGCCCCATCGAAACCAGCTTTCTTGCAATAGCAACGGAGCCCGGCTTGTCCTTGTCCCGAAGGCTGAAGAATATTTTCCCTTCCACGGGCAGCCTGTTCCTGGAAGACGCCTGTGCCTTGGCGTAAGCCAGGCCGAAGTTTGCGTCTATGCCCATAACCTCGCCCGTGGATTTCATCTCCGGCCCGAGGATGGGGTCCACCCCGGTGAACCTGTCGAACGGGAAGACCGCCTCCTTAACCGCGACGTGCTCAAGCGCCATTTCGCCATAAATTCCCAGCTCTGCCAGGGTTTTGCCGGCCATCAGTTTTGCCGCCGCCTTTGCAAGGGGCACGCCCGTTGCCTTGCTGACAAACGGCACGGTGCGCGAGGCCCTGGGGTTAACTTCCAGTATGTAGATGTCATTCCCCTTTACGGCAAACTGCACGTTCATAAGCCCGATTACGTTAAGCTCCATGGCAAGTGCGCGGGACTGTTTCTTTATCTCTTCCACAATCGAGGAAGAAAGCGAGTAGGGCGGGATAGAGCAGGCTGAATCGCCGGAGTGTATGCCCGCTTCTTCTATGTGCTCCATAACCCCGCCTATGTACACCTCTTTGCCATCGCAAAGCGCGTCCACGTCCACCTCCACGGCGTCTTCCAGGTACTTGTCTATCAGCACCGGGTGGCTGGGGGAAGCTGTTACCGCCCTTTTCATGTAACCAGTTAGCGCCTCGTCGTCATACACTATCTCCATCGCCCTGCCGCCAAGCACATAAGAGGGCCGCACCATAACCGGGTAGCCGATTTTTTTGGCTGCGGACAACGCCTCTTCCACGGAGATGGCCGTGCCGCTTACGGGCTGCCTTAACCCAAGCTTGTCCAGTAGTTCCTTGAAGCGCTTCCTGTCCTCCGCGCGGTCTATGCAGTCCGGACTGGTGCCAAGGATATTAACGCCCTCCTTCTCAAGCGGGATGGCAAGCTTAAGCGGCGTCTGCCCGCCGAACTGCACTATAACGCCTTCGGGTTTTTCCACATCTATGATATTCAGTACGTCCTCAATGGTGAGGGGCTCGAAGTACAGCCTGTCTGCCGTGTCGTAATCCGTGCTGACGGTTTCGGGGTTGCAGTTTATCATGATGGTTTCAAACCCAAGCTCTTTTAGCGCGAAGACGGCGTGGACGCAGCAGTAGTCGAACTCTATACCCTGGCCTATCCGGTTTGGGCCGGAGCCCAGTATGATGATCTTTCTTTTATTGCTTGGATTGGCTTCGCATTCAACCTGATCATGGCCGCCCAATTTATAGAACGGCTTTTCATAGGTTGAGTACAGGTAAGGCGTAAACGCCTGGAATTCCGCCGCGCACGTATCAACCATTTTATAAACGGCCCTCAGGCCTTTTTGTTTTCTTAGCTCACGTATTTCCGTTTCAGTTTTCCCGGTAAGCCGGGCAAGTCTTTTATCGGAGAAGCCAAGCCCCTTAAGGTCGTTCAGGCTATCCTCCAGCTCCTTTCTGGAGAGGTCTTTTATCTTCTCTTCCGCATCGATTATCTCTTTTACGCTTTCAAGGAACCACGGGTCTATCATCGTGAACTCGTGGATTTCCTTTACGGCAAGCCCGTTTCTGAGCGCCTGCCCTACTGCCCATAACCGCTCCGGGCAGGGCTTTTTCAAGCGGGAGACAAGTTCGTCTTGCGTAAGTTCCTGCTCCTCAAATCCATATGTGCTGTTTTCCAGGCTTCTTATGGCCTTCTGAAGAGATTCCTTGAAGGTCCTTCCTATGGCCATAACCTCGCCCACGGATTTCATCTGGGTTGTTAAAAGCGGGTCTGCCTCCGGGAATTTCTCGAATGCGAACCTTGGTATTTTAGTGACCACGTAGTCTATCGCCGGCTCGAAAGATGCCGGGGTCTCCCTGGTGATGCTGTTTGGTATCTCGTCCAGTGACAGTCCCACGGCCAGTTTGGCCGCTATCTTTGCTATCGGGAAACCGGTTGCCTTGCTTGCAAGCGCGGAACTTCTTGAAACCCTGGGGTTCATCTCTATCACTATCATCCGGCCGGTTTCCGGATGCACCGCAAATTGTATGTTGCTGCCGCCCGTGTCCACGCCTATCTCCCTGATAATGGCAATGGAGGCGTCGCGCATCCTCTGGTATTCCTTGTCCGTAAGCGTCTGGGCGGGGGCTATGGTGATGGAGTCGCCAGTGTGGACGCCCATCGGGTCGAAGTTCTCTATCGAGCAGATGATGACCACGTTGTCTTTCGTGTCCCGCATCACTTCAAGCTCGAACTCTTTCCACCCAAGCGCGGACTGCTCCACCAGCACCTGGTGGTTCATGGAAAGTTTTAGTCCCTTTTCGAGAAGCTCTTTATACTCTTCCATGTTGTAGGCGATTCCGCCGCCGGTGCCGCCAAGAGTGAACGCGGGCCGCAATATGGCAGGGAAACCAAGGCGCTCTATCTCTTTAATGCCGTCTTCCAGGGTATGCACAATGGCGCTTGCGGGCACATCAAGCCCGATATTGCCCATCGCCGTCTTGAAAAGCTCCCGGTCCTCGGCCTTTTTTATGGAGGCCAGTTTTGCTCCGATAAGCTCTATCCCAAGCCGGTCCAGCACGCCTTTTTCGGACAATTCCACCGCAAGGTTCAGCGCCGTCTGCCCGCCCATCGTGGGCAGCACAGCCTGGGGCCTTTCCTTCTCCAGAATCATCTCCAGCACCTCGGCGGTGAGGGGCTCAATGTAAGTTGCCTCGGCAATCTCCGGGTCCGTCATTATGGTGGCCGGATTGGAGTTTACAAGCACCACCTGGTAGCCTTCTTCCCTCAGCGCCTTGCAGGCCTGGGTGCCGGAGTAATCGAACTCGCAGGCCTGGCCTATCACAATCGGGCCGGAGCCTATTATCAATATCTTTTTTATGTCCGTCCTTTTAGGCATAAGCCTCTTCTTTCCCTTTTGTTATAAACTGGCGGAGCGATTCAGAAAGCCGGGCCGCCATGGCCGCGTCCTGCCCGGCGTAGAGGACGAACCTGCGCCCATCCTTAAGCAAAATCTCTACCTTGTGAATATCAAGCTTCTCCGCGAAATCCGGTATCACAGTGCCGTGGTGCAGGGCTATCTTGTTTACAAGCTCATATCCGTTTGGGTTTTGTGGCGCCAGTACCTCTTCGGATTCCATGATTTCTTTTATTCCGCCGGCGCCAAAGACGGTCTTTTTGGCAAAAGGCATTTTAAGGGTGGCCATGCCAGTTTTACCCTTTATCTCAAAAACCAGTTCCCTGGGCTTGAAAACAAAGGCCCTCAAAACGGGGAACAGGGCTGAGAAGGCAACCGCGGCGGTCAGCAGCCTTTCCCATATCGCATGGAAGGGAATTGCCATCGCCCCAACGGCGGCAAGCGCAGCAAAAGCCAGCGATGCCGTTTCCGGGCCGAAGAGCGGCTTTGCAAGCACGCTCTCGCGCTGGGCCTTGTACTGCACGGTCTCCAGCCGGAGCGAATCGCCCGTTATCACCAGTTTGTAGCCCCTGTCATTTTTTCCCGGTTGCATTTATCTGCCGTCCATCAATCATCGCCATGAAATCCTTAAACAAATGGTTTGAATCATTCGGCCCCGGCGCGGCTTCGGGATGGTGCTGCACGGACATTATGGGCAACTCCATGTGCCTCATGCCTTCCTCGGTGCCATCGTAGAGGTTTTTATGCGTAAGAAAGGCCTTCCCGTGCAGGCTGGTGATGTCCACGCAGTAATTATGGTTCTGGGAGGTTATCTCCACCCGTCCGGTGGCAAGCTCCATTACCGGATGATTGCCCCCGTGGTGCCCGAATTTAAGCTTGTACGTTCTGCCGCCCAGGGCAAGCCCAAGTATCTGGTGGCCAAGGCAGATGCCGAATATGGGCACTTTGCCCAGCATCAGTTTTTTTGCGGCCTCTACGCCGTAAGTGGTCCGTTCGGGGTCTCCGGGGCCGTTGCTTAGCACAACGCCGTCCGGCTTCATCTCCAGGACCTGCTCTGCGGGCGTGGTGGCGGGGACCACAGCCACCTGGAACCCGGCATTTGCAAGATTCCTCAATATGTTGAACTTTATCCCGAAATCATAGGCCACCACTTTTTTTAGCGGCTCCGCCCCGCTTATTTCAGCAATCCCTTCCGGCCAGCGCCAGATTTGCTGCTTCCATGCAAAAGGTTCTTTGGCGCTCACCATTTTCACAAAATCGAACCGGCTTATGTCCGGGTATTGCCGGACTTTTTCCAACAGCTCTTCAGGTTTTGCGCCGGTTGTGGAGATTATCCCCGTTTGCGCTCCATGCTGCCTTAAATGCCGGGTGAGGGCCCTTGTGTCTATGCCCTCGATGGCCGTTATGCCGTGTTCCTTAAGATATTGCCCAAGGGATTTCCGGCTGCGCCAGTTGCTTGCAAACTCCAGGTGCTCCCGCACTATGAACCCTTCGGCGTACGGGGCGCGGGATTCGGCGTCCTCATCGTTTACCCCGTAATTGCCTATCTGGCTGGACGTCATGGTGACTATCTGCCCCTTGTAAGACGGGTCCGTAAGTATCTCCTGGTAGCCGGTCATCGAGGTGTTGAACACCACCTCACCCATGGTCTCGCCAGGCGCGCCGAAGGATTTCCCCTCGAACACCACGCCATCCCGGAGGACCAATATGGCCTTGTTCTTGCTCAAGCCCATTCGTGCACCTTCTCTCCAAGTATCGTCCAGGCCGTTTTGCCTTTCAGTTTCCAACCGTCAAACGGGCTGTTCTTGCCCTTTGAAAACATTTCACCGGCCTTGAATTCGTATTCTTTTTCCGGATGGAATATACATATGCGCGCTTCCTGGCCTTCTGATATGCCGCCAGCCTCAATGCCCAGAATCCTGGCCGGGTTCACGGTAAGCTTTTTGATAAGTTCCATCACCGGAAGCGTCCCGCTGCGCACCAGCGCCAGCCCAAGTGGAAGTACGGTTTCCAGCCCCGATATGCCGGATGGGGCGGCATCGAATTCGCGCGTCTTCTCTTCTTTACCATGTGGCGCGTGGTCCGTTGCTATCACATCTATAATTCCATCCCGGAGCCCTTCCTTTATGGCCTCCACGTCTTCCAGCCGCCTCAGCGGAGGGTTCACCTTGGCGTTTGTGTTATACCCGGTTACCGCATCTTCCGTGATGCTGAAATAATGAGGGCAGGTTTCCGCCGTAACATTTATGCCTTGCTCTTTTGCCCTTCTTATAATATTTACGGAGCCTTTGGTTGAGACGTGCGCTATGTGCAGCTTTCCGCCTGTCAGCCCGCAAAGGGCGATGTCCCTGAAGACCATCACCTCTTCTGCAATGGAAGGAGAGCCCTTAAGCCCCAGTGTCATTGAAAGCAGCCCCTCGTTCATC
>JAJYLE010000074.1:0-872 GCA_021788025.1 Nitrospirota bacterium
TATAGGCATGGGACTGGAGATCAAGGCGTTCCCTGAAAAAAAGAAACGGGCGGCCGATGAAGTTGTCCTTTTGAAAACCGGTGCAAATAAATAATCTGAAAGTTGGCCCTCTCGAGCTTATGAAAGGTTTGTCCCAGAAGAGTCTATCTTTCTGTGCAACGAAAGTAATGCGTCTAAAGAATAAAGGGAAATGCAACCAATCTATATATTTTTATTAATTATTCTGTTGTTTGTGCCTTATGACATTGCTAAGTACCGAAAAACGAAAAAGGTACAATTCTTATTCTTTTTGCTTGCTGGCATTTTCATGCTTTTAAGCATTCCCATTGCTTCCTATATAAATGAAACTCTGAGCACAATAATGATGCATATAAGCTATTCAATATTGATAATCGGCGTTTTTATCAATTTGCTGCCTAGGGCCAGCACTCATTCGCCCAAAAAAAGCAGGAAATTTTTTAATGATCAATTTAATGGAATCAGCCAAATCATTGCAGGTATTTTAGCAATTGTTTACGGTATTTTCTCATTTAAAGGAGATAAGATATTTCCTCTTAGTTTTATTTTTTTAGGTCTTGGGGCTATTATTGGCGCTATTTTCCTCTTGAAACGAAAAGGGAAAGAAGACGACTCAAAAGCGCCGGGATAAACTGGCATAGCGAGGAATATGGGTTATCCGATCCTTCCTAAAGCCCTAAAATAGATTGAAAGAATCTTCTTCTTTCTATCCATTATTTTTTACATGACCTATGCATATTATTGGTAGAATGTTACAATTTTCCAAAAATTTTGAAAGCAAGAGTATAGCGCGCATTTTAGCCTTGAAGGGCAGCTATATACAGTGCGATTAGAAGGGGTATACCGTATCCCGC
>JAJYLE010000074.1:882-12433 GCA_021788025.1 Nitrospirota bacterium
GATGATGGGTAAAACCCATCCGCCAATCATTTATACCATTAATGCCAAGTAGGAGGGGTATACCGTATCCCGCCAAAGAGATATTGAGGTGAGGGGTTTCAGTTGTACCAAACACAATTGGAATGCCTTCCAAAACCATGACACCGATTTTATGACATAGGTCATCTGGACAATGTCATGTTTTGGCGTGTTATATTGGCGCGGGGGCAGGGTGATTGTCCATCGATGTTCTTTGAAAAAGCTCAGGGGCTTCTGATTAGCCAGGAGATGAATTTGGAAAAAAGGACGGTATATTGAACGGTTGAACGGGAAGGTGGCAAAAAATGCATTTAAATCTGGAGGTTGCAAATTCTCATTTGAACACATAAAAAAAGGGGATGGCCCGGCCGGAAAAGCATGGGGTAAATGCGGCCGGGCAAAATTATCAGCCGCGCTAGGCCCTGAAAAACTCCTTTACCGCGTCCGCCACGTAATCAATCTCATCCTGCGTAAGCAGGGGGTCCATCGGGAGGCTAAGCACCTGTTTTGCGGCGATCTCGCTTTCATCCAGCATGCCAAGCGTTTTATACCTGCCATGGAATACCTTCATCTTGTGCAGTGGCACAGGGTAATAGACCATTGTTGAAACACCCCTGTCCGCCAGGTGCTTTTGAAGCTCGTCCCGGCGGCCTTCCGGAACACTTATGGTGTACTGATGAAATACATGTGCAGCGTGCTCCGGAATAGACGGCAATTCAAGCCCGTCAATACCGGAAAGCTGCGCGGTGTAGGATGCAGCTACCCCCATCCGGTTGTCATTGAATTCATCCAGCCTGGATAGTTTGGCCGTGAGCACCGCGGCCTGTAGTGTATCCAGCCTGGCGTTGTAGCCGATATGCTCCACGTTGTACTTGTCCTTGCCGCCGTGCTTGAGGAGCATGCGGGAAATTTCGGCAATCTGCCGGTCGTCTGTGCAAAGCATGCCGCCATCGCCGAACCCGCCAAGGTTCTTGGACGGGAAGAAGCTGAACGCGCCTGCCGTGCCGATAGTGCCAAGCTTCCGTCCGCGCCATGCGCCGCCAAGCGCCTGTGCCACGTCTTCAAGCACAAACAGGCCGTGTTCGGCGGCCAGTTCCATGATTGCGTCCATGTGGCACGGGCAGCCGTAAAGATGCACCGGCACTATCCCCACGGCCTTATGCGCGGCGGTTTTCAGGTATTGCCTGAGTTTGTTTGTGTCTATATTGAAGGTGCGCGGGTCTATATCGATAAATACAGGGGTTGCCCCGGCCCGCAGTATCGCATCACCAGTGGCCGTGAAGGTGAAAGCCGTGGTGATTATCTCGTCGGTTTTTCTGAAGTATTCCTCCCCCCTGGAATTTATGGCCAATGCCCGCAGGCCTACAACAAGGGCCTCCGTGCCGGAAGACAGGCCTACGCAATTGCCGGAGCCAAGATAGCCGCACATCCTGTCTTCCAGTTCGCGGACCTCAGGCCCCAAAATCCATGTCTGGTGCATCATGCACTGGGCTATGGCGGAATCTATGTCGTCTTTCATATGCTCGTATTCCCGCTTTAAATCGAGCATACGGACCCTGATGGCCTCTTGTGTCTTCATTGGTTCTCCTCCAGAGGGGTTAGTTTATCTTCGGAAACGAGGTACAGGTTGCCGCATGAGCACCGCGCAAGTGTCCTTTCCCCGGGCGCCGATTCCGGGCCGCCGGAACAGGCCTGCCGCGATTTGAGTGTTTTGCCGCATTTGCACACCCAGCCCGCTCTCCTGGCGGGAACGCCCACCATAAGGGCATACGGGGGCACGTCTTTCTTGACCACCGCGCCGGCCCCGATCAGCGCGTATTCTCCAATCGTGGCGCCGCAGACTATGGTGGCGTTGGCGCCAATAGTTGCGCCTTTTTTAACAAGAGTTTCAAGGAACTCCGATTTCCTGTTTACAAAGGCCCTGGGATTATAGACATTGGTAAAAACGCAGGAGGGGCCGCAGAACACACCATCTTCCAGCCGCACTCCTTTGTAAAGGGAGACGTTGTTTTGTATCTTGCAGCCGTTGCCGATAGTGACATCGGGGCCTATCATTACGTTCTGGCCTATAACGCAATCCCTGCCTATGCTGCATCCGGAAAGGACGTGCGAAAAATGCCATATTCTGGCGTTGCTGCCTATTGCGGAATTTTCGTCTACACGGGCCGTGGAATCTATAAACGAGACATTTTCAGTTTGTGGTTTATATTCAGGGGGGGCTTCGGCAGACTTCAGGGCTTTCCCTGTGACGGACTGCCCATCAGCATTGTTAGGGATTTTTTTGCCGTTTCCGCTATATCGGGCCGCTGCCTCCAGCACCCTCAGTACCCGGAGCCCTTCCTCGCCGTCCGTGACCGGGCACTGCCTGGTTTCAACACACTGAATGAAATGCGCAAGCTCCAGGCGCAACGGCTCTGCCTTTTCAAACGGCACCGGTTCCGGCTCCCCTTTCACGGCGTCTGGGCGGCCGTTTTCAACGGATATGCGGTGAGGGTAGAGCAGCAGTTTGCGTTCCGCGGGCGCCGAATCCTCAAAGACGGCCATCCCGCGGCTGCCGGCCACCACAAGCTTCTGCTCCTTGAATGGATTCAGCCAGCTTACAAATACATGGCCCTTCAGCCCGTCTCCAAAGTCCATGGACGTAACAAAGGTGTCCGCCACACCCTTTGTAAGGAACTGTGCGCCGAAAGAGGATACGCCGGATGGTTCCCGCCCGGCAAGCGCCAGCATGGCGGAGATGTCATGCGGGGCGAAACTCCACCATATGTCCTCTTCCGTCCTGAAGCGGCCAAGGCTGAGACGGTTGGAATATATATAATTGACAGCCCCCAGCGCGCCGGAGGTGGCCAGTTCCCGTAATTTTGCAAATCCGGGATGATACCTGAGGATATGCCCCACCATGAGGACCCTGCCGTTTTTCCCGGCAATCTCAACCAGTTCGGCGCCATCCCGGACCGAAAGAGCGAGTGGTTTTTCCACGAAGACGTCCTTGCCCGCTAGCAGCGCCTTTTTTGCCAGCGCGTGATGGGCAGGTGCGGGGGCGGCTATGATAACAGCCTTCACATCAGGGTTCTCAATGACCCTTTCCGGCTCTGGCATGAACTCTGCGTCCGGGCATTGCGCGCGAAAACTTTCCAGCGCAGACGGGGACTTGTCGCAGGCAGAGTGCAGAGCCCTCATCTCGTAGAGATTGCGAAGTATGTTTTTACCCCAATAGCCAATGCCTAAAAGGCCGTAAGATTTTTCGATTTCCATAGATTTTTCCGGATTGAGCTTTGCTGTGCGGAAACTTTAACTTTAAAACTTTCCAAACTCTATCAATAAATAAGTGCATGTGCAAGCGGGAGATTTTTGGTGCGATTTTGGACTTGGCGGCATTGCTGGTAAACTCTTTTAACTGCTTAGTTATGGATGCAAAAGAACAAATAGACATGTAAAGCCTATTGGGCCGCTGCGGTTCGCTATTTTGGCGCTTTTGCTGGTGATACTTACAGGCCTGGGCGCGGTTGTTTTCCGCGCGCTTATAGACATAATACATAATCTTTTTTCCCTGGGCAGATTCTCTCTGGTTTACGGCGCAACCCGGTACACGCCCGCAAGCATCTGGGCGCCTTTCATGATACTTGGGGAGGGGCCGCAGTGGTTTTTCTTGTCAGGATGTTCGCCCCGGAGGCCAACACTGATTGCGGCCGGAACTGGCGGGAGAGTTGCCGCTTCGGTGCCCTTGTTATCTCAAATGAAGGCCGGTCAATGTATATGGGATAATCACGCCGGAGCAGATAGGCAATGCAAGAATGGAAACGATGGAACCGCTTGCGGATTAACCATCGCGCATCCCCTCAGACTTCAGGGATCGACGGGGATTTTGCTTATGAGCGGCATCATTTATCCTGCTAGGCTATAACAGTTGGATTCGGGGCCAGCACGCCGCTCGACATCCGGAATATCTTGTGCGTCATCCTGGCAAGGTCGGTTGAATGGGTGACTATGATGAATGTAGTCTGAAATTCCCTGTTTATTTTTACAAACAGATCCATAATCTCGCTTTCGGTCTGTTCATCCAGGTCTCCCGTGGGCTCGTCGGCAAGGACCATCTCCGGGTTGTTCATGACTGCCCTTGCGATGGCCACACGCCTGCGCTGCCCGCCTGAAAGCTGGTAAGGGTAGGCGTTGATCTTGTCTTTCAGCCCCACTAAATCCAGCAAGTTTGCGGCCCTGGCGCCTGCCTGTTTCTGGCCGTGGGCGAATACGGTTGGCAGAAGCACATTCTCCCTGGCTGTCAGCACCGGCATCAGGGAGGCGAACTGAAAAACATAGCCTATGCGGCTCGCCCGGTAGGCGGCCAGCCCGGTTTCATCCAGCCGGTAAATGTCTTCATCGTCGAACAGCACAGTGCCGGACGTGGGGCGCTGTATGCCTCCGATTATTGAAAGCAGGGTAGTTTTCCCGGAGCCGGAATGTCCCACTACGGATATGAACTCGCTCTTTTCAACAGTGAGGTTCACGTCCTTCAAGGCGTTCACGCCGGTACCATCCAGCGGGAATGTCTTTGTAAGGTTCGTAATTTGGAGCTGCGGCATTTATTTCATTTTCCTTTCACGTTTAGGAGTTTTCCGAGCACGTTTGCCTCACCCTCATCAATATGCTTAAGAGCGTTATATTGCTTAAGCGCGCTGGCGCGGTCTCCTTTTTTCAGGTAGGCCACGCCCAGGTTAAATACGGGGTCGGGATAAGAAGGGCGCAGTTTGATTGCATGTATGTAGCTTTGTATTTCTTCTTTCGTTTTGCCCAGCTTCCCGTAGGCCACCCCCATGTTGTTGTAGGCCATGGCGTAGCCGTGCATAAGCTTGTTTGCCATTTTGAAGGCGGCAATGGCTTTTTCAGGCCGGTTCATGTGGCTGTAATCGTTGCCAAGCTTGAAATATATGTAGCCCTTTGGATTGAGATTAACGGCCTTCAGGTAGGCATCAGCGGCCTTGTTGTAAACCTTGGCGCCGTCGTAAAGATAGGCCAGTTCATACCATGCGTCCGCGTCATCCGGATTTTTGGCCAGTTTATGCCTGGTAAGTGCAAACCAGTCCGCGCCTTCCACATTGGGCAGGTTGCTTACCGTGCCCTCCTGGGCCTTTTTTTTACATGAAGCCGCAAACATAAGCACAAGTGCGCATATAATGAAAACGAGCAATGGCCGTCTTCTCATCACTATTCTCCTTTCCGTATTGCCTCGAAGACGTCCATCCGGCTTGCGATGGAGGCCGGCAGCAGTGAGGCTATTATGCCTGTAACATGCGAGAACACCACAGCGGCTGCCACAAGCTCAACAAGTACCGGCCATGGCGGAAGAAGGTATGGAAGTTTCAGGCTGTGCAGAAGCACATCCTTGAAGCCCGACAACAACGCAAACCCGGCCGCTATACCCAGCACCCCTCCTGATGTTGACAGCACAACCGCTTCTGTAACTATCAGCCTGAACACGTGGGACTTCCTGGCGCCCATCGCCTTAAGAAGCCCAAGTTCCCTTTGCCTTTCGTTTACTATCATATAGAAGGCAAACCCTATCATCAGCAGCGCCATTACCCATAGCACTGCGCTTATTGCAAATATTCCTTTCAACAGGCCGCTCAGCTGGGCACGAACGGTTGTTATCACCTTGTCCGAGGAGATGGCCTTCACGCCCTGGCCGCCTGCCGCGTAATTTATTTTCAGCGCTACTCGTTCAGGGCTGTACCCCGGCTTTACTTTCACAAGAACGGCCGAGATCTGGCCCTTATCAAGCTTCAGGGGGCGTATCGCTTTTTGAGCAGAATCCGCCGCCATCTTGTATGCGGAATCCATCGTCATGAAAACTGTATTATCAAAGTAGTTCATGCCCGTGCGCGCCATGGTGCCTGCCACTGTAAAGGGGCTGCCGTAAAAGGGGAGGGTGTCTCCTGTAATGACCGGCACGTCCCGGCCAGTCAGAACCTGCCCCGTCTTCATCGAGCCGGCCAGTCCTTTTGCCAGCCATGGCGTAATGGTGAAATCCGTAGCAGGGTCGAACGCCACCAGGAATACGGGCACACTGTAGCAGCAACTGAAGGTGGTTGGTTTAATGAATATCTGCGGAGAAGCCGTAAGTACGCCCTCTGTCTTTCTGACCGCATTCAGCACGGAGCTGTTCATGAAGAAGCTTTCAGGCTGCCCGGAAATCAGGGCGGATTTGGCCTCCCGCACGCTGTTTTTGGGCACCACTATTACGTCCGCCCCAAGCCTGTATGTGCCTACCCGCAATGCGTTATGCATGCTTGAGATGAATAACGTGGCCGAAAAAAGAGTGCCGGTTACGACTGTAATGGCCAAAAGCAGAAGGACGCTCCGGACGGGCTTTCTTCTTAAATTCCGTTCCGCTAATGAAATGATTCTCAATCTGGTTGACATATGCCGCCTTTCAAGCTTCCTGGAGTATTTACGCAACCGGAAGGGGGCGCTTTCGCGCCCCCTTGTTCAGGTGGCGGTTTGCCGTAATACGGTGGCCTTATCCGCCAATCGGTTTGTGCTTCATACCCCAGCCAACGGTAATGCCGCAAAGGTTCGGATGGCCCTCGGCCATTTTCACTACTATGCCGTTGGCCTCGTGGCAGCTTCCGCATGCCGAGACGTCCGCCACTACCTTGTGCGAATCGGCATTCATCACCATGAGGCGGCTGTCGTCCTGGTACGTCCTGGCCGGAATAAGTACCCATTTGCCGTCCTGGGTGAACGCTACGTCGTGCGGATAGCGATGCTCAGGAAGCACGATGTGGTCTACCACCTTATTGGAATCGGTGTCTATGACCACAAGCTGGGATTTGTGGGTGGGCGGCTTGAGCCCAGGGTCGTACTCGTTGGGGGCCGATACCCACAGCTGGTTCGTGTGCGGTCGCAAATGGATCTGGTGGATGAACGTCATCTGAGGGTCGGTTATCTTTTTTACTACCTTTTTCGTTGTCCAGTCAAGCACGTAGATTGTGCCCGTGGGCATATCGGCCACATAGGCCACCTTGTTGTTATGGACCCATTGTATGCCGCATACGGCAGCGCCAACGGGGATATCGTCTACCAGCTTGGCTTTTTTGTAATTCCACTGGTAAATGTGCCCGTCGGCCATGTCCTCCAGGTAAAGGCTGTTGTCCGGGCCTTTCATAACATCGCAGATCTTCTGGCCTATCTGCACCGGCTCGGAGTTCATGCCGGTCTTCAGGTTATGCACAACCATCCTGCCGTCCAGTAACCCAACATACAGTTTATCCCCTACTATCGCAGAGGCGTGGATGCCGCCGCCCCTTTTGATCTTTTCAAATGACATGCCGGCGATCTTTCCTTCCATCTCGCTGCCGGAATTTGTTATCGTGATCCTGTCGTTCTGGATGCTCACCGGCGATTTCATGGTGGCAAGGTTGATCAAGGCTATATGCCCGCCTTCACCGGCCACAAAGGCTATGCCGGTCAGCTTGGGCATATCAGCGCTTACGTAATGGTAGTCTATCCCGGTGTTGGCGGTGTTATCATCGGCGCTTGCCGTATAATAAACTGCCGTCGTCAACGCCAGCGCGATCACGGCGAGTAAAACCTTCTTCATGTGCTTCCTCCCTTCAATTTTTTTCGCCCCCTGTAAGCCCACTTAAGAAAAAAACGGATTCCCCCCTCCCGTTTTTTCCTCCCACCTCCTTCCAATTCCCACTAATTAAGCACAATATAATGGAAGCAGCCCACGGTTTGCAACGTGAAGTTATAATTATAAACAGGCTTTTTAATTGCAAGATGAAAGCAGATTAAAGGCAAAAAAAGAGGGGGCGAAAACCCCCTCTTTCGGTTGCGGAAGGTTTTCAGTCCCTCATAGGTTTTATAAACCTGAAGTAGACCATAGTCCAGTTGCCAAGCACAATGAAAATAGTGGAGACAATGCTTGATACAGCCAAGGTCGACACACCGGTCAACCCATGCCCGATGTTTCAACCGCCTGCTACGGAGGCGCCAAACCCCATGAGGAGGCCGCCTCCGAATACTGTTGCCAGGTCCTTTGCCGGGGGGGCGTTCAGCTTGAATTCCTTCAGGCCTTTTGAACTGAGGTATGCGCCTATCGGGACCGCCAGGATGTATATCGCGCTCCAAGTTGCAGTTATGTGGCCAAACGAGAACATCGGCCATGACGAATGGCTGTTGCCATTTAGCACCGCATTGGCGAACTCGCCAAGCGGACCGGTAAATGAAATCCCCCTGGGATAACCGCCGAACACGCCGGACGCCCACCATCCCGCGGTTGCAACTACGCCTATCAAAACTCCGGCTATGGACCATTTATATCCCTTTGCCGGGCCTTTCTGGAAGGGTTTTCCCTTAAGAACATAGATGCCCGCAATGACGGCAATTACCCCGATTAATATCCACTTGGTGGTGTCGCCTCCCCCGAAAAGGCCGTATAAGGTCAGCGCATTGCCGCTTGCGTCGTTCACCGTGTAGTGTTTCATGGCCAGATAGACCGGTTTCAATACCCCGCTGGTTGTCATGATTATCCCCATGGCGAACGCCAGTGTGGCAAGCAGGGCCGATATCAGCCCTTCGCCCACGCGGTACAGTATGCCGCTGCCGCAGCCGCTGGCAAGGACCATGCCCAGGCCGAATATGTATCCGCCCACTATGTTTGCCACGGGCGCAAAAGACTGCCTTGCAAGGGTGAAAGGACCATACTGGTCCGAACCGAGCCAGTGCATATCTTCCAGGAAATTTGCCCCTACCATGGTTATGACCAGCGCAATCAGGTAGGCCCTGAAAAGGGTGACATCGTTAATGAAGATGATGTCCCTGAACGCCGTGTTCATGCAAAACCTTCCACGCTGCAACGCAAAGCCGATTGCCAGCCCTATCACAATGGCTGAAACAGCTACTGTCCATGTGCCAGGCGAAATGCCCATCGCTGCCTCCTCTTTTTAGTATCCCGTATGCGTGGGGACCGAAGTGTTTCAATAATAAATTCATAAGGCCTTAAATATCAATGGGGGTTGTCCGTCATTCTCCTATCTTGGGGATTATACCCCGGTCTATAACAACCCGGTATATGCGTCTGAAGAAAAGGAGTGAAAGCGCAAGGTAAACGGCATTAAGCGCCGTGGCATCCAGAAGCTCACGGGCTGGGAAACGGGCCCCGCTTATCACTGCCCGCATCCCTTCAAACGCATGCGATGCCGGGATAAACGCGGCAACCGCGCGGAGGAACCCGGGCAGGACGGAGACCGGATAAAACACGGCTGAGAATGGCAGAAATACAAACCCGAGCGCCCAGGCCAGGATTTCGGCCTCAAGGCCGTATCTTAGAATAAGGGCGGTTGTAAATATCCCTATAGCCCATCCCATTGCGGTGAGATTCAAAACCAGCGGCAGCAGGGAGGCCCCAAGTTTCAGGATGCTGAAGGAATAGAGAGCCCAGCCCAGCACGGACAGCAGAACAAAAGCGGCGGCCACCTTTATGAAACTTATCACGATCAGGCCAAGTAAATATTCAGCCATGGTCACAGGAGTTACGAACACGTTTATCAGGTTTCTGGACCACATGTCTTCAAGAAAAGAAACCGAGATCCCCTGTTCGGCCCTGAAAAGGACATCCCACAATATGAGCGCGCCTATGAAATAGGAGACGAACTTCGGCATGTTCTGGCCGGATGTCCTTCGAAGGTATACCGTCAGGAATCCCCATAAAAGCAGGTCCATGGTGGGCCAGTATACAACTTCCATAAGCCGTGCCATGCTCCTTTTGTAAAGGTAAAGCTGTCTCAGTGCAACTGCCGCAACGTGGCTTGCTTTCATTTGTCTTCTCCAAGCGCCTTGAAGAAAAGCTCTTCCAGGTTTTTTGCGCCGTAGCTGCCCAGAAGGTCTGCCGAGCGGCCCTGCATCAGCACCTTTCCCCCCTTCATGAAAAGCACCCTGTCCGACACCTCCTGCATCTCCCAAAGGTTATGGGACGTATAGATGACGGACATGCCCCTTTCGGAGCAGAGCGATTTCAGCATCTGCCGCGTCTTCCTGGCAATCTCCGGGTCCAGCCCGGCGGTGGGCTCATCCAGAAGCAGTATCTCCGGGTCGTTTATCAGGGCCTTGGCCAGCGCCAGCCTCATCATCTGGCCCGATGATAGCGTCCTTGATGGCTTGTTCTTAAGTTTTTCGAGCCCGAACATGCCAAGCGTCTCATCGCATCTTGCGGCCCTGTCCTTGATCCCGTACATCAGTGCATAGACCATCATGTTTTCACGCGGCGTAAGTGTTAGTGGCAGCGAGACATAGCTGGAGGCGAAATTCATGCGCCTTAAAATACCTGCCCTTGTCTGCGCGGAAAGCCTTATGCCGAATGCCTCCACCCAGCCTGAAGACGGGGAGATAAGCCCAAGAATGGTGTGGATTAAAGTAGTCTTGCCGGCGCCGTTTGGCCCAAGCACGCCAAGTATCTCTCCTTTTTCAAGCGCAAGGCTTACGTCTGAAAGGGCATAAACCCCCGGTTCAAACGATTTTGATATCCCATTTACCTTTAAAATATTCATAAAGCAATCTATCACTGCAAACCTTGTGCGGTCAATGGCACTTCTTAAAAATTGCCTGCTGCAAACCCGCTTGTGCCCATTTTCATGCTAGAATTTTTTTAATCTGAATGAACAGATGGAAAAGGAGACCACATGCCCTGGAAAAGCCCTGTCCGCCTGCACAAACTCAGAGCGGCTTTTATCCTGAGCATTCTGGTCTATTTTCTGATTGCGGGCGAGATTATCATAATGATAAGTCCGTTTGCGGCTTATTTTTTTTCAGCATATGCGCCTGCCCTGGAATTGCTGGCCAAAAGCCGCCGTCTTGCATGGGCCGCTGACTTTTTTCTGCCGCATCTTGTTTTTACCGGGGACTGGCTGGTCAGGTCAGTCTCCTTTCTCCAGATTTTTTTCTTGATTGGTCTGGTCCTCTTTCTGCTGGCTGCCCTGCCGCTTTATTATTTAAAAATCTTTAAAAAGAGGATGGCGCAGCGCGGGCCGTACGCGATGGTCAGGCACCCGCAGTACCTGGCGCTCGCAATCTCGGGTTTCGGGCTTCTTATATACTGGCCAAGATTCATTATTCTCCTTCTGTACGTAACGATGCTTTTTGTATATTACGCCCTTGCCAGGAATGAGGAATGGCGCTGCATGCGCAAATACGGCGCCTCGTATGAAGAGTATCTGCAGAAGACGCCCATGTTTATACCTGGCGGGCCTGGCGGCAGGATCTTCAGGGCGGCGTTTGGATGGATACGCCCCCGATGGGCCGGAATGGCCGCGCTTTATCTTGTTGTGCTTGCGTGCAGCGGGCTGGCCGCAGCCGCGCTCAGGGCCCATTCTGAAAAGGTGATCACAAAATTTCTTTATACGGACAAGGCTGGAAATTCCATTATGGCCGTGCCGGTTTACCCCGGTAAGGCAAAAGATATTCTTGGTATTACCGGAGCGGCTGTTGATGCTGCCGGAAGCAGGCAGGTAAGTCTCCATGGTGTCAACCTGGCATA
>JAJYLE010000075.1 GCA_021788025.1 Nitrospirota bacterium
CTCATAACCTGGCAATGGTTGCGCTCACCTCCAGGTTGCAGCATGAGTATAATTACAACGACGATCAGCTTGCAAAAAGGAAGCTCCGCAGGCTCAATATAGACCCGCGCAATGTAGAGATGAAGTGGATAATGGACTTCTGCGCGCAGGCCCTGCGCGACATCGTTATAGGCCTTGGCGGCAAGCAGGACGGCTTCATGATGAACTCCGGGTTCGCAATCGCAGTCTCTTCCGAAGTGATGGCCATTCTGGCAGTGGCGAAGGACCTTAAAGATATGCGCGAGCGCATGGGCAAGATAGTTGTGGCCTATGACAAGCAGGGCAACCCCGTTACCACCGAGGACCTGGAAGTGGCCGGCGCGATGACAGCCTGGATGGTTGAGGCCCTGAACCCTAACCTGATGCAGACGATTGAAGGCCAGCCTGTTCTGGTGCATGCCGGGCCGTTTGCGAACATAGCGATAGGCCAGTCCTCGATCATAGCCGACAGGGTAGGGCTGAAACTGGCCGACTATCATGTTACGGAGAGCGGCTTTGGAGCGGACATCGGATTCGAAAAATTCTGGAACCTGAAATGCAGGTTCTCCGGGCTGAAGCCCCAAGCCGCGGTTGTTGTTGCTACCATAAGGGCGCTGAAATGCCATGGCGGAGCGCCGATACCTGTTCCCGGCAAGCCTGTGCCCGAGGAGTACAAGAGTGAGAACGTGGGCTGGGTAGAGGCCGGCACCTGCAACCTTATAAAGCATATAGAGACTGTCAAGCAGGCGGGCATCAATCCGGTTGTGTGCATAAACGCCTTCTATACCGATACTGACAATGAGATAAACGCCGTAAAAAGGCTGGCCGAGCAGGCCGGTGCCAGGGTGGCTGTTTCCAAGCACTGGCAGTACGGCGGCGAGGGCGCGCTTGAGCTGGCGGACGCCGTTGTGGACGCATGCAACGAGCCCAACGAGTTCAAGTTCCTCTATGACCTGAGCACCCCGCTTAGAAAGAGGATCGAGCTTATTGCAACCAAGGTGTACGGCGCAGATGGCGTGGACTACTCCGCCGAGGCCGCGGCAAAAGCCAGGAGGATGGAGGAAGACCCCGAGACCGCCAAGCTTGGCACCTGCATGGTGAAGACCCATCTCTCGCTCACGGACAACCCGAACCTGAAGGGTGTGCCCACTGGCTGGAGGCTCCACGTGAGGGATATCCTTACCTACAAGGGAGCGGGCTTTGTTGTGCCGGTTGCCGGTGCGATAAAGCTTATGCCGGGTACCAGCAGCGATCCAGCTTACAGGCGCGTGGACGTGGATACCGAGGCAGGCAGGGTTAAAGGGCTGTTCTAGAGAGCGTTCAATTCAAAGGCCGGGGGCAAATTGCCTCCGGCCTTTTTTTATGCAATGGAATGCAGTTGCGTATTTAGCGTGCACCTTATTCACAAATTAAGTTATTCCACCGTTACGCTCTTTGCAAGATTTCTTGGCCGGTCCACATCGCAGCCTTTCAGCACGCCAACATGATATGCCAGGAATTGAAGGGGCAGCACGCTCATGAATGGCGACAGCGACGGGTGCGTTGAAGGCACCGCCACGATGTCGTCCGCCTTTGCCCTGAATGCGGCGGGCTCATCGGTGATCGCAATTATCCGCGCCCCCCTGGCCTTTACCTCTTCCATGTTGGACAGGGTTTTTTCTATCAGGGCGTCCGCCGGGGCTATGAGCACCACGGGCATCCCTTTTTCAAGCAGCGCTATGGGGCCGTGCTTCATCTCTCCAGCCGGATAGCCCTCGGCGTGCACGTAAGAAATCTCTTTCAGCTTGAGCGCGCCTTCCAGCGCCACCGGGTAACTTATTCCCCTTCCCAGGTACAGGAAGTTGCCGGAATTCCTGAGCACAGTGGCAAGCTCCATCATTGGCCCGTCCAGCAGCAGCGCCTTATCCATAAGCTCCGGTATCATCGCCAGCTGGTTCAGGAAATTGCCAGCCTCCCCGGACGAGATGCGCCCGCGCTTCATCCCCAGCACCGCGGCCAGCATGGCCAATGAGGCTACCTGGGCGGTAAACGTTTTGGTGGATGCCACGCCCATTTCCGGGCCGGCCTTTGTGTAGAACACGGAGCCGGACTCCCTGGAGGCGGTGCTGCCCACTACGTTGCAGATGGTGAGCGTTTTAGCGCCCTTGCGTGCTGCCTCGCGCTGGGCTGCAAGCGTATCGGCCGTTTCGCCGGACTGGGTTATGGAGACAAAGCAGGTCTCCTTGTCTATGAAGTGCGTTTTGTACCTGTACTCCGAGGCTATCTCCACATCTACGGGAATATGGGCAAGGTCCTCTATTATTCTTTTGCCCACCAGCGCAGCGTAATATGACGTGCCGCATGCAACGAATTGCAGCCTTTCTATGGACAGGACGTACTTTGCCGCAAGCCCGAACGCGTCAAGCAGTTTTCCCGGTTTTCCGGTCCATTCACCAATGGTATTTTTGACCGCAGCCGGCTGCTCGTGAATTTCCTTGTGCATGAAATGGCCGTGGCCTTCCTTTTCGGCCATTTCGGCGGACCACCCTATCTCCACGATCTTCCTTTGTGCAGCGCCCTTCTTGTCTGTGTTTGAAGGTATCTGCTCTATCTCGTATCCGGACTGGGTTATGGCGCAAAGGTCTCCATCCTCCAGGAATATGAAGTTCTTGGTGTATTTGAGAAATGCCGGAATGTCCGAAGCGAAAAAATATTCCCCCTGGCCGATTCCCAGTACAAGCGGGCTGCCGTTCCTGGCAGCATATATCCTGTCTTCCTCGTCCGAAAAGATTGCGCCTATTGCGTATGAGCCTTTTAACATGGGCAGGGCGTGCTTCAATGCCTCTTTTGGGAGCATGCCCTCCTTGACGAATTTATATAAGAGCTGGCAAATGACCTCCGTGTCAGTTTCGGACTGGAACTGGTGGCCCTGCGAAGAGAGCGTCATACGCAAATCGTCGTGATTTTCAATTATCCCGTTATGCACTACCACAACACTTCCGGCCTGATGCGGATGCGCGTTTTTGTCAGAGGGCGCCCCGTGCGTTGCCCATCGTGTATGGCCCAGCCCCAGCCTGGCCTTGGGATAGGGCGGAGGGAACATATTTGAGAGGTCGATTATCCTGCCACATGTTTTCTTGATCTCAACGCCTGCCCCGTTTACAAACGCGACCCCGGCAGAATCATAACCCCTGTATTCGAGCCGCTCAAGTCCGCCAATAAGGACCTCCACGGCGCTCCTTTTCCCCAGGTATCCTACTATGCCGCACATTATTGTCCCTCCAGATATCCAAATTAGGCTAACAGAAGAATCTTAGCAAAAAATATTCCGTTGTAATACTATCCGGAAAAAGTTTAACAGTAGCCCCCTTGATAATGTCTGTCAATGAGATAAAACAATTTTGATTTGATGCAGGCAAGATAGCCTCCATGCCTGCTT
The DNA here is from genome assembly GCA_021788025.1 of Nitrospirota bacterium. Lineage (GTDB taxonomy): Bacteria > Nitrospirota > Thermodesulfovibrionia > Thermodesulfovibrionales > JdFR-88 > JAKAKS01. Next base: position 3,437 of record JAJYLE010000075.1, read on the forward strand.
ATGGCGTAATAAATCCTCTCAATGCCATAAAGGGGGAAGTTCTTTTTCCGGGTGGAAAGTATTGTGACGGCTATACATTGACCGAGTTTACAAAAATAACGGGGGAAGAGATATCATGGCATGATACCTTCAAATCAAATTTCTTAAGCAGGGGCATTTAACGTGGTTAATAACGCATCGGAGGCCGGGGGGGAAATTGGAAGTGAGCACGTTTTTCGAAGCAGGTAATGGACGGACGCGCCGGGCTGCGTTTCATAGAGGTTGCGGGCTCCGGGCCGGGTATGCCGGGCAGATGTGAAACTTCTACACCTGTAAAGATGAGGGAAGAATTTTCGGGTTGTTTGTTATCCGTGAATTATTGCAATGTTATGACGTCAGGCTTGAGGTAAAAAGAAGCGGCAAGGAAACAAGGGCTCTACAGTTCGGTATGTATTACTTTTAATAATTTTTCGCATGTTTCTGATGGATACATAATGTTACTTATTTATACATCATACTCAAAAAATTAGACTTAAAAGATACTCATTAAGTGCCTGAGGCTTAATTTTTCCAATGCTGGCGGAATTGGCATGCCAATTGCAAATTCATGACAAGGACAAATGTTAAACTGGTACGCTGCATATGTTAAGTCCAGGCACGAATTTGTGGCTCAAAGCGAACTTGGCCGCAAGGGGGTGCAGACATTTCTGCCAACGATTAAAAAACTTAACCAATGGAAGGATAGGAAAAAGCTGGTTGAGTTTCCCCTTTTCCCCGGGTATCTCTTTGTAAATGTTCCTTCCTATCCTTCTGAGTTTGTAAACGTCCTCAAGACCAGGGGTGTAGTAAGCATTCTGGCATCAGGACTGGATGGGCCTGTTCCAGTTCCCCAAGACGAGATTGAATCGCTGAAGATAATGCTTACCTCCGGCGGTGATGGCGTAAATGTCTACCCTCATTTAAAGAGTGGAGCGCTGGTCCGGGTTAAAAGGGGGCCATTGAAGGGCGCGCGAGGGGCCGTCATGAATTCGGAAGGCGAGCACATTTTTGTGGTCAATATTGACATACTTGGAAGGAGCATAGGCATAAAGGTATATGCAAATGACCTTGAGCCGGAATAACCTTTTTTAATTATCAGGTAGTATTATTTTTTCGAGATTTCCTTTTAATCCTTTCAAAGCTAAAGAACCTTCCGGTGTGTCTTCAGGCCGTTCCGGGATATCTCCGGAATATAAGCAAAAAGGCGAAATATTGCCAAATCGGCCGCATATCGGAAGCCAAAGCAGGAACCAAAGGGGGAAATTTTTATGGAAATGACTGAAAGAGTCGGCGTAATCGGACTGGGGTATGTAGGGCTGCCAATCGTTCTGGAGTTCTGCCGCAAAGGTTTCAGCGTGACAGGGTTTGATGTGGACGAAAAGAAGATAGAGTCCCTGTCCAGAGGTGAAAGCTATATCAAGCATATCGATTCAGGCAGCATAAGGCAGTGTGGAAATTTGTTTAAACCCACATCCGATTTTTTGGCCCTGAAAGACGTGGATTCTATAATAATCTGCGTGCCGACACCGTTGAATGAATACCGTGAGCCGGACCTCTCGTTTGTTTTCAGCACGGCAAAATCCATATCAGAGCACTTGAGGCCTGGACATCTTGTAGTGCTCGAATCTACCACGTACCCTGGAACAACGGACGAGGATTTGAAGGACATACTGGAGAGCAGAGGGTTGCGGGCCGGCGTGGATTTTAATCTTGCTTTTTCTCCCGAAAGAGAAGATCCCAATAACGGGCGTTTCTCGATGAGCATGATCCCAAAGGTAGTGGGCGGATTTACGCCTGCCTGTCTTAAGCGGGCTTCCGCTCTGTATAAGAACATTGTGGCAAACGTGGTCCCGGTTTCGTCCACAAGAGTGGCCGAGTCCGCAAAACTTCTGGAAAACATATACAGGGCCGTGAACATCGCCCTGGTGAATGAACTGAAGGTGCTGTTTGACAGGATGGGGATAAACATCTGGGAAGTCATCTCAGCGGCCAGCACAAAACCGTTTGGGTTCCAGCCATTCTATCCGGGGCCGGGACTTGGCGGGCACTGCATACCTGTGGACCCGTTTTACCTTACATGGAAGGCCCGCAAATACGACATACCTACCAAATTTATCGAGCTGGCAGGCGAGATAAACACGAACATGCCGTATTATGTTTCCCAGCGGGTTGTTGAAGCTCTGAATGACAATGGCAAAAGCATAAGGGGGGCCAGAGTCCTCGTGCTTGGACTGGCTTACAAGAAGGATGTTGACGATGTCAGGGAGTCGCCTTCCTTAAAGATAATCGAAATACTCGGCTCCATGGGAAGCGAAGTTGATTACAATGACCCTTATATTCCTGCCGCGCCCAGGACACGCAAGCACGGCCTGAACAAGGATTCGGTCCGGCTGACGCGGGAGTCGCTTGCCGGGTATGACTGTGTTCTCGTTGCAACTGACCATTCCGATTACGACCCTGACTTCATACTCCACAACTCAAAACTTCTTGTGGATACCAGGAATTTCATTAAAAACGGAAATGGCAACGGGAAAGTGGTCAGGGCATGATTTCCCTCTGCCATGTATTAACAAAGGTAATTAATCAGTGTAATCACCTTTTCTTTGCTTTGGCCTGACGTCATTCAAAAAGAAGGGGAAAATGCAGATACCTTTTCATAAACCATATGTAGAGCGTGAGGAGATAGAGGGGGTTGTTGATTCCCTCAGGTCCGGCTGGCTCACAATGGGGCCTAAAACTGTTGAATTCGAAAACAAATTCGCCGAATACGCAGAGGTGAAACACGCTGTTTCAATGAATTCCTGCACCGCGTGCCTCCATCTGGCGCTGAAGGCGGTTGGCCTGAAAGAGGGAGATGAGGTAATAGTCCCCGCATTCACGTTTACATCCACCGCCTCAGTGCTCTCCTATTTCAGAGCCAGGCCGGTTTTGGCTGACGTGGACCCTGCCACACATAATCTGGACGTTTCCAAGCTGGAACGCCATATCACCAAAAAAACCAGGGCCATTATCCCGGTCCACTATGCCGGACAGCCCTGCGATATGGACGAGATAAAGGAAATTGCAGGTCCACGCGGGATTTACGTAATTGAGGATGCGGCGCACGCATTGCCAGCGTGGTACAGATATAAAAAAATCGGCAGTGTTGGCGATATAACCTGTTTCAGCTTTTACGCGACAAAGACCTTATGCACGGGCGAAGGGGGCATGGCCACCACGTTCAATGACGAGTGGGCTGACCATATGCGCGTTCTGCGCCTGCACGGTATGTCACGTGACGCATGGAAAAGGTACGCAAAAAACGGTCATTGGCGCTACGAGGTGGTTGAGGCGGGCTGTAAATACAACATGACGGACATTCAGGCCGCAATGGGGCTTGCACAGCTTGAAAAACTGGAATGGATGTGGATGTGCCGCAAGGAGATAGCAGCAAGGTACACCGAGGCCTTTCTCCAGCGGCGGGAACTGATACCCCCGGATGTTAAAACAGACAGGGACAGTGCGTGGCACCTCTATGCACTAAAGCTGAATCTTAATGCACTTAAAATTGACCGGGACCAGTTCATAAATCAGCTTGTGGACAGGGGGATAGGATGTTCCGTCCATTTTGTGCCCCTTTACCGGCACCCTTTCTACAGAGACACTTACGGATGCAAGCCTCATGAGTATCCTGCTTCTGAGTGGATTTTTGAAAGGGTGGTTTCTCTTCCAATTTATCCGGGGATGATGGAAGAGGACGTTTCCGGCGTTATTGATGTGGTGCTGTACCTTGCAGGCAAGTTTTCCAGGTGAGAAGGGGCCTTGACATAATCCTGTCTTTAGCGGGCCTCTTTGTTTTTTCCCCTCTGATGGCCCTTATTGCAATAGCCGTTAAGGCGTCAGATGGTGGTCCGGTTATCTTTAGGCAGGAGAGGGTAGGCATGAATTTTAAACCGTTCTCGATATATAAATTCAGGACCATGAAAGAGGACGGCAGAAACATCAATGCGCCCCTGGTCACATTCAGGGGTGATAACAGGATAACGCGGGTCGGCGCGTTCCTCAGAAGATACAAGCTCGATGAATTGCCGCAGCTTGTAAATGTGCTGGCCGGCGACATGAGCTTTGTCGGGCCGCGCCCGGAGGTGTGGAAGTACGTTGACAAATTCAGGGGCCAGTATTCCAAGCTCCTTTCTGTGCGGCCGGGTATTACAGATCCGGCTTCTATTGCCTATTCGGAAGAGGAAAAACTTACCTGCCAATCAGAAAAAAGTGAGGACACATATCTGGCTCTCATTCTTCCGGAGAAGATCAGGCTGTCTTCAGATTACATAGAAAAAAGGGGGCTTTTGAAGGATATAGGGTTGATTATTACAACAGTCTTTAAAAGCTGGCGCCATAAGGCTGAATAACAAACGAAGGGAATGCGCTCGACTATATGCGACTTAAAAATTTTAAACCCCAATTGGACAAAATCGGGGATTTTGTTGCTAAAAACAGGGTGCCCGCATTCATCGGAGTTGTTTTTTTTCAGGCCGTCCTCTCTAATTATTTTGCTTTTGCCCTCAGATTCAATACGCTGAACCCTTCAGCCTATAAGGGTGGTTTCCTGCAATATCTGCCCTTGATATTGGCCAGCAGGGTCGTTTTAAATCTCCGTTTGGGCCTGCATAAGGGGCTTTGGAGATATGCCAGCATCAATGACATGCTTAAAATACTTCAAACCAGCACGGCTGGCAGCCTCTTCTTCTTTGCCGCTGTAAGATACTGGGATGGCAATACGGCATACCCGGTTTCAGTTTACGTCCTGGACTGGCTCCTCTTCGTAACCTTATCAGCGGGGTTCAGATTTTTAATACGGGTGTTGCGGGAGCGCGTGAATCCTGAAGCTCCTTCCAAAAAAGTATTCATAGTGGGCGCCGGGGATTCGGCTGAGCTCCTGGTACGCGATATGGTGAACAACCCTGGATACGGTTATTTGCCTCTTGGCCTGGTGGACAACGATCCATACAAAAAAGGGCTTACCATTAATGGCATTCCTATCCTTGGAACGCTGCCGGACCTTCCCGCCCTGATTAAAAAAATGTCTCCTGACGAAATCCTGATCTCTACGGATCCGAAGGACTCGCCAAAGGCAAGGGAAGTTTTTGATCTGTGCAAGGGCTACGACATACCAATCAAGAAACTCCCTTTATTAACCGACTTGCTGAATGGTAACTTGAAAATTTCGTCCAAGTTGGGCCAGTTCATGGTGGAAAAGGACGTAATTACATCCGGGCAGCTTAAAAAAGCCCTTCAGATACAGTTGAGGGACGGCGGACGGTTAGGCGAGATTTTTATTAACGAGGGATATATAACCAGTGAAGAGCTTGTATCGAACCTCCAGCAAAAATCAATGCTATCACAGATGAAACCTTTATGTCTGGAAGACCTGCTGCAGCGGGAACCCATCAGGACGGATATAGAATCAATCAGCAAGTATTTGGAAGGGCGTACAGTTCTCGTGACTGGTGCGGGCGGCTCAATCGGCTCCGAATTATGCAGGCAGATAGCCCGGTACCATCCATCGGAACTTATCCTTCTTGACAGGTATGAAAACAATCTTTTCCACGTGGACAGGGAACTTAAGCGGTCGGCGGCGCGAACGCGGATTCTGCCGGTGATCGCTGATGTGCAGGATTTCCGGTATCTGGATTATATATTCAGCAAATCCAGGCCGTCCATCGTATTCCATGCCGCCGCATACAAGCATGTGCCGATGATGGAGGGCAATCCGTTTGAAGCGGTAAAAAACAACGTTTTTGGCACAAAGAACGTGCTTGAAGTTTCCGCAAGCTGTGGAGCGGCAAGCTTTGTCACGATTTCCACGGACAAGGCCGTCAACCCGACCAGCGTTATGGGCGCAACAAAAAGAATATCGGAGTTCCTGACTCTGAAAATGAACGGCTTGTCCATCACCAAATTCATGGCAGTGCGTTTTGGAAATGTGATGGACACTAACGGCAGCGTGCTGCCTGTCTTCAGAGAGCAACTGAAAAGAGGAGGGCCGCTTACAGTCACCCATCCGGAGATGCGCAGATTTTTCATGCTTATTCCGGAAGCTATTCAGCTGGTGCTTATAGCCGCCGCAGCTGGAAGCGGCGGAGAGATTTTTGTGCTTGATATGGGCGAACCGGTAAAGATAATGGACTTGGCCGAAAACGTTATCCGCCTTTCAGGCCTGGTGCCTCATAAGGAGATAAAGATTGTGATTTCAGGACTCAGGCCAGGTGAAAAGCTCTTTGAGGAGTTGATCGACTCCAGTGAAAAGGTAACAGGGTCTTTCCATGATAAGCTCAAGATAGCTATTCCTCAAGCCATGGCGCCTGACGGGCTGGACCAGGCTATTGCGGATATGGCAAGGCATCTTAAATCATTTTCGGCTGAGGGGCTGTTATCGGTTCTTGGGCAAATAGTCCCTAATTTCAGAAAAGGCGGCCGCTGGCAGGATGATTTGGTTGAAACGGAAGTCGCTGTGTCAGGAACGGCGCACAGGTGAAGCCTAGAATTCTTATAGTAGACCACGAGCCCTATGCCCTGAAAGTGCTTGCGGCGCTTCTAAGGCGGGAAGGGTATGATGTGCTTGAATCCATTTCTGTTGATGGCGCCATTTCCATACTAGAAGGCGCAAATGTGGACACGGTTGTAACAGACATCAGAATGCCAGGCAAAGAAGGGCAGGGCCTGTTTGAATTTATATTAAAAAAAGAGCCGGATCTTCCTGTTATCTTTCTTACCGCGCACGGAAATGCAGATATAGCAGTCGATGCTGTGAGCAATTGGGTCTTTCATCATATTGTTAAGCCGCCGGACTATTCCCGCTTAAAGGGTGTGCTGGCAAGGGCTGTGGAACAAAGGAAACTCAAACGTGAAATCGAGCGCCTGAAACAGAAACTGGCTGTACATAGCCAGCACAGGATTAGCGGCGGGAGCGCCGGAATTCAAAAAATCCAGAAAATTATAAACTCTGTCCGTGACTCGGCCAGCAATGTGCTTGTAAATGGTGAGACCGGCACAGGAAAGGAACTGGTTGCACGCGCCCTGCATTTTGGCAGCATCAGGGGTAAAAATCCATTTGTGGCAGTTAACTGCGCCGCCATACCGGGGCCATTATTGGAATCGGAGCTGTTTGGCTACGAAAAAGGCGCGTTCACGGGCGCCGGCGAAAGGCGGGCAGGAAGATTCGAGGAGGCATGCGCTGGTACAATGCTCCTGGACGAGATAAGTGAACTGGGTATGGCAGTGCAGTCAAAGCTGCTCAGGGTTCTGCAGGAAAGAGAGATAGAACGGATCGGCAGCAATAAAAAAATTAAAATAAATTTCAGACTGGTCTGCGCCAGCAGCAAAGAGCTTTTGAAGGAAGTTCGCGACGGCCGGTTCAGAGAGGATTTATATTACCGGATTAATGAAGTGGAAATTTCCGTGCCCCCGCTTAGGGAGCGGAAAGAGGATTTGCCTCTGCTTGCGGCTGAGTTCCTTAATGAATTAAATGCTAAGGAAGGGAAAATCGTCCGTATTGCGGCTGATGCAATGGAATGTCTTCAGCGTTACGAATGGCCTGGCAATGTGCGCCAACTTAAAAACGCTGTTGAATGGGCCTTTGTCCTTGCCGGAGGCGGTGTCATAATGGCCGAGCATCTGCCTAGGGAGGTTGCCGGAGGCAACGCTATGGAGAGCGGCATGGAAGGCGATAAAAACTCACCCCTGATGCTGACTTTAAAGGAGTTGGAGAACGCCGCCGTTAAAAAGGCGCTAATGAGGTGCGACGGCAATAAATCGAAAGCCGCCAGACTCCTTGGCATTTCCAGGAAATCTTTTTATAAAAGACTTGAAAGTGTTTAATAGTAAAAATTCTGTATATAAAAGAAACACATTTGTTTATTCATGAAACATAATGAACAAACCATATTGCGCTAAAAAAATATCCTTTGCTGATATTCCGGCTGTTTTGACAGGGAATTGATCGAGTATCTTGAAACCCCTGACAACTTTTTTCGCATGATGAAACCACTGGATTATGAAAGGTTCAGGCAGCTTTAAAATGATCATACGCTGGCAGGCGGAGTCTGCCAAGGGATGCACAATATTTTAGCCTGCATTTCCGGCACGGCAATTGCAAACATGTTTGAATCGGCAGGTAAAAGCAAATGGTTCAATTGTGCGTCCAGGGCAGTCCAACTGAGGTGGTATGAAGATACTTGTTACAGGCAATATGGGTTATCTGGGCCCGGCTGTGGTCAGGCAATTGCGTGCGAGCAGGCCTGATGCAGTATTAATCGGCCTGGACAGCGGCTTTTTTGCAAGTTGCCTGGCTGGAAACGAACTTCTGCCTGAATGCATGATTGATTACCAGTGCTTTGCGGACATAAGGAATTTTCCCCATGAGGTTCTGGACGGTGTTGATGTTGTAATCCATCTTGCAGCGGTTCCAGGCGGGCCTGAAAGTCCCTTAATCGAGGATGTTACTTTTGAGATCAATTACCTGGCCACCATCGACCTGGCCCTGGAGGCGCGGCGAAGGGGCGTAGGCGCGTTCGTATATGCTTCCAGCTGCAGTATATATGGCTTTGCCGCTGACGGCAAAAAACTGATGGAGTATGCAACACCAAATCCGCTGACCGCCTGCGCAAAGGCCAAGGTGTTTTCAGAAAGGCAGTTGGAAAGGCTAGCCGGACCGGGTTTCAAAGTAACATCGTTGCGTTTTCCGGCAGCATGCGGGATGAGTGAAAGGCTCAGGCTTGACCTGGTGTTGAATAATCTTGTGGCGCGCGCTTTTTCAACAGGGGAAATATCCA
>JAJYLE010000076.1 GCA_021788025.1 Nitrospirota bacterium
AGGCGAAGAACAGGTTCTGCTTTATATTGCGCATGGTTGCCCGGCTTAATCGGATTGCCCGCACTATGCCCCGCAGGTCCCCTTTCACGAGTGTTACGCCCGCGCTCTCCATGGCAATATCCGTTCCCGTACCCATCGCTATGCCAACATGCGCCTGGGCCAGCGCCGGGGCGTCGTTTATGCCGTCACCGGCCATGGCAACCGTGCGCCCCTCGTTTTGAAATTTTTTAACAATATCTGCCTTCTGGTTTGGAAGGACCTCCGCGATCACCCCGTCTATGCCCAGTTTTAAAGCCACCGCCTCCGCCGTGGCCCGGTTGTCACCGGTGAGCATGGCAATTCTAATCCCTTGCCGGTGCAGTTCGTCTATGGCGTTTTTTGCGGTTTCCTTAATGGGATCGGCCACGCCGATAAGCCCGGCAGCCTTGCCGTCAATTGAGGCAAACATTACAGTTTCGCCCGCCTTGCGCATCATTTCCGCCCTTTGCGGCAGCCCGTCCATGTTGATCCCGTGGTCCTGCATCAGCGCCATATTTCCAAGCAAAACCGTGTGCCCGTCTACTACGCCTTCCACTCCTTTGCCTGCTACGGAATTAAAGGACGTCGCCGCGCCTGGTAAAACCCCTCTTTCAGACGCGCCGTTTACAATGGCAGCGGCAAGAGGGTGCTCGCTGCCCTTCTCAACTGATGCAGCATAATAAAGCGCCGTTTCCTCATCAAAGCCTTTTGCGGCCGCAGTCCCAATGAGTTTTGGTTTGCCTTCTGTGAGAGTGCCGGTTTTATCGACAACCAGGGTATCGATTTTTTTCATGATTTCTATCGCCTCGGCATTTTTAAAGAGCACCCCGGCAGCCGCACCTTTCCCGGTTGCAACCATTATTGATACCGGGGTTGCAAGCCCCAGGGCGCACGGGCAGGCTATCATCAGCACGGCAACCGCGTTTAGGAGCGCCAGGGCCATCCGCGGCTGCGGGCCTATGAGCGCCCAGACTATGAAAGTAATGATCGCGATGCTTACCACTATCTGCACGAAATAGCCGGAGACGGTATCGGCAAGCTTCTGTATGGGGGCGCGGCTGCGCTGCGCTTCCGCCACCATTCTGACTATCTGTGCCAGCAGTGTTTCGGCCCCAACTTTTTCCGCGCGCATCAGGAATGTGCCGGTGCCGTTTATGGTTGCCCCGATAACCCGGGCGCCGGGTTTCTTTTCCACAGGAACAGGCTCTCCGGTTATCATGGACTCGTCCACGGAGCTTGCACCCTGTTCAATAACCCCGTCCACCGGCACCTTTTCGCCGGGGCGCACGCGGAGGAGGTCGCCTCGATTTACATTGTCCAAAGGCACGTCTTCCTCTTTGCCATCGGTGACCCTTCTTGCCGTCTTCGGGGCAAGCCCCAGCAGGGCCTTTATGGCTGCTCCCGTTTTGCTTCTTGCCCTGAGCTCAAGCACCTGGCCTAATAAAACCAGTGTTGTAATGGCCGCGGCGGCCTCGAAATACGTATTTACATTGCCGCCAGTCCGGAAAGACGCCGGGAAGATGCCCGGAAAGAGAGTGGCTATCAGGCTATAAACGTAGGACACCGCCACGCCAAGCCCAATAAGTGTAAACATGTTGGGGCTCCAGTTAACAACCGACTTCCAGCCACGGACAAAAAACGGCCAGCCTCCCCAAAGGACAACCGGAGAAGCGATGGCAAGCTCTACCCATTTAAGCCATGCGGGATTGAAGTCCCTGGCTACCGGGAAATACGCCCTCATGGTTATTATTACAAGCGGGACTGTGAGGACCACGCCCGCCCAGAAACGGCGCGACATGTAAAGCAGCTCCGGATTTTCCTCTTCACGCGCTGAAACTGTCCGGGGTTCAAGGGCCATGCCGCAGATAGGGCATGCTCCCGGCGCGTCCCGGATTATCTCCGGATGCATGGGGCAGGTGTACATGGCAGACTCTTCAGGCTTCTTTAACGTCGCCAGTTCCGGCGTTGCCATAATTTTCACTGAATGTCTTTTTTCTTTTCTTCAAACTCCTCTTTGCTTATCTCTCCTTTTGCGTACCTTTTCTTGAGCAGGTCCAGAGCGGTCTCTTCCCTGGCCGCGCCATGCCTGGAGGATTGGGCAAGCCATTTTATCAGGTATACAAGCCCGATGAGGATAAGCACCCAGAACAAAAGCATCATAAGCGCTCCAACAATGCCCATTCCATATCCCCAGCCCATCGCGCCGGGGCCCATCCAGTATTCGTGGAATGAAAAAAAGCGGGAATCCGGCAATGAACCAGGGAGCATCATCGCGTGCCTCCTTCTGTATAACTGTTAGCACCGGCGGGATGGAATGTCAATTAAACCGGAAGCCTGGACTATTCAGACGGCGGGCAAGCGGATAATAACGGATGTGCCCTTGTCTTTCCAGCTTGCAACGCTTATATCGCCACCCATTTTAAGCAGCATCTTCTTTACAAGCACCAGCCCCAGGCCGGTCCCTTTCTGCTTGGTTGTATAGAAGGGCTTGAATATTTCTTTTTTCTGCTGCTCTGTCATGCCAGCGCCGTTGTCCTGTATCATGATGATAAAATCCCCTTCGGCCCTGGAAAGGAAAATATCTATCCGTGGGGATGGCGTGTCCTTCATGGCGTCCGCCGAGTTTATGACAAGGTTCAGAAGTATCTGCTGCATGGCGCGGGGATCGATGCGGGCCAGCCCAAGCCCCGGTTTGGAATCAAGCTCCACCCTGATTCCCTTCCGGTCAAAATCGGCCCTAATGAAACGGGTGAATTCAGCAAGGTAATCGTTCAGATCCACCTCAGCAAGTTCCATCTGTTCGTATATGTTGAAGCTTTTGAGGGACTTTAAAAGAAATTCTATCCTGGCCATGTCCTCCTGTATCCTGCCCAGGTAATCAACATAATCCGTGACCTCGCGGGCAGGCGCTTTTTCAAGCGCTTTCAGGAAAACGGCCACTGTCATTTTTATTGATTGCAGCGGGTTGCCGATCTCGTGCCTTATGCCGGAAAAGATATACCCGATGTTGTTCATCAGTTCCACGGACTGTGCCACCGATTCCAGTTTTTCCCGCTCGGTGATGTCGTGCTGCACCATAACATAATTGGAAATTTCCCCGTTAGGCCCTTTAACGGGAGATATGCTGCCTTCAAAAAGGAAGTAGTCTCCTTTTTTTGTGACCCCGGAACACTTGCCCGTCCATCCGGAACGCTCCCTTATGGCCCGGGCAAAAATCTCCTGCACGGAAGGCCCCTCCGCCGCGGGCAGCGTAAGCCCCTGCCCGAGCGCCTCGCCGCGCTGGTATCCCGTCATCTGCTCGAATGCCGGGTTGAGATACACTATTTTGCCCTCCGGGTCCGATATGATAACCGCTTCATTTGTGGACTCTACTGCCGCGGCAAGCTGGTTTTTAAACCCTTCGGCGGCCTGCCGCTGGCCTTCCTTTAACGCCAGTTCGTCCACCATCGAATTAAAAGCCTCGGCCAGCACTGTTATCTCTGCATCTCCCGTTACGGGTGTCTTTTCAATTCCGGTTAAGCTCATTTTTTTGATGCTGATCACGAATTCCTTAAGCGGGCCGATCAGCCTTTCCGTTGCAAAATAGGCGGCCACACCTCCGACGATGATGAAGGCAACAGCCAGCAGAATGGCGCTTAATGCGGTATGGTAGGCTTCCGCCGTAATTTCGCTGCGGTCCAGCACAACCTGGACAAAACCCAGCAGAACCTTGCCCTTGCCCGGTTCCGGGTAAAGCTCCTCGCCGATATTGCTCCTGTTAATCATAACCGGCGCCCAGAATACGGTTTGCCTACCGGTGTTGAAATGAATTGGCCGGTTTCCGAGTTTCAACTGGTCGATAATCGCAACCGGGTTCTCCCCTGGTTTCATGGCTTTTTTGCTGTCGTTTGCCAGCAAATTGCCGTTCTGGCCATAAACAGCCGCCTGGAGCACCTCTTTTTGTTCCAGCATGCCTTTAAGGGGGCCAGACAGGTATTGGGTGTTTCCGCTGAAAAGCCCCAGCCGGGAACTGCCGGCCAGTACGGAGCACATCATGTTGCCCCTGGATTCCAGGCCGCTTTCAAGCAGGGTCCGCTCCCTTCTCAGGTAAACAAAAGCAAAGCTGAGTGAAATGGCGGATATCAGGATGACTATATAGGTGAAAATACGTCTGCGGAAGGTCTTAACTCTTTTCATTTCACTATCTCCACAGCCGTTTTTATGGCCTCTTCCGGGACTTTTATTCCCAGAATCCTGGCTACTCTCAAATTTATCGAAAGCGCTCCCCTTCTGGCAAACTCCATCCGGCCGAGCGCCTGACGGCCGGAGAGTATCCTGTTTGCCATCTCGCCCGCCTGTCTGCCGATATCGTAAGGGTTCAGGCTCAGGGCCAGCAGCGCCCCGTTTTCAACATACTTTCCGGAGATGGCAAATACCGGCACTCGCCTTTCCAGCGAAAATTCCATCATGTACTCCAGATTAATCGAGTCCAGCACTGTGATGTCCGGCAGCATGTAGAGCACGTCGATTTTACCTGCCAGTTTGTCCAAGGCGGGGGCAAACTGGCGGGGCCCGGAAACCGCAATTCCTTTAACTGCCATGCCCCTTTGCCTGGCCGCTTTGACAAGCGCCGAGTAAATGTAACCTGTTTTCGAAACGGTATACACCACCCCGATCCTTTTTGCCGATGGCAGTACTTTCTTCAGGGTTTCCAGTGCAACCTGGGGGGCAATCGCCATCCCCACACCCGCATTAGCCGGGCCAGGGGGGAGGGCCTCAGCCGGGTCCAAAGCCATGGCATAGAGTATCCGGGCGTCCATGAGGCCTCTTTTCTTCAGGGCCGCAGCGCGTGCAAGCGAATCCTGCCCTATTGTGAATACCAAGGGTGCAGCCGATTCATGCACGGCCTCTATCAACCGGCCGTTGGCCCCCGGGCCGCTGCCGGGCTCAACAACTCTTATGCTTGCCCTCGCGGTGGATTCAAAGCCGCTCAGCACCTGGGCATATATTTTTATTCCGCGCTGTTTAACAACAACTATTTTCTCGTTGGCGGCAAAAGACGGTTTGGCAACAATGACACAAATGACCAGAAGCAGCGGGCAGGCAAAAAATAAATAAAGACACTTCTTTTTTAATCCCCCGGCAGTCATATGTCCCCTTAACTTAACGGATAATAAATATAAATATCTATTGAAAAATCAAGCATATTAGCTTAATGTATTCATTGCCGACAAAAGATTATAGAAAAAGCGAGTGTAGGTTTGAAAGCTTTTCCTTTAAAGAGCACAATATTTGTCCTTTTCCTCATCTTCGGGCTTTCGGCGGTGGCCAGGGCCAGTTCGATATCAAGTGAGGAGGAAAAGGGCCTCCTCATGTACTTTCCGGAAGAGGATGTGGTCTCTGCAACCCGCGCTGAAAAACCACTTGGGCAGACTGCCGAGAACGTAACAATTATCAAGGCCGACCAGATCAAACTCATGAACGCCCATACCCTTGCCGACGTCCTGTATTGGGTACCCGGGGTGGAAGTTGATCCAAGGACTACACCTGGGTTTCCCGCAACGGCTGTGATAGACGGGTCCGAACCCAGGCACGTCCTTGTAATGATGGACGGAGTGCCGCTTAACAACCTTTCCGATAACCTGGCGGACATAGGTTCAATCCCGGTACAGGACATAAAGAGGATAGAGATCATAAAGGGGCCGGCCTCCTCCGCCTGGGGCTCGTCACTTGGGGGCCTTATAAACATAATAACCAAATCCCCCGGCAAGTTTACCTCCGGTTCGGCCTCGGTTTCCTATGGCGAAAGGAATGCGACGGATTTCAATGCCGGGATATCAGGCCCGGCCGGCCCAATAGGATTATATGCCCGTGCCGGGCATACCGGCGCCGATGGTTTTTATCCGTATACGAGGGCGCTTACAAACGATTTATACGTGAAGGCCACCGCGGATATTGCTGAAAACCTTACTGCCTGGAGCGCGCTTTGGTACAACAATGCAAAAAGCGGCCTGGAAATACCTGCTTACATGGCCGACACTGCTTACAATCATGAATATATGTATGCCGCCGGAGGGCTTGATTACAAGCCATTTGCCGGGGGGAAAATAAGCCTGAATCTCAGAACATCCAAGTATGATATAAACAGGATACGTTCAATTGCCTCCCTGGGATTTTACGAGGAAACCCCGTCACGGAACGAGGACACGGGGGGCAGCCTGAAATTTACGTATGCAACAGGCGCCCACGCCATTGTGGCCGGGCTGGATCTGGAGCACGGAAGCCTTGAAGTCCCCTCGCCTGGCTTTGAACTGGGAATAACCAAGTATGCCGGTTATGTAAACGATACCATTACGATGGGCCGGTGGGCGGTAACGCCCGGAATAAGGGAAGACCATAATACCGTAAGCGGCTCATTTACAAGCCCTTCGCTCGGGGTGACTTATGAGGCGGCCAGATGGCTGCTTTTAAGGGCCCAGGCCTCAAGGGGTTTCAGTTCGCCGCCGCTGGGCGCATTTGAGCCGGAATTTTTTTATGTGGTTAACCCCGATCTCAATATGGAACAGGTCTGGTCCTATAATGCCGGGGTGGAAATCGCCGCCCCCGGCTTTTCAAGCATCAAGGCAACTGTTTTCCTTCATAACGTAAAAGACGAGATGGAAAATGTAAATATCTCTCCCACCTCGTTTACAGTTGAAAACATCGGCAAGACCAGGCACCAGGGGGCCGAGCTTGAGGTGAGGACAAATCCTGTTTATCATACGGACCTGTCAGCCGGGGTGGTCTTTATAGACTCCACTGACAGGACAACCGGGGAAGCGCTGAAAAACACGCCCAGGTACACCTACGACATTGGGGCGGATTACGTTACCGAGAAACTGAAGGCCGACCTCAGAGGCCACTACATATGGTGGAATGACGACTCGCAGGCGCCTCTGCCACAGGCAAAATACAACGGGTTTGTCTGGGACCTTTCGGTAACGGGAAGGGTTTACAATGGCAACACACTTTCCGCCAGCCTTTTTCTTACGGCCCATAATATTTTCGACGTTTCGGAGGACTCAAGCAGCCTCTATCCCACCCCCCGGAGATGGGTGGAGGCAGGGACAAGGTTCGAGCTGTTCTAGCCGGGCTTTGAGATTTCATCAACTTATGCTTTTTCTGGCAGGGCGGTGTTCGTCCGTCCGCGCATAAGGCGCGCGAATTAACGGAAATAGAATTTTAATTATTCTTCCCATTGGTCCTCGTTTCGCCTTATTAATTAAAGGGCTGTGCGGCACACATGAATACACAAATGAGAAGATATTTCTCTTTTCGTCCAAAAAACCATCGCGGGGACGTTTCCGAGCGAAGGCCATCGCCGCGCCACAGATCCGTTACGGCTTGCCTGGTCACTTCACTCACCAACCGCTTTGCAATTTAAAAGCATGGCTTTGTGATCTGCGCCACAATCAATGAATTCTGAAAAGTGATATACATGGGGCATGGCGCAAGCCATAGCTCCCTTGAGGGGGGCATGTCTTTTCATTGAGGAGGGTGTAATGAAAGGCAAAGGGCTCAAGGTGGTAAGCAAGGGGCTGAATCCGGCGGCGGCCGGGCCGGACAATCCGTGTTGCATAGCCGGTTATCTCTTTTACGTGTGGTAAAAAACCATTCCGGGGAAGGGGCAATCCCTTCCCCGCCCTCTAAACCTATGCAATTATCTACATATACAAAGATATTCCCATACAAAAACGGCCATATACTGTACTCTGTGCTGACGTCCGCGTCCGTTCTTGCTGACGCAAAAACGCTGAACAGAACGCTTGCCGGCAAAAACCGGCCGGAAGAGCGGAAATCCCTCATTGAACTGGGGATAATCACTTCATCTTCAGAGCTGGACAGGCATCTGGCTTTTTCAATTATCGGGACCAGGGACCGGAACTCAAATACGTTGCGGGTTGTAGCAGCCATGAACCTGGACTGCAACCTGGCATGCCCGTACTGTTTCGAAAAACGGGTAAAGGGGGAAAACTTTTACATGGACCGGCGGACGGCCAGCCAGCTAATCGATTTTCTTTTAAAAAGGCTTTCCGGCATTAAAATCCTGTCTGTGGATTTTTACGGCGGAGAGCCGCTTTTGAGCCTTGGGCTTATCAAGGAGATAGCGGCCCGGCTTCAATCAGAATGCGGCCGCCGGGGCGTGGGCTTCGGGTTCGGCATGACATCAAACGGCACCCTGCTTACCCCGAAGGCAGCAGAATCCCTGGTGCCGCTGGGTTTCAAGTCCGTTCGCGTTACAGTTAACGGCCCCAGGGAAATACATGACGGCATGAGGCCTTTTAAAGGCGGGGCCGGCAGCTTCGATATCATACTGAGCAACCTGAAGGCTGCGGCAGGCAAGATAGCGATTGTTGTTACCGGCAGTTATACAAAGGACAATTACCGCCATTTCCCATCCTTGCTGGACCAGATGAAAAAAGAGGGGCTTACTCCTGACAAGGTGGCGGCCGTAAAGTTTGAGCCCGTGCTGGCCAGCCAGAGCGATTGCGCGGGCGCCTGCGCGGCCCCGGACGAGCCATGGGTGGCCGATGCCACTATCTTTCTAAGAAACCAGGTGCTCAAAAAAGGATACAAGGCGCCGCGGACCAGGCCTTCGCCCTGCTCCGCCCATTTCAAAAACAACCTGATAGTCAACTGGGATGGGGGGCTTTACAGGTGCCCGGGGTTCCTGGGCAACCTGCGTTTTCAGAGCGGGTCGCTTACGGAGGGGCCAACCGCCTTTATAAACAAACATTACCTGGGGGCCTGGAGGAATAAAAAATGCCTGCATTGCCAATACCTGCCCCTCTGTTTCGGAGGCTGCAAGTACATACGATACTTCCGGACCGGGGACACAAGAGGGATAGAATGCAGGAAGGCATTTCTTGATGCCGCGCTGGAAGGGCTTGTGAAGCAGGAAATCAGGTATCCGGGGAGACTGATTTAAAAATAAGCAGCCTCCCCGGAATTGAGCTTACGCGTTGTTGACAGCCTTTTCAAGCTCCGCCTGCACCTTCTTGGCAAGGCCCTCCAGGGCCGGGTTCTTCACCGCCTGCATAGAGGCTATCGGGTCGATTGCGGCTATTTCAACATCCTTGTCCCCATGCTCCTGAACTATGACGTTGCAGGGCAGCATCGTTCCAATCTTGTCTTCGGCCTGCAAGGCCTGGTAGGCCGCCTGCGGCTTGCACGCCCCCAGTATCCTGTATTTCCTGAAATCAACGCCTATCTTCTCCTTAAGCGTCTTTTGTATGTCTATCTCGGTTATTATCCCGAAACCCTCCTGTTTGAGGGAAGCCTTTATCCTCTCAATCGCCTCTTCAAAGGCTGTTTGCAGCCGTCTGCTGAAATAATATCCCATCTGGTTTTTCCTCCTTTCGTCTATTATAAGCGCTATTTCCGCGGACGGGAAGCATAAACAAGGAGCGGGCCTCTTACCGCTCCGTGATAATCTTAAGTTAAGCGGAGGTGAGAATATTTCATGAAAACGGAAGAAACCAAGCTGGAGAGGGCCGTCTTTGCGGGCGGCTGTTTCTGGTGCATGGTGTCGCCATTCGATAAGATAAAGGGTGTAAAGGCGGTGGTTTCAGGCTATACCGGAGGACACACTGAAAACCCCACTTACGAAGAGGTCTCTTCGGGCAAAACGGGCCATTTTGAGGCAGTGGAGATCACGTTCAACCCCGAAGAGGTCTCGTATGAGCAACTGATTGACGTTTTCTGGGGGCTGGTGGACCCCACCGATTCCGGCGGGCAGTTTGTGGACCGGGGTACACAGTACAGTGCAGCCATCTTCTACACTACCCCGCAGCAGAAAGCCGTGGCTGAACAGGCGAAGGAAGACTTGCAGAATTCCAGACGGTTTAAAACCCGGATAGCCACGCAGGTGCTGCCGGCCGGCAGATTTTACAGGGCGGAGGAATACCATCAGGATTATTACAAAAAAAATCCCGTCTGGTACGGGTTTTATTACTCCGGCTCCGGACGGGGCAAGGCAGGGAAAAAGGAGTGACCATGGAAAAATCATCCGGGGAACTTAAAAAAAAGCTTACGCCGCTTCAGTATAAAGTAACGCAGGAATGCGGCACGGAGCCGCCCTTCATGAACGAGTTCTGGGCCAGCAAGCGGGAAGGCCTTTATGTGGACATCGTGTCGGGCGAGCCTCTTTTCAGTTCCTTTGACAAGTACGACTCTGGCACAGGCTGGCCCAGCTTTACGAGGCCGCTGGATCCTGTCAACATAATCGAGAAGACGGAAGAGGGCCCGATGAGAAGGACCGAGGTTAAAAGCAGGCAAGGTGATTCCCATCTGGGGCATGTCTTTAACGACGGCCCCGCCCCCACGGGCCTGCGCTACTGCATAAATTCCGCCGCGCTGCGGTTCATACCCAAAGAGGATCTTGAAAAAGAGGGCTACGGCCAATATCTGAAGCTCTTTGGCGGACAGGCCAAAAAGAAATAAACCTGTATAATGGGGCGTATGGTGGAGAAGGGGACTGGGCAGCCTGAAGCAGTGCAAAAAGCCATGCACCGCCGCGTGCACATGGCCAACGAGCGTACCTTTCTGGCCTGGATACGCACAAGCATCGGCTTAATGGCCTTCGGTTTTGTGGTGGAGCGGTTTGCCCTTTTCATGAAACAGCTATCGTACTATTCCGAAAAGCTGGGGGTGCCGCTTAAAAACAGTGGAAACGCGCCTGTTACCGCCGCCATACTTCACCCGCAGTCCGGATATTCTTTTGCGCTGGGGATTTTTCTTGTGGGGCTTGGCACTCTTCTGGCGGCGCTGGCATTTGTGAGATACAAAAAGACGCAAAAACAGATAGAGGAAGACTCTTACAAACCATCGGTTTCACTGGACGTAATCATGACTGCGGCGGTATTGGCGGCCGGGCTTTTCCTGCTTGTATATCTTGCCCGCAGTTCAGGGGCGTTTATTTCCTGAAAAAGGGAAAAAACAAGGGGAGGTAATAAAAGCGCCTCCCCATTTTTTTAAGCCAGATTTCGTGCAATTATTGAGCGGCAGGAGCGTTGGTGGCCGCCGGTGCATTAGTAGCCGCCGGTGCGTTGGTGGCCGGAGCCGCAGGTGCTGCCGGAGCCGGTGTCTCTTCGGTCTTCTTCTGGCAGCCAACTGCCACGAGAGAGACCAGCGCCAAAGCGCAAGCCAGGCTGATGAGCTTTTTCATTTACAGTAACCCCCCTTTCTTTTTGGAGTAATTATTATTCGCTGTGCCTGTTTTATCATATTTAAGCTTAAATTACAAGAGTTTTATAAAAAATTTTACTTTTTTGTCCGGCATGTTTTATTATCTCAGTTTATTCCCCTGACAAAAGAGAGGTTTGAAAGACTGATTTGATATTTATTTCAGGCTTGTGTCTTTTTGTCTTGGCAACGGGCCTTGCGGCCGTGGTCCCGGAAAGGTCTTTAAGGTATACATATCTTCTCATGTTTGTTGGGGCCGTCTTTGCGGGCGCGGGCTCTGTGCTTGCCGTTTACGCCCCGCCCACGGTAGCCTACGTCTCTTCCATAATAGAGTACATCCCGGTATCGTTTGCGGCGGGGCCGCTGTCGGGCTTCTTCGGCCTGGTGCTCTCCGCGATCGCCGCTCCGGTTTCACTTTACAGCGCAGGCTACTCCCCGGAAGGGCGCACGAAGGCCGTCCTTTACGGGCTGTTCGTTCTCAGCCTGTATGCGCTTTTCTTTTCGGCGGATGCGGTCTCTTTCATAATCGCCTGGGAAGCGATGAGCATATTTTCCTACTTCCTTGTCATATCGCATACGGAAGATCAGGAGGCCGGCAGGGCAGGCCTGGTGTATTCCGTAATGACACACGCCGGCACGGCCCTTATCCTTGCCGCTTTTTTTGTGGCCTATGCCGTAACGGGCAGGTTTGATTTTGACGGGATGCGCGCGGGGCTTGCGGGCAGCCCGGATTGGATAAGGTCCGTGATTTTCTGCCTCTCGTTTTTAGGCTTCGGGATGAAGGCGGCCATTATCCCGCTTCACCTTTGGCTGCCCAGGGCACATCCGGCCGCCCCTTCCAATGTTTCGGCGCTGATGTCCGGCATTATGGTTAAGGCCGGGATTTACGGCATGCTGCTCATGGGGTTCTACGTACTTGGCGCAAACGTGGCCTGGTGGGGGATGGTAATACTGGTGACAGGCATAATATGCAGCGTGCTTGGCGTGCTGTATGTGCTGATGGAGCACGACATAAAACGGCTGCTTGCCTACA
>JAJYLE010000077.1 GCA_021788025.1 Nitrospirota bacterium
TCTGTACGGCGACATGCTGAAGGAAGGCATCATAGACCCCACAAAGGTCACAAGGTTTGCCCTCCAGAACGCGGCCTCCGTGGCTTCGCTTCTGCTGACCACGGCTGTTATGGTTACGGAGCTTCCGGAAGAGGAGAAAAAGATGCCCGGCGGAATGCCCCCCGGCGGCGGCATGGAAGGGATGTACTAGAAACAAACCGCATCAGCGGTAGTATAACGTCAAAGGGGGGCAAAAGCCCCCCTTTGACGTTATCTGTTTACCCGGCCTATGTGGCTTATCTGCCTCCCGTGATAAACAAAAGCTTCTGGTTCGTCTGGTCAATTTTAATATTCAGGTAGGCAAGGTCTCCCGCCGGCGGGATGGCGCCCTTTTGCATGATGCCTGCCAATTCACCGAGTTCCTGGGATATCTCGGTCATTATCCCGGAGAGCTGCATGGAATCCGTAGGGATTTGAGGGTTTGAAACCAGGTCCGATATCTTCTGCTGCAGCATTATCAGTTTGCCAAGCGTGTCCTGAAAATTCGGCATCCCAGGCTGCGACGGCAATATCTGCCCGGGCATGATTGGCATGGACGGCGGGCCGGCGGCTGCCGCCATTGCAGATGAAAAGAACAAGACAAGCGCTGCCATTAAAAAAATATGCGCGTATTTCTTCATCTTAACAGACCTCCATTATGCGTAATGTAGAAATAGCCTATCACCGGGGCTGAAAGTAAGCAAGGCAACGGACCCATTTTAAAACCAGCCCCTGTTAAATCCGGATTTTTGCGTGGTCAGTTTGAACGCCGTCCCATAACGGTAAGCGCCGCCCTTAGGAGTAGCGCCATATGGATTTCCCGCGTGTCCATTATCAGGCTTGCCGGGGGACTTCCGCCGTCTTTATCATGATTATCAAAAACAGGAGGCATGCCAATGGAAATAATGGCGGGCCAACTTTTATGATGTCCGCACGGGCTGAACTGTCATGGTCATGCTTTTTTTGCCGCCGGGGCTGCTGATCTCCGGCGATCCCCCTGGTGGGCGCCGGTTGAAAATAAGTTTTCTGTACCCGCGTGGAAGTTCAAAAAGCGTGTTTGGCTGTTCGCCGGGTTTTATGTTTTTGTACTCCACGCTCCAGTCCCCTTTTTCACTCACAGTTTTTATGGGTGCGTCAAATGCATCGTCCACCCAGCAATAGACCACCTGCTGCCTGTTCTTTACATGGAACGTTATTTTGTATTTTTTCGCCTGCCTGCCGTCCACGTTCTCTTCTCCAAGGAAAACTCTCGCCGTTTCGCCGGGGAATTTTTCTGTTGCGGGGGACATCTCCGGCGTAATCGGATGTTCCAGATACACCTTGAAGGAGGGCAGCAATATCCACGCAAGCCTTTCCCGCGTCCTTGTTATGGTTACAATGCCGCCGCTTTCAATTCTTGAATTCTCACCGCTTATGTAAACCTTACCAAGGATTTCCCTGCCGCCAGTCACATTGGCGATCATGTCGGCGGAAAAGCCGTTTCCGGCCTGTTTGCCGGGGCTGGCTGCAAAAAAAAACATTTGCAGAATCAGCACGGCAGAAAGGAAAAAAACAGGCTTGGCGGGGTTGGCTGGTCTGCTCATACTGGGTCCCCTTCTTGTTTCCAGTATATCGCCTTTCCCTTGAACCAACAATACCAGCTTGCAACCCAAAGAAAAAATTAAACGCAAAAGGCGCAAGTGAAAATTTCCCTTGCGCCTTTTTGTATCCTGCCGGGTTTTCCTTCAGGGCTTTTTCATTTTGGCTGCGGGCCTTTTACCACCTGCACCATATCATCCGGGTGTATCCAGTTTGCAAAAGCTTTTCTGATTGCAGGGCCCTTCAGTTTCAGATATTTTTTTGCGGCGCGCACGGGCTCGTCAACAGGCAGACCGTTTGTCAGCCGGTCCAGTATGCCTGCTGCAATCCGGTCCACGCTGGACTCCGCCAGTGTAATCCTCCTGAGCAGTATTGCCTTTGCCTGCCGGAGCTCGGCAGGTGGCACGTCCTTTCTGCCCATCTGCCGCAAATCCCGCCTGACGATGGCCGCTGCCCTGCCCACCTTGTCCGGATCGCAGGCGAAATAGACAAAATAGACGGACCTGTTTTTCCCAGCCTCCAGTTGCGAGCCCACATAATAAACAAGCCCGGTGTTTTCCCTTAAATCCTTATAAAGCCTGGTTGCATAGAACGAGCCTCCAAGCACGTTATTGCCAAGCTCCAGGGTATAGTAATCCGGGGACTTGCGTGTAAGCCGCATGGCAAGCGCCATGGTGACGTTGTCCTGAACGCGGCTGGCGTCGGGAACAGCCAGGAATGCCGGTTTATTGTTGGGGACCGCGGGCAGGTCCGTGTCCGGCTTCCTGCCTGATGCCTGCCAGTTCCCAAAATACTTGCTTATTACTTTTTTGGCATCTTCCGGCGTTATCTTGCCTATTACAACAATGGTGGTCATGTCCGGCCTGAACACGCTTGAATAATATTTTTTTACTTCGTTAATTGTCAGTGCGGATATCGCCTTGGGTGTGTCCTGCCGCAGGCTGGGGTCCGTTTTTGGGAAAAGACCGGCCTTCAGGGCCTGCCCGGCAAGGTGGTCCGGGCTCTGCAGTTCGCCAGCGGCGGAGGCGGCCGCCTGCCTGCGCACAATCTCAAACGCGCTTTCTGGCAATGCCGGGTTAAGCTCATTGTCTGCAAGCAATTGCACGCCGCGGTCAAATTTGCCGGGGACCGCCTTTAAACCAAAATCCGTCCCGGCGGACTCTTCGGCGCCTATATCATCCAGCGCCTTCTGGAAGGCCACCCTGGACAAATTTTTGGTGCCGTATGAAAACAGTTGCGAAAGGACGCGGGCCACCCCCTTCTGGCCTTTCGGCGATTGCATGTCGGAATTGCTCTTTATCCGCCCGTAAACGCTTACGGTGTTGCTGATGGCCTCCGGCTGCACCACAAGGCGAATCCCGTTTGGCAATACGCTTACAACCGGATTAAGCGCGGAATGCGGGATGACCAGGCGGCCGATGGCCTTTTTTGCCCATCCTGGCAGCTTCACCTTGGCAGGCTTGCCGGGCGCAAAGGACTCCTTTCCGCCAAACCCATGCGACGCCACAGGCTTTCCTGAAACTTCGGGTGTAAGCACGGCCTGAACCGAGTGGGCCAGGTCCAGGTACTTGGCGGCCACGCGGTTTACGTCCGCCACGGTGACCTTCCGGATGGCGTTTATATCGTCGTCGGGGGAGTGCCGCCCCTCCACAGCCACCGCCTGCGACCAGCTCATGGCAAGCCCGTTTACGGAGTTCTTATCGAACTCCGCATCGGTAATTTCATGGAGTTTGGCCGCCTCCACCAGGTCCGCAGGGACGCCGTTTTTTATCGCCCCGGCAAGGGCGCTCTTCATTTCGGCCATAAGTTTGGCGCTGTCGGCCCCGGCGGGAAAGCCCGCAACTACATACCCCAGGCCGGCCTTTGAATGCGGGTCCACCGCGAAATATGTAAACAGCGCCTTACCGTGAGCCACCAGCCTGTAAAGATCCCACCGCTGGCTGCTGAGCGCATCGGACAGGATAACGGAGGCCGCAAAGTCCGGGCTGTCGTAACCAGGCATCCTGAACGCAAGCGACACCTGGCCGTAGGGCCGGTCCGTCTTTAAATTAAGAGAAGTTGGCTTGACCGGTTTCAGGGCTATATGTATATTTTTCTCCGGGAGTTTCCTGGCCGGTATGCCGCCAAAAAGTTTTTTTACTTTTTTAAGAGTGCTTTTAACATTTATATCGCCACAGATTACCAGCACGGCGTTATTTGGCGCATACCACTTGTCATGAAACTTCTTGAGCATTGCTCCGGTGGTCTTGTCAAAAGAAGGGCGGGTGCCCAGCGCATCGCGCTCATATGAAGTGCCCGCGAAAAGTATCTTCAGCAGATCTTTGTAATATACGTATTCCGGGTTGGAGAGGTCCGACGCAACTTCCTGTTCTATCGCGCCCCTTTCCTTGTCCCAAAGCTTGCCGCTGTCCAGCACGCCCCTCATCCGGATGGATTCTATATGCAGTGCCAGGTCCAGGTCGTCAGCGGGCACGGTGAAGAAATACTGGGTGACGTTCTGCTGGGTGTCCGCATCGAAATCGCCGCCCATCTCCGCGGAGATGCGCGCAAGCTGGTCCGCTGAAAGCCCTGGGCTGCCGCGGAACATCATATGCTCCTGCGCGTGCGCCATGCCGGGGAATCCGGGCGGGGTCTCGTCGGCCCCCACAAGGTAATTGACAACAGTTGAAACTACGGGCACAAGCGGGTTGCGCACGATTATCACCCTAAGGCCGTTATGCAGCCTGGCCCGAAGCACCTCCTGCGCGCTTGCGGGCCTGGCCGGCGCAAATGCGGCCCCAAGTACCAAAGCCAATAATAGCAAAGCCGTTTTTTGAAGCCTGTTTTTCATGAAAAAAATCCTTTCAAGTGCGCGGGGTTATCATCAGGGCATCCTCAAACACAAATTTAAATGTATCTCAACTGCGCCCTCCAGCGCAAGGGCCTTTGCAAAGGATGAATAAAGATACGCCTTCACGTTAATATATGAGGAAATTTTTTTAAACGAAAGGCCAGCAGAATGAAACTGAAAATAGGCGTTATGGGCGCGGCAATAAATCATTTCAGCGACAAGCAGTTAAAAACGGCTTATGACCTTGGCCGCGCAATAGCCGGGCACGATTGTATCACCGTGACCGGCGCCTGCCCCGGCCTGCCCTTCGAGGCGGCAAAAGGGGCCAGCGAGGCGGGCGGCCTGGTGGTTGGCATATCGCCGGGGCTCAGCAAATGGGAGCACGTTAACAAATACCGCTCCCCTGTGGAGTTCCACGATGTGCTCATATTCACCGGAAGCGGACTGATGGGGCGTGAAGTAGTAAATATAAGGAGCTCCGACATTGTTGTAATTATCGGGGGCAGGTCCGGCACGCTGGGCGAATTTTCCATAGCCTATGACGAAGGCAAGCTGATAGGCGTTGTAATGGGCAGCGGCGGCATAACCTCCGAGATAAGAAACATCATCAAGGTGATTAAAAAAGAGACAGGGGCGCGCGTGCTTTACGACAAAAACCCGGCCGCCCTGGTAAAAAAACTGATCTCGTATTACAGGAAAGAGCATTATAAATACCCCAACGCATATCATTCTTTTGTGGAGAGGCAGGCCCAGAAATTCCCCGCCCCAAAGGTGGCTGGCGACGTAAAAATAGCGGGCAATGGAAATGGCGCAAAAAAATCTCCGGTAAAAAAGAAAACGGGCCGGCGCGCCAGGCCTCAGGAGTAAATATAGGCTCTTCAGGCTCCCCTGTGGGTAAAAAGGGCCCTTGTATTAGCCGTTTGGGTTTGTCTTTGAAGTACCTGGCAATGCGGGAGCGGTTAGTGAGTGCAGTGGGCCGCGCGTGCGTGCGTCTGCAAGCGCCCTACCATAAACAGCTCCGGCGCGAGTAATGCTGCAAGGCTTGTATAAGCGGCCCAAACGGAGACGAACACCGCCCCGCGAAAAAAATAAAACCCGGCTATTAAGATTCAGGCATATCGGCGAACGCCGCAAATAAACAGCAGGGGCCGCTTCACCCCTGCCCGCAGGAAATTCAGTAAAGCCTAAATATAAAACCGCGCTTACAAACAGGGCGGCCCCCTAAAAGGGCCGCCGGAATCCCCATCCGCAAGAGCCCCCCTTTTTAAAGCAGCCGGAACATAAGCAAGCAGTAACGCGTTAAAACCGCATGCAGTGCAGCAAAAAACCCTTCCGGTGCCGGCCCGATAGAGATAGAATGTAAAAAAACGAGGAGGATTTCGTCATGCCCGTTGCAACAGCGGTTATGAAAGCGGTCCGGCTGCATGATTACGGAGGGCCGGAAGTGCTTAGATACGAAGACGTTCCGGTGCCGTCTATAAAGGATGACGAGGTGCTGGTAAGGGTATACGCGGCGGCGGTGAACCCTGTGGACTGGAAGGTGCGCAAAGGACTTGCCAAAAGCTGGCTGCACCACCAGCTTCCGCTTATACCGGGATGGGACGTTGCCGGAATAATTGAAAAAACAGGCGCAAACGCAATGGGGTTGCAGGCCGGGGGCCAGGTGTTTGGCTTATTGGACTTAAGACAGTCAGGGGCGTACGCCCAGTTCGTAGCGGCAAAGGCCTCCTACTTCGCAAAAAAACCTGCCACCCTGGATTTTATCAATACAGCGGCCGTTCCACTTGCCACGTTGACTGCATGGCAGGCCCTCTTCGATACAGCCGGGCTTATCAAGGGGCAGACCGTCCTGATACATGCCGCCGCTGGCGGCGTGGGCCATATGGCGGTGCAGTTGGCCAAATGGAAGGGGGCAAAAGTAATCGGCACGGCCTCGGCCAGAAATTTGGAGTTCCTGCGCGGCCTTGGCGCCGATGAGGTCATCGATTATAATTCCAGGCGCTTCGATGAGATCGTAAAGGAGGCCGACGTGGTGCTTGACACATTGGGCGGCGATGTGCAGGAGCGCTCCTGGAAGGTTCTGAAGAAAGACGGCATCCTGGTGTCGATAGTTGGCGCGCCGTCAAAGGAGCAGGCGGCCCAGCATGACGTGAGGGCAACCTCGATACTGGTGCACCCGGATTCCGAACAGCTTACCCGCCTGGCGGGCATGATAGACGACGGCCGGATTAAACCGCATGTGGATGCCGTTATGCCCCTCTCAGAAGCTGGCAGGGCCCATGAGCTTAGCCAGGCCGGCCATGTGCGTGGGAAAATAGTGCTGGTGGTCCCCTAGCGCGCCTTATGGCGCTGCCGCGCCGGTCTCAATAGCTGCCTTGCGGAACGGGAATGGGAAAGGATATCCAGGCCTCCACAATCCCGTTTCCCTTCAGATAATATTTCGCGTCTATAATATCGCCGGGCTGGCCGTAGGTGGTATAAAATGGCGGGCGCAGGTCATATCCGGCCAGCGTGCCTTTTCTGTCCTTGATCGCCCTCATCTGAAGCCGTTCCGGGTGCTTTTTATAACCCAGGTAATCATAAGCCAGCAAAAGGGCCTCCGTGGGTTTCAGGTGCTCTTTTTTTGTGTAGCCCACGTCATTGGACGAGGGCACTATTTTATACGGGCCGTTTTCGGGATACAGTATCACTATGGATTCCGGCCCGGGCGGGTGCGCCCCGCCATAGAAAAGGTCCGTGTATAAGGTATTGCCTTCTATCGGTTTAGCGTAATCTGCATGGCGCGTTTCAAGCTGGTTTGCCGCGCAGGACGAAAGCAGAAAAAACATGATTGCGATACCGCAAGTCTTCCCCATGCCCACATTTTACCGCAGTTTTTCACACAGGTACCAGTGTTCCCCGGCAAAAAAAGGGGGGCGCATGGCGCGCCCCCCGAATGTGGTTTCCGCAATGCGGAGGCTACTGCGTCAGATAGGCCTCGCCTATTCTGCCTATTGTGCCGCTGCCGTCAGCCTCGAAGAAAAGGGCCAGCCGCCCCCCAACGGGCCAGAAGATATCTACCGTGCCATTGCCGCTTGCAAAGGAAAGATGGTAAATACCGTTTGTGTTGATGGCCGTTAATGCCGCCGTGCCGGCGCCGCCGGATGAAGATGTATAGGCAATCGACCCGCCGGTCCCGGAAATGGTGATGCTGCCCCAGGCGGAATCGTAAACGCCATCCATCGTATAAAGGCTTCTGGCCAGAAAATTGAGCGTACCTGAAAAACGCGGCGCCGCGCTTCCCGGGGGCACGGCTATCCCGACGAAAGTCGATGGGTAATCCCCTATGCCGCTCATGGCCCCGCCGTTAACCATGGATGCGTTCACCGGGCGCTCCTCGGCCCCGGCAAACGCCCCGCTGCCAAAAAAATGCACCAGCCTTATATGCTCATCAGGCTCGGCGCCGTCCCATATGTTGTCGTCATCCTTCTTCATGCCAAACACGTCCCCGGCAAATACGCCAAGCTCATTGCCGTCGCCAACGCCAAAGCCGGTAGAGCTTGTGCAAAATCCTGTGCCGGCGCACCCGCTGAAATCAGCCACGCCAACGGAATTGTTCATGGCCATTCCGTTTAATACCGCTGCCCTGGCCTGGCCAAGCCAGCCGGGATCAATCGATGCCACATAGATGTTATAGCTGCTGGCAGCCAGAGAGCCTACGCTTCCTGGCAGTGTGCCTGAGAAATCGCCTATTCCGTCCGCCTCGTTGCTGTTTGAGGGGTCCGCGGAAAGCCAGATGCCGCTCCTGCTGCCTACAGGCTGCACTATGAAAATGTTTTCCCCGCTGGGGTCGACATATTGCATTACCGCAAGCGCAGTGGGCAGCCCGTTGCTGGAAACCATGTTGCCAAACGCGCCTGTAAGCGTGCCCGTGCCCGGATTTATGCCGGAGCCGTCATCCGAGTTTACTGCAAACGTGGCAGGCGTAAACGAGCCGCCGGCCGTTTTGGGCAGTGGCTGCTTCGGCTCCGCGCCCCAGATCAGGTTATGGCCGCCAAAGAGGCCGCGGGCTAAAAAATTGAACGGCCCGGTATAGGCGGCGCCTACTGCGTTTGCAAACATTGTGGCGTTTACGCCCTGCGGGACAGCCGAAGCGGCGAAAACGCCCGGACGCAAATGCGTGGTGGAATTAGGGTCGACATCTAAAAACGTGCCGGTGATTCCGCCAAGCCGCCCTATGGTCCCGGCCACATGGATATTCTCGCCTGTGCTGCTGTTTATTATAAGGACCACCGCGTTGCCGCTCACCCTTCCCGAAACAGTTTCTGTACCGCCGCTTCCATTGGGTGTTGTGCCCGTTACCACCCCGCCGGAAACAGTTAAAGCCATCACTGCTATATTGTTATTAAGAATGTCCGCGATGCCGCTGAAGCTGTGATTGGAATTTGCTATTTCATGCCCGTCGAAATGGATGGCTGTAAGGTAGTATTTCCCGTCCGGAAGCGTGGCCGCCATTGAGCCGGAGGCCGCCACCGTGTTTACGGCTGCTGCTGTGGCCGGGTTCGAAACGCCGCCGTATATCTCGCTGTTGGTAACGCCAAGCTGGCCTGAAATGGTTGCTATCGCGTTATTGAGCCCGACGGAGAGGCTTAACTGGTAAACAGAGTCTGTAAGCGGGGTTATATTAATGCCGGTGCCATTCGTAACCCCTGCAAACACCATCGTCGGCGCGGGCAAACCGGTGCTCAGGTCTATGCCGCCTGTGGCCCTCAGGTACAAGATTGACGGCACCGGGGTTACAGTCAGGTTAAATGAAAAATTGCCGCTTGCATCTGTAGAGCCGGAACCTATCTGGTTTGTAAGCCCGATGTCATTATAGGCCGTTACCGTGGCATTCGCCACAGCTCCGTCGGCAACCAAACCGCTTACCGATGCGCCGCCCGCTGCCGGCGATGCCGTTCCGCTGCCGCCGCCGCAGCCGGCAAAGCTGGATATAACCAGGGCCGCCAAAAGTCCGAAAAACGCGACTACCGTCCACTTCAATGCCTTCATGCGCTTACCCTCCACTTGAAGTTTTAAGTTCGCCCGCACGCCGCCTTACACACTTTCTGGTTGTAATACATGCTATCGCCTGGGTTGTATAAAGTCAAGAAATGGGCCTTTGCGCGGGGGTATGCTTCCGCCTTTTCTTGACACCCATATGCCCGGTGATAGAATCATACAAACCTTGAAAAAGGAGGCCGTAAAGACGGAGGATTAAATGAAGATAGCAATCGGGGCGGACCACGGCGGGTTTGCCCTCAAGGAAGTCCTGAAGAATTTCCTGAAAAAAAAAGGGCACAAGGTCATGGATGTAGGCGCGCACCGGCTGGAACCCGGCGATGATTATCCGGAATTCTCGGCCCTTGTGGCCCGGCAGATAATGGAGAAAAAGGCGGAGCGTGGGATATTGGTATGCGGAAGCGGCGTGGGCGCGTCGGTTGCGGCCAACAAGTTCCCAGGCGTGCGCGCGGCGCTTTGCCATGATATATTTTCCGCCCACCAGGGGGTCGAAGACGATAATATAAACGTGTTATGCTTGGGCCAGAGGGTCGTAGGCGAGGAGCTTGCAAAGGAACTGGCCGTAAGGTTTGTGGAAGCAAAATTCTCCGGAGCTGAAAGGCATTTAAGGAGGCTGGACGAGATAGAAAAAATCGAGTCCAGGTATATAAAAACGGAAGGCGCTGGCAGAAAACAATGATGATTCGGGAAATAGTCGAGAGCAAGCACCTGCTTAGCTGTGATATGGAAATACCCGGAAAGGCTGGCAGGGTGGGGCCTTTCACTATGATAATCTTTGGCGGGGCTGGCAATCTGGCGCAGATAAAGCTGATGCCCTCGCTGCTTCAGATATTTACGGGCGGCGAAATGCCTGCGGATTTTTCCATACTTGCCGCAGGCATGCCTGAGTACAGCGATACCGGATACAGGGAGTTCATGGGCAAGGCCGTCCGCAAGTTCGATAAGCGCTTTAATAAAGCCAAATGGCAGGATTTCGAAAAGCACCTTTTTTACCATGCGGCCGGCTTTGAGGACGACGCCGGGTATGAAATGCTGAAACAGCGGCTCCGGAGTTTCGGCCACAAGGGCGCGGCGGGCAAGAAGAAAAACGTCATTTTTTATATGGCCGTGCCTCCAAGCGTTATGCCGCTGATAGTGGAAAAATTAAAGGCCCACAACCTTTCAAGGGGGGAATTTGCCTCCAGGGTGGTTGTGGAAAAGCCCTTCGGGCGGGACCTGGAATCGGCGCATGAACTGAACACGGTGCTTACGTCCGCCTTCGACGAAGGCCAGATATACAGGATAGACCATTACCTTAGCAAGGAGCCCGTTCAGAATATCATGTTCTTCAGGTTCGTAAACGTGATATTCGAGCAGATATGGAACGGCAATTTCGTGGACAACGTGCAGATAACCGCGGCCGAGGACATCGGAATAGAACGCAGGGGCCCGTTTTACGAGGAGACGGGCGTTGTAAGGGACATGGTGCAGAACCACGTGCTTCAGCTTCTGGCGCTGGTTGCGATGGAACCGCCGGTAAGTTTCAGGGCCGATTTTGTAAGGGATGAAAAAACGAAGGTGTTCCGCTCCATCCATCCGTGCGAAAAAAGTTATATCCGGAAATGTGCTGTTCGCGGACAGTACGCCCCCGGCAAGATAAAGGGCGCCGCCGTCCCGGGTTACAGGCACGAAGCGGGCGTTGCGCGGGACTCGGTTACGCCCACATTCTTTGCCGCAAAATTCTACGTGGACAACCTGCGGTGGGCTGGCGTTCCGTTTTATGTGCGCACCGGCAAGCGGCTGAGGAAACGGGTAACCGAGATATGCATACAGTTCAAACAGCGCCCTCTCAGGATTTTCGGCAAGAAGTGCGACGCCATGGAGCCAAACATTCTTACCTTCTCCATCCAGCCCGATGAGCGCATATCGATGCGGTTTGGCGTTAAATATCCGTACTCGGAAAACCAGATATATTACACAAACATGGTCTTCAGCTACCCCCAGGTCTTCAAGACCAGCTTCCAGCCGCCTTATGAGAGGCTGCTGATGGATGTTATAAGGGGGGACCAGAGCCTCTTTGTGCGGCAGGACTCGGTCGAGGCGATGTGGGATGTTGTAGACCCGATTATAAAGGAATGGGAATCTCATCCTCCCGGTGATTTCCCAAATTACAAGTCGGGCTCCTGGGGCCCCGCGGCAGCGATGGAACTTCTGGCAAGGGACGGCAGAAAATGGATAACAAACGGGGGAACGGCAATAGTCTGAACATAAACGGGAAGTCCGTGATGGTCTTTGCCAGCTACGGCAAAATGGCGCGCGATCTTGCGGCCAGATGGCTGCGCCTGGCAAAAAAGCGCATCAGTGAGAAAGGCTCGTTTACGGCGGCGCTATCCGGGGGAGAAACGCCCGCTGGATTTTACAGGGAGCTTGCGATGGCCGGGAAGGACAATCCCGTGTGGGGGCAAACTCATATCTTCCAGGTGGACGAAAGGCATGTCCCGGCGGACAGCCCGGAAAGCAACATGGGCATGATCAGGCGCCTGCTGCTTGACCATGTGCCTGCCCTCTCCGGAAATATCCATGCGGTGAACACCTCCCTGTCTCTTGAGGAAAGCGCACTGGATTACGAACGGCAGATCAGGAATGTAATGGAAGAAGGCGGCTTCGATCTTGTGCTTTTGGGCATAGGCAAGGACGGCCATACAGCTTCCATT
>JAJYLE010000078.1 GCA_021788025.1 Nitrospirota bacterium
GGTTTTGCAAGTTGCAAAACCTTGCCTTTCTTCCCATAGAGGTCCTGCTGGTTACGATAATACTGGACCGGCTGCTTGCCTTCAGGGAAAAACAGGATGTAATGCGGAAGATTAATATGGTGATAGGCACGTTTTTCAACGAGGCAGGCACGGACCTCCTGGTCTTTTTCCTGGAGTTCGGGCCGTTGCCCGCCTCCATCAGCAATGAACTGCGCACCTCTGACGCATGGGACAACAACCGGTTTGCCTCGGCAATAAACATATTCAGGGCGCATAAGTACCATGTTGATGTGGGGCCGGAGAAGCTGGAAAGTCTGAAGCGCTTTCTGCTGGGCAAGAGGGAAGCTCTTTTGTCGATGCTGGAGAACCCGTCCCTTGTGGAGCACGACTCCTTTACGGACGCGCTTCTTGCCGTTTTCCATGTGGCTGACGAACTCAGCCACAGAAAAAGCATGTCCGGCCTGCCTGAAAGCGATTACATGCACCTGGCCGGGGACATCCAGAGGGCTTATCACCTGCTGGTGCTTGAATGGCTCTACTACATGAAACACCTTAAAAAGGAATATCCTTATCTTTTCTCGCTGGCCGTCAGGACAAACCCGTTTGACGCCAGCGCGTCCGTGATTGTAAGGCAATAACTGGCGCATGCTTTAATATATTCAGATGAAATGCGATGTGCTTATTGCCGGGGCCGGGGCGGCGGGGCTGATGTGCGCGTCCGAAGCCGCCAGGCGCGGCCGGCGGGTGATAATCCTGGAGCATGGCAAGCCCGGCAGAAAAGTGCTTGTCTCCGGCGGGGGCCGCGCCAACTTCACTAACCTAAATGTCTCTGCTGAAAATTACCTTTCGGAAAACCCCCATTTCACGAAATCCGCGCTGGCGGGATTTCCGCCTTCCGCTATCATCCAGTTGCTTGAAAGTCACGGCGTGCAGTCCCACGAGGAGGAAAGCGGGAAAATGTTTTTGGACGGGCGGGCCCGGCAGCTTCTGGATTTGCTGGTCCGGCGATGCAATGACAGCGGCGCGGCCATAATTACCGGCGTTAAAATAGGCGGCATAAGAAAAAAGGCCGGGCGGTTTTCCGTAAACATTGAAGATGGACAGTTTGATGCTGAATCGCTGGTGGTGGCAACCGGCGGGCTTTCTTATCCGGAGCTTGGGGCCACGAATCTTGGCTTTAAAATAGCGGAGCGGTTCGGGTTAAGGATCACGCCGGCAAGGCCTGCCCTTGTACCCTTTATATTCAACCAGGAGGACATGAAGAGATACGGCGGATTAAGCGGCATATCCCTTGAGACTGTAATCCGGTATGAAAGCAAGGGGAAGAAAAAACTTGTCAGCGGGGAGACGCTTTTTACTCATAAGGGGTTGAGCGGCCCGGCTATTTTGCAGGCCTCCTTATATTGGACTGGCGGCGGGCTTTCGATAGACCTTTTGCCCGGCATGGATTTAAAAAATATGCTGGTAAAAGACAGGGCGCAAAACACCCGGATGCATAATTACCTCTCCGGCCTGCTGCCCCGCCGGCTGGCTATGAAATGGTGCGAGCTGTTTTTGAATTCAAAGCCTCTGAATCAATATCCGGCCAGGAGGCTTGAAAAGGCCGCCGATGAACTGCATAACTGGGCCATTCAGCCCTCAGGCACCGAAGGATACAAAACGGCCGAGGTGACGGCGGGCGGCGTGGACACCAAAGAGCTTTCCTCCAGGACGATGGAGAGCGTGAAGGTGCCGGGCCTTTTTTTTGCCGGGGAAGTGATGGATGTAACTGGCCAGCTTGGCGGATTTAATCTGCACTGGGCATGGGCGTCCGGTTTTGCGGCGGGCAGAAATGCATAAGGCGCAAAACAGGGGAAAAAAGATAATACTTGCTTCCGCTTCGGAAAGAAGGAAGGAGATTCTGGGATTGACGGGGCTGCGGTTTTCCGTGGAGGAAAGCGGCGTGGAGGAAACGATGCACGCCGGCATGCCGCCCCAAAGGCTTGCCCGCCTGCTTTCCAGGCAGAAGGCAACTGCCGTTGCGGAAAGGCGGAAAGGGAAGGACGCTTTAATAATCGCGGCGGACACGTTCATAGTAATTGACGGCAGATATATTGGCAAGGCAAACGATGCGGCAGAGGCCAGGGCGATGCTTCGGGCCTTAAGCGGAAGGCGGCATATCGTTGTGACCGGCTATTCCGTGATGGATTGCTTGACTGGCAAACTGATTTCCGCGGCCTGCGAAACGAAGGTCTGGTTCAGACGGCTTGACCATGGCGAGATAGAGGGCTACATAAAAACAGGCGAGCCAATAGGCAAGGCCGGGGCGTACGCAATACAGGGGCTTGGCTCCATTTTTGTCAGGAAGATGGAAGGGGATTTTTTTAACGTGGTGGGCCTGCCTTTAGGCCAGCTTGCCACAACACTGAAAAAATTTGGCGTGAGCCCGTTTAAAGCCTGATTATCACTGGCGGCCCGCGCAAAAGCTGATACAATCTGAATATGAAAAGGTATGTTCTTTTTGCAAGTCTGCTTGCCGTACCGTTTTTAAACGCCGCATGCCATCATTTTTCGTATCAGCCGCAGACCCCTGTATATTCCGAGCACAAATACCTGGGCCCTCTGCCAGCCGGGCTTGTTATAGGCAAGGCGCCGCGAATTGAAAAAGGCGCGCCGCCGGAAGAGATAAAAAAGTCTCTTTCGCCCTTGCCGCCGCTTTTGCTCCAGACCGGCAGGCCGGTATATTTTTTTAACGGCCTTTATTATTATTTGTGGCAGCAAAACTGGTATTTCAGCCGGGCCAGGACCGGGCCGTGGTATGCGCTTCCGGTTAAATATTATCCCAAGGAAACCCGTGCAGTGCCCGCAGGCATAAACGCCCCGGTAATGCCGGTAAAGTCTTCCATCAGGTAATAATTTTTAAGTCCTCTGGTCCAGACTGCAGACAATTGCGGCCTGTTTGTCATCGCACTGCGGCTTGCCAAGCCCCCGCCCGCGCCAGAAGGTGTAAATAACCGGGTAGATTATAAGCTCAAGGATAGTCGATGTGACCACGCCGCCTATCATGGGGGCAGCTATGCGCTTCATTACGTCGGAGCCCGCCCCGTGGCTGAACATCACGGGTATAAGCCCGGCAAGTATCACGCTTACGGTCATTACCTTTGGCCTTATCCTTTTTACAGCGCCGTTCATAACGGCCTCCCGCAGGTCCGCCATGCTGCTCATAAGCCCCTTTTCAAACCTTTCCTTATACGCAAGCTCCAGATACAGGAGCATCACCACGCCTGTTTCCGCATCCAGACCGGCCAGGGCTATAAGGCCCACCCATACGGCCGTGCTCATGTTGTAGTGCAGCAGGTATAAAAACCAGAACGAGCCCACCAGCGAAAAAGGCACTGCCAAAAGGACTATAAAGGACTTGATCACGGATTTTGTGTTCAGGAAGATCAGCACGAAAATGATCAGGGCCGTAAGCGGAATTACCATCTTCAGCCTGCTGGCCGTCTCCTGCATGTACTGGTATTCGCCGCTCCACTCAAGCCTGTACCCGGCAGGCAGCACAAGCGGCTTCAGCCTTGCCTGAAGCTCCTTTACAAACCCGCCGGTATTGCCGCCCCCGTAATCTATGTAAACGTATGAAACGGGAAATCCGGCCTCGCTTTTAATCATTGAGGGGCCCTTTGCGAATTTGAAATCCGCAAGCTCCCCAAGTGGCACCTGGGCAACGGGCGGTTTGGCATAGCCGCCTGCCGGATACATTCCGGGAACTGTAAAGCCCGCCTGCCCCGGCAGTGACGTTCCGGGTATGCCTGCGGCCCCGGCTTCCATTGCCCCCTGAAGCGGCATGGCCACCGGCACCAGAACGTGTTTCAATTTGTTAAGATCATCGCGCAGGCCGCGCTTGTACCTTACGTCCACGGGATAACGCTCCCGCCCCTCAATAGTTGTTGTAAGGTCCTCTCCGCCTATGGCGGACTGGATTATGTCCTGCACGTCCACAACCGAAAGCCCGTACCTGGCGGCTGCGGCGCGGTCCACGGTTATATCCAGAAAATAGCCGGAACTTGCCCTCTCCGCATATACGCTTCGCAAGCCGGGCGCGCCCTTAAGCAGGGCCTCTACCTTCTGCCCAATGGAGTCTATTACGTTTAAGTCCGGGCCAAGTATTTTTATGCCCACCGGCGTTTTGATACCGGTTGCAAGCATGTCTATCCGTGTTTTAATAGGCATTGTAAAATCGTTTGAGGTGCCGGGTATCTGAAGCCTGTTGTTCATCTGGTCCTCAAGCTTCTCAAGGGTCATCCCCTTGGGCCACTGGTTTTCGGGCTTCAAATTCACAATGGTTTCAAACATCTCCATCGGGGCCGGATCGGTGGCCGTATCGGCCCTGCCGGCCTTGCCGAAAACAGTGGTTACCTCCGGGAATTCCTTTAATATCCTGTCCTGCAACTGAAGGAGCCTTGAGGAAACCCCTATGGACGCCCCGGGCAGCGTAACGGGCATATACAGGATAGAGCCTTCATAAAGAGGCGGCATGAACTCTGAACCAAGCCTGCTCCATGGAATATAGGTAACGGCCAGAATAACCGAGGCGGCTATTATAACCACGTACTTGTGCCGCAGGGCGAATCTTGCAACCGGCTCGTAAACCTTGTGCAGGCATCTGCTTGCGGGGTTCTTCTCCTCCGGCCTTATCTTTCCCCTGATAAGCATGGTCATCAAAACTGGGGTAAGCGTTACGGCTATAAAAGAGGCAAACAGCATGGCAAAGGTTTTGGTGTAGGCCAGCGGCTTAAAAAGCCTTCCCGCCTGTTCCTGAAGCGTAAACACCGGCAAAAACCCGGCCGTTATCACCAGCAGCGAAAAGAACAGGGAAGGGCCCACCTCCATGGCGGCCTCAAGTATCATGTTTGTCCTTGTTATGTCCCTTGCGCAGGCCTCGCATTCCTCGATTTTCTTGTGGGCGTTTTCCACCATTATTATCGACGCGTCCACCATGGCCCCTATCGCTATGGCTATGCCGCTCAGGCTCATGATATTGGAGGTAACCCCGATATAGCGCATGCAGATGAAAGACATGATTATGGCTATGGGCAGGGTAACTATTACCACAAGCGCGCTTGGGAAATCCAGAAGGAAGACAAGGCACACCACGCTGACCGCAACGGAGAGCTTGACAATCTCCCACTTAAGCGTATCTATGGAGCGGTGAATAAGATCGCTTCTGTCATAAGTGACTACCACCTTTACCCCCTTTGGCAGAGAGGGGGCAATCTCCGTGTTTATCTTCTGTTTAACGCGGTTGATTACATCAAGGACGTTCTGTCCGAAGCGGACCACCACTATTCCGCCGGCCACTTCGCCCTGGCCGTTCAGGTCCGCGACGCCGCGCCTCATCTCCGGGCCTATGCCAACAGTGGCCACGTCCTTCAAATAAATGGGAGTGCCATCTCCGTCCGTGCCAACCGGCATATAGCGGAGGCTGTCAAGATTTTTTATATATCCCCTGCCGCGCACCATGTATTCCACCCCGGACATGTCCAGCACCCTTCCTTCCACATCCAGGTTGCCCTTCCTTACGGCGGCAAGCACATTGGTAAGCGGTATGTTGTATGCCAGCAGCCTGTTAGGGTCTACGTTTATCTGGTACTGTTTTACAAACCCCCCGATGCTGGCCACTTCGGCCACGCCTGGCACGCTGTCAAGCGCAAGTTTTATGTTCCAGTCCTGCAATGACCTGAGTTGCGATAAATCGTGCTGCCCGGTTTTGTCCACCAGGGCATATTCAAAACCCCAGCCCACGCCGGTAGCGTCGGGGCCAAGCTGCGGGTTTACCCCCGCCGGAAGTTTTGATTTAACCGATTGCAGGTATTCAAGCACGCGGCTTCTTGCCCAGTAGATGTCCGTGCCCTCTTTGAAGATGGCATAGACAAAAGAGGACCCGAGATAGGAAAACCCCCTTACGGCCTTTACGCCGGGGGCGGCAAGCAGAGTGGAGACAATAGGGTAGGTAACCTGGTCCTCAACAAGATCAGGGCTTCTGCCCGTCCATTGCGTGTAGACGATTACCTGGGTGTCGCTTAAATCCGGCAGGGCGTCCAGAGGTGTCCGTTTAAGCGAGTATATCCCCCATGTAACAAGGAAGATAAACATTATGAAGACAAGCAGCCTGTTTCTGGCGCTTAGCTCGATTATCTTCCTTATCATGGGCGCCCTACTGGGTTATCCCTTCCAGCCTGGATTCCGAATCTATCAGGAAGGCGGCCTGAGAAGCCACTTTTTCGCCTGGCTTAAGCCCGCTTAGCACCTCGTCCAGCGTATCGGTTTTTATGCCCGTGGTAATTGCCCGGGGCTCAAAATTGCCTTGCCCCTGGTCCACGTAAACAATCTGCCTTACCCCGGTGTCGATTACGGCGCTTGCGGGTATCACCAGCCTTTTGCCCATGTCTGCCTGAATTAGCACGTCTGAATACATCTGCGGTTTCAGTTTTAGGTCTGGATTGGGGATTGAAAACCTTACCTTTGCAGTCCTTGTCTGCCCGGATATGGAAGGATACACATAGTCTATTTTTGCCCTGAAGATTTTCCCCGGGAAGGCCCCAATGGTAATATCTGCCCATTGCCCCGTGCCTATCAGGGCAAGGTCATCCTCGAAGACATCCGCCAGTATCCATACCCTGGAAAGATCAGCCACATTGAATAACGTTTGGCCGGGTTCCGCCTTCATGCCGTTTACGGCATCCTTCTCCACAACATAGCCGCTTACTGGACTGTAAATAGTCAGGTCCCGGATGGGTTTGCCTGTGGTCTCGATATGTCTTATCTCGCTTTTCGGAATGTCGTAAAGTTCAAGCCTGCGCCTTGCGGCTGTTACCAGGGACGCCGCGTCTTTTGAGAGCATCGGGCCTATTGAGCCGCCCGTTTGGCCTTTACCCTGGCCGGCCCACTTAAGCACGTTTAAATACTCCTGCTGTGTGGCGTAAAGCTCCGGGCTGTAGATTGTGGCGAGGGGCTGGCCCTTTTTGACGTACATCCCCGTATAATCCACATATAGCTTTTCAATCCAGCCCTCTACCTTCGTGTTTACGGTGGCTAGCCTGGTCTCGTCATAAGTGACCACGCCCGTGGCGCGTATCGTCTTTTGAAGCGGCTCTATTTCAGCCGCGGTTGTCTTCACGTTTATAAGCTGCCGTTTGGCGCGCGAGATGTGCACGGAAGGCGCTTCGCCGGATGCTCCATTTTCCTCTCCCCAGCCGGAATCGCCTCCCCAGCCGCCGTTATCGGAAACGGCGGAATTTGAGCCGGCGGAATTTTGAACGGCAGCGGCCTGGGCCGCCTGCTGTGCGGCCGCCGGTTTATGGCTTTTAACCTTATATATGAACAATCCGCCCGCGATAATGGCGGCCATAATAAAAATGGCAAGTACAACTTTTTTATTGGTTCCCATTTGCGCCCCCCTCTGTTATATAAGAGGTCCTTCCGGTAAGTGCCTCTATTCCGGCTATGGCCTTTTGCCTTTCGGTGAACTGCTGCCAGTACTTGAATTCATAGTCCAGGAGCGCCTTCAGCCTGTTTATGGCTGTAAGGGCGGAAACCGTGCCTGCCGTGTAGCCGGACAGGGCGGACTCGAAATCCTGATAAGTTTTGGGCACAAGCCCATCCTTGTATAATTGCATAAGATTTTTCGAGGACCCGGCAACGGAGAAATAATTTTCGATATCAGACGATATGGAAAGCTTGCCGGCCTGCAGGTCTTCTTTCGCCTTCGCAAGAAGGCTTCCGGCCTCTTCCACCGCCTCCCTCTGTTTTGTTTTGTAATAAAGGGGGATGTTTACGGATGTTACGAGGCTCCAGTCGTCCATGTAAGCTCCGGCTTTTTTGTCCACCTGGCCGGCAACGGTAAAATCCGGGTAATACTGTTTTTTGGCAAAGGCCACTTCGGCCCCGGCCTTATCCACCATCCGTTGCAGCGCTTTTATTCTGGGGCTGTTGCTTACAGCGGCGTTAACCAGGGGGGCAGCTGTTGCGGCGTTCAGAAAATATACGGTTTCCTCCGGCCTGCCGATTGAAACTCCGGTCCCGGACCTGCCCAGCACGGAAGCAAGCA
This sequence comes from Nitrospirota bacterium, assembly GCA_021788025.1. Lineage (GTDB taxonomy): Bacteria > Nitrospirota > Thermodesulfovibrionia > Thermodesulfovibrionales > JdFR-88 > JAKAKS01. Next base: position 8,087 of record JAJYLE010000078.1, read on the forward strand.
TTGCGTTGTCCGCGGTTATTTTTTGCGTTATCTCCTGTTTCTTTTCAAGCAGCGTGTATTTTTCCGTTTGCGCCAGTATCACTTCTTCCTGAGGGGCCAGCCCGGCGGAGTAGCGCGCCAGCGCCGCCCTCTCAAGCTCCGTAAAAAGGCCGTATCTCTGGTTAATGATGTCCAGGCCCTTGTAGTTGAGCAGGAGGTCATAATACAGGTCCTTTACACGTCTGGTTATTTGCAGTTTTATATCTTCATAAGACTGTTCAGCGGAAAGCGCGTCCTCGTTTGCGATTTTTCCCTGTAATCCAAGTTTTCCCGGGAAGGGGAACTTTTGGGATGCCCCGAACATCCACTGTGCCATCTGCCTGTCCCCCCAGGAATATCTGTCCCATCCCTCGTTTTGATAGCCAAACGAGACCATCGGGTCCGGCAGGCTCTTTGCCTGGGGTATCCTGTGCCTGCGTGCCGAGACAAGCAGGCCGGAAGAGGCTACGCCGGGGTTGTTGGCCAGCGCCTCGTCTACAAGCGCCTGAAGCCGGACCGCAGGCGCGGATTCGGGGGGCACAGGCTGAGCCTGCCCTGTAGCAGCGGCCCCAATTGCCTGGGAAATGATCACCGCTGCGGCCAGAAGCGCCAGCCAGAGTAGTTTACCGTTCATTTGCCTACCGGGCGATTATATCGAACCTTGCAGGCGGCAGCAGCCTGCCTGCGCGCTTAACTTTTACCATAATGTGCCATGTGCCGGAGGTCTCCAGATTCATTACCGCGTGGTACTCGCTTCCGGAGCGTGCGGCGTCCGCGTGACCTTCCATACGGGCCATGGACCCCATCGGGGGCATCATCCAGTAAACCCTTACCAGGGCGCCGGTAACGGGCTTTCCGGATTTGTCCGTTAACCGGACCGTTGCCGTATTCCTGCCGGCAGCAGGGGTTTGATCCATGGTGAAATTCACTTTAAGGTCTCCCGCCGGCCTGGTTACATTCAAGCCCGCGCCAAATGCCGGGGCCACCAGAAGCAAAACAGCGGGTAACGCAAGAAGCAGTAAAAACCTTTTTTTCATATTGCCTCCAATAAGCCGTTTTGATAAAGATTACCCCGGTGATATTAAGGAGTTATGAAAGAAATTTAGAACTGAAAATCGCGGCCCCCGCAAATTTCCCATCCCCCCCATTTAAAATGAAGCCTATCCATTATAATAAAATAAATGCCCGATGACGTATTTTCCGTTCTCGTTGTTGAAGACGACTGGAAGATAGCCAGGGTTGTAAAGGTTTATCTTGAGCAGGCCGGTTACAGGATAACCGTTGCCTCTAAAGGACGCGACGCCATTGCCGCCCTGGCCAAGGAACTGCCCTCCATGGTAATTCTGGATCTGATGCTGCCGGATATGGCCGGGGAAGACCTTTTTGGCGAGATCAAAAAGCTTGCGGACATTCCCGTTATAATGCTTACGGCCAAATCAGCCCCTGAAGAGAGAGTGGCCGGGTTTGCGCTTGGGGCGGACGATTATATAGTAAAACCTTTCAACCCGCGTGAGATGGCATACCGGGTGAAGGCCCTGCTTAAAAGGGCTGCCGCCAGGGAGGCTGCCGCTCCTGCGATGAGCTTCAATCAGGGCCTTATCAGTGTTGACGGGCAAAAACACGAAGTCAGGAAGCGCGGCGTCCCGGTAGATTTTACCCCAAGTGAGTTCAGTATAATGCTGGCCTTTGCATCCTCGCCTCACTGGGTGCTTACGCGGGAGAAACTGATCGAAAAGGCCTTTGGCCATCAATTTGAGGGGTTTGACCGCACTATTGATGTTCACATCAAAAACATAAGGCAGAAGATTGAGGACGATCCAAGAAACCCGGCGCTTATAGTCACGGTGCACAGGGTGGGCTACAGATTCGAAGCGGACCGTGATGTTTAAGAGCCTCTGGCAAAAATTTTTCGTGCTGCTTCTGGTTGTGGTTTTAATCGCCCTTGCGGCGGCCTTCACATTAAGGCAGTTGATGATACGGGACTTCCGCGATTACGAAAACGGACAGATGGAAGACAGGGTTTACTGGGTAATTGCGGACCTGGAATCCTCATATGAAAAAAATGCCGCCTGGAACAGGCAGGCCGCGGACAGAGACGCAATATGGGCGCTGATGATGGGTTTTAAAATCCGTCTTTTTGATAATCAGCACGCGCTTCTTGCCGGTTCGGACAAGGCGCTTGCCGCCCTTGCCCCTGTAATCCAAAAGAGGGTGGTTTCCATCTCCCGTCTGGATATGCGCAGCGGGCCGTCCCGGTTTTATTTGTATCCCCTGTTTCTTAACGGCAGGCAGATTGGCAGCCTGGAGGCCGGGTTCCTGGGGCCGGAAAGGGAGACCGTATTTATCAGGCGCTCCAGCCAATTCCTTGTGTTTTCGGTGATAGGGCTGGGCGGCATCGCGTTTATATTGAGCATACTTTTTTCAAAAAGGCTTACAAACCCTCTGAAGCGGCTTGCGGACTCTGCGGAAGGCATAACCAGAGGGGATTTTTCCCGTTACCCGGTTTCGGGCCGGGATGAAGTTGCAAGGCTTGCGGCCGCTTTCAACCGGGCGGCAAAGTTCCTTGAGGCCCAGGAACAGCTGAGAAAAAAACTTTTAGGCAACGTCACGCACGAGATCAGGACCCCTCTGGCCGCAATGAGGGGCGAGCTGGCGGGCATGATGGACGGGCTTATACCAAATGATAAGGGGCAGCTCCAGTCCCTGTACGATGAGACAGTGCGGCTTGAAGGGTTTCTTGAGGGCATGGAAGACCTCTCGCGGGCACAGGCCGGGGCCGTCTTTCCGCAAAAAAAGGAAGTCAGGCTCAGTCCGCTTCTGGAAAATATAAAGAAGACCTTTGCTGGCATCATCCTGGACATGCAGGCCACCCTCGAAATATCATGCCCCGATGATTTAAACGCAAATGCAGACCCTGAAAAGCTGAGCCAGATAATCATTAACCTGGTAAGCAACGCGCTTAAGGCCGTGCACAAAGGCGGGAAGGTTGCTGTAACGGCCGGGAAGTGCGGCGGGGGCGTTTGCATTGAGGTGCTGGACAACGGCCGCGGTATCGGCAAGGACGCCCTGCCGTTTATCTTCGAGAGGTTCTATAAGTCCAGCGAAGGGGGCATAGGTATTGGCCTTGCCATCGTCAAGGAACTTGTTGCTGCCCACGAAGGGCGCATAGAGGTTTGGAGTGAGGAAGGCAAGGGGACTTCGTTCAGGATGTTCCTGCCGGATTAACATTAAACATTCTACATAAGTTCTTTACATTTCAAAGGTATTGTAATGGGCATGAAGCCCGGGACAAAAAAAGCGCTGCCGTATTTAATATTTGTACCTGTAATTCTTGTTTTAGCGGGGCTTCTGGTCTATTCGTATTTGCCCCGGCATACGATGCAAAGCTGCGGGATGAGGTGCTGTTGCAGCCCTTTTGGGGGATATTGCAAAGGGGCGGGCCGGGGCTGGTACGGGGCTGTAAGCCCGGTAAAAACGGCTGGAGATGCGGCCAGCATGATCAGGGAGTTTTATCTTCCTCAAAAGGTAAGCGTGGCAAATGTCATAGACAGAAGCGGTTTTTTCGAGGCCACTGTTAAAGGCAGCAATAATAAACCGCTGGATGTGGTTGCCATCGACAAGAGGACAGGAAGGATCCGCTCGATCTTTTAGTGCCCATCTCAAAACCGCTTCCGGCTGCAAGTGCAGCGCAGCAGTATTTCACATTGTTAAATCCTTGCGCTCCGCAGCCGCAAGGCATTGCCTATCACTGAAACCGAGCTGAAGCTCATCGCCGCCGCGGCTATTACGGGGCTAAGGAGTATCCCGGCAAAGGGATACAGAATGCCCGCCGCGATTGGCACGCCGATGGAATTGTAAACGAAGGCGAAGAAAAGGTTCTGTTTTATATTGCGCATGGCCGCCCGGCTAAGGCGGATGGCGCGCACTATGCCCCGCAGGTCGCCTTTTACAAGGGTAACGCCCGCGCTCTCCATGGCAACGTCTGTGCCGGTGCCCATCGCTATCCCTACGTG